>NZ_KE386491.1:5115046-5432081 GCF_000427405.1 Flectobacillus major DSM 103
AATCACCACACGGTCGGGCTTCATAAAGTCCTCTACGGCTACACCCTCACGCAAAAACTCGGGGGTTCGATACCACATCAAACAACTCCACTGAAGCATTTTTGGCAATAGCAGCATGTACTTTTTCGGCTGTACCCACAGGTACGGTACTCTTGTCGATAACCACCACGTATTGGTCCAAAATAGGCCCCAAGTCATTAGCAACCTTCAATATATATTTTAAGTCTGCTGAGCCATCTTCACCTGGAGGTGTTGGCAATGCCAAGAAAATCACCTTGGCATCTTGGATTCCCTCAGCTAAATTGGTCGTAAATTTTAATCTTCCTTCGGCGGTATTTCGGTTAAATAATACATCAAGACCTGGCTCATAAATTGGAATGATACCATTCTTCATCTTTTCGACCTTCTTTTCGTCGATGTCAACACAGGTGACTTGATTTCCTGTCTCGGCAAAACATGTCCCTGTTACAAGGCCCACATAGCCAGTTCCGATTACAGCAATTTTCATAAATACAGACGATATGTTCTATTAAACGTTGAGAAAATATAATAGTTGAGCTTAAAAGTATTAATAAAAAGAATGTATTTCTACTTTTATCTAACTAAAAATATATCAAACTAGATATTCTTCAAAAATAAGCTTTTTTATTAAGAAAAGTAAAAAGAGACCTAAAATGATTAGGTCTCTTTTATTGAACGGGCTAGGAGGCTAATAATCTTTATTTTACCACGTCTGTTATGACATTCCCTACTGTTCCGTTAGGTTCTAAAATACTCAATAAATCGGCTACTGTAGGGGCAATATCCGAAATATTGGTTCGCTGTGATGTTTCGCCATGTTTTACTTTCCAGCCGTAAAAAAGTAATGGAATGTGAGTATCATAACGATATACCGAACCATGAGTAGTACCTGTTTTTCTACCTGTAAACCAACCTGGGTTTAGGAAATAAAGAATATCTCCGCTACGTCGTGGATTGTAGCCGTTTCTGATATAACCCAACTGGTAAGTTGGTACGGTAGCATTAGCGATATTTTGTAAATCTATCACATCGGCAATGTCATCTCTTTTCAAAAGAGCTTCTCTAACTACTTGATAAACCTGCGACTGTGAAATATTACGAGCTTTTAGGGTTGTGTGGTTGAGATACAGCTGGTTATTTTCGTCGGCACGAATAAAATCACCTTCTCCAAAGGCTGCTTTAAGGGCTTCTTTGACATTGTTGGTAATATTTACGCCTTCAACAGTACCAGCAGGGAGTTTCTTTGAACGCCAGTAGCCTGGTACATCAGCTACACCGTGGTCGGCACTCAAAAACACCAATACATTTTCTTTTCCTAAATAGCCATCCAGAAAAGTCAATAAACTAGCAATATCTTTGTCTAAACGCAAATAAGTATCTTCTGCTTCGATAGAGTTAGGACCAAAAGCATGGCCTACATAATCGGTAGACGAAAAGCTAACAGTTAAGAAATCTGTTAGATTGCCTTTACCTAGTTGCTCATTTTGAATAGCCGACACGGCAAAATCCTTGGTTAGCGAGTTGCCATAAGGCGTTGAGCGAATTACCTCTAACAAATTAACACCTGCCTGTGCAGCTAATTCATGAGGAAATACAGGTTTTGATTCGCCACTCAATTTGCCTTCAAACGGTTGGTCATCGGCAGTACTTTCTGTATATTGGTCGATAGGCAAAAGGGTATTCCAGCCTTGAGCAATATATTTTTGGGCATTTTTCTGACCATTAAAATCTTTTACCCATTGTGGCAAATCATTCATGTAAAACGAAGAGGTGATCCAATGTCCATCTTTTGAATCAAACCAGTAAGCAGCGTTGGCTGTATGACCAGCAGGCAAAATAGCACCACGGTCTTTGAGGGCAATACCAATGGTTTTGGATTGATGATTATTGGCGATTTTTAATTGGTCGGTAATAGTAGATACCAAGAGGTTTTTAGGTGACATCAAGCCAGCCGAAGTACCCGAACCTACCGTTTTTACGGTTGAATCTTCAACACAATAAACAGTTCTGCCTGTTTTGGCATCAAACCATTCATTGCCAACAATACCGTCAACAGCAGGTACAGAACCCGTAAAGATAGCCGCATGACCTGCCGCAGTTACGGTTGGTACATAATCATAATGGTTGTTTCTACAATTGAAGCCTTCACCCATTAGTCGTTTAAAGCCACCTGCCGAGTATTTGTTGGCATAACGGTATAGGTAATCGTACCGCATTTGGTCAACAACAATACCTATTACTAGCTTGGGTTTGGCAGGAGTTATTTTGGAGGCTGATGCTACAGTTTTTTTGGTAGTAGTTTGTGCTTGCAAATCTGTTAGAACTGGGCAAAGGCCAAGTAACAGAACTAATATTTTTTTATGCATAATAAAGGTAGTTTTTTCACAAAGATAAGTAAACCCCAAGTTAAGTAGTTGAGGGTCTATGATTATCCTTTTGTGAAATTAGGGTAAAATAGGAATGTTTTCTAAAAAATGAATACTCTGGGTTTCCCAGTTAGTTTGGCAACAAAACTGTGTCATACCATTGGTGATGGTCAAGTATGGGCTTCTCAGAACCTGATTATATTGAGCTATTTGTTCAAAAACGCCCTGATTGAGTGCTACAAATGGAGCTTTACATTCTACAATCATAAATAGGCTACCGTTGCGGTCAAATACCTGAATGTCGGTTCGCTTTTGGAGCTGGTTGTATTGTAAACCACTTTCCAACTTGATTAAACTTTTGGGGTATTGGTGCTGTTTAATCAGGTAATGTACAAAATGCTGACGCACCCATTCTTCGGGAGTTAGAATCAGATACTTTTTGCGAAGCTCGTCGAAAATGTATAATTTTCCATCATTTTTTTTTAATTTGTAGTCAAATGTAGGAAGATTGAGTAACTCCATAACAAATCAATTCAGTAATTAAGAAGGCAAATATACGGCTAATAGACCGAAAAATAGCCCAGAAAGTATGAATTTAGACGATTCTGTATCAACCTCATCTTAATTTTTCAAATCAAATTCTAACTAAACAACCACTTCATCAGGTATGAAAACAAAAGAGGAAATAGTAAACAATTGGTTGCCAAGATATACTGGCACAGCTATCGAAGATTTTGGACAATATATTTTATTGACCAACTTCAGAAATTATGTAGATATGTTTGCTGATCAGTTTGGTGTTGCTATCAACGGTATCGACCGTCCAATGCAAACTGCTACAGCTAATAATATTACCATTATTAATTTTGGGATGGGTTCGCCAATGGCCGCTACTGTAATGGACATTCTGACAGCCATAGAACCTAAAGCTGTTTTATTTTTAGGAAAATGTGGCGGCTTAAAAAAGAATCTTGCTCTTGGTGATTTGATTTTGCCTATTGCTGCCGTAAGGGGAGAGGGTACTTCCGACGAATACATGCCTAAAGAAGTGCCAGCCTTGCCTTCTTTCCGATTGCAAAGGTCTGTTTCTTCTATGATTAAAAAACACGAACTTGATTATTGGACAGGGTTGATATACACTACCAATCGCCGTGTTTGGGAGCACGACGAGCAGTTTAAGCAGTACTTGACAGATATTCGTGCAATGGGAATAGACATGGAAACGGCTACTATTTTTACAGTAGGTTTTGCCAACAAAATTCCACACGGAGCTTTATTATTGGTATCAGACAACCCAATGACTCCCGATGGTGTAAAAACAGAGGAAAGTGATAAAAAAGTAACGGTCAATTTTGTAGAAAAACACCTGCAAATTGGTATTGATTCTCTTGAAGAATTGGCAATGTCTGGCGAATCAGTGAAACACCTTCGTTTTGAATAGCCCTTTATATTCACAAAAAAAGCCTGTTTAAGTGATTAAACAGGCTTTTTTGTGAATATCACTATTAGATTAATTACAAAAGTCTCTAATAACGGCATAAGCTGCTGTGTATCCTAGTTCACCTGCTTTACTCAAGTCGTTGCAACCTTCCATATCGCCCAAGGCATGACGAATAATACCTCGTACATAGAATGCTTCGGCATATTTAGGGTTCAATTTGAGGGCATTGGTACAATCTTGAATAGCCGAACGCTGGTCGCCCAATTGCGATTTTACCATACCTCTGGTAAAATACGCTTCTGCAAAAGTAGGGTTTAATGCAATAGCTTTGTTATAATCTTCAATAGCCGACTTCGTATCACCGATTTTTGCTTTAGAAAGCCCACGGTTAAAATATACTTCCGAACGCTCAGACGACATTTCTGCCATTTTCAATCTTTCAGACACACCACTACGCAAATCGTCTAGGATTTGCTTAGTAATAGGGCCAGCAAAAATCACTTTTTTAGATTCGATATTGCCAATAGAAACAGCTTTGTTGAAATCATCAATAGCTTCTTTTGTTTTACCTAATTTATTTTTAGCAAAACCACGGCCATAGTAAGCAGGAGCATTTTCGGGGTCTTGGCCCAAAGCTCTGTCAAAATCAATTTGAGCTCCAGCATAGTCTTCCATCTGGCTTTTACAGAAACCACGATAATATAGCGATTCTGCATCTTCAGGGCTAATTTCAAGAGCTTTTCCGTAGTCAGCGATAGCACCTTTATAATCGGTCATTTTCATTTTGCTGTAAGCACGGCCAGAATATGAAGACGGTCGTTTGGGGCTAAGTTCAATTGCTTTTGAAAAATCTTCTAAACTCCCTTTGTAATCTTCTAATTTTTGCTTAACTACACCTCTGGCAGAATACCCTAGGGCATTGTCGGGGGTCAAATCCAAAGATTTGTTGTAATCAGAAAGTGCACCTTTATAATTTTCTAATTTAGACTTACTATAACCACGACTAAAATAAGCATTGGCATCTACAGGGTTGAGGTCGATACCACGGTTATAATCTTGTAATGCACCTTTGTGGTCATCTTGGCGAGCTTTGCTTGTACCACGCCCCACATACGCATCGGCATAACGAGGGTTGATTTCAATAGCTTTGTCAAAATCGTTGATTGCACCTCGGTTATCTTTGAGGTTTGATTTTGTTACACCTCTACTATAGAAAGCCACAGCGTTGTCGGGCTGAAGCTGAAGAGCTTGTGTGAAATAATTTTGTGCTGCTGGATAATTGCCTTGACGACTTTGCATGACTCCCAAATCCATCAACTCCTGAAAAGTCTGGGTAGGTAGTGTTTGTTGTGAATATCCGTTGAAACTAATCAGCAAAATGGATAATAAAGAAGAATAAAAACTCTTTTTCATAGGGTCAAAATTGAAAAAATAAGTTTTAGTGATTAGTTAGTTATCTGAAAAATGAAGTAATGGGATAGACTAACCTTACGAATTGTTTTATAACTTTGTGAATATCAAAGATTCAGCCAAATTACTGAAAAATTAGCTTACAGCCAAAAATTAAAAGATAAACTGTCATGAAATTTGACTACCGATACAACATAAAAAAGATTGCATTAGGACTTTTCCTTGGTTTGGGTTTATTTATGGAGGGATGCCAAATTTTCAATAGAAACACTATTGTAGAGGATACCCGATGGAACAGAACCAATAGTAGTTACTCTTCTGGACAAACGTACTCGCCACCCCAAGCACGGGTGCTGTCGGCTGAAGAACGAATGAACCAATACTTTGACGCTCAGACGGCTGAGCTTAAAAAGCAAATTAAAATTAGCCCTGTCAATAAAGTAAACCCCAAGCTAATCCATATACGCTTTGACACCGATTCTTATTTTATTGGCAATAGCGAAGTACCATCTGAATTTGCAAAAATGAATATCGGAAATTTAGGAAGAGTTTTGCAAATGTACCCTTATACTTCGGTGATTATTGAAAGCTATACCGACGACAACGGAACAGATGATTATAACGATAGATTATCCTTGAGAAGGGTTTCGCAAGTGGCCAATTACTTGGTATTAATGGGTGTTGCACCCCAAAGACTCAAAGCCGCATGGTATGGAAAACGCAATTCAATTGCTACAAATGCCACTCCTGAAGGCCAAAGAATGAACAGAAGAATGGAAATTTTTGTGATGCCGCACAAAAGTTTATATGATAAAATTAGTAGCGATATGCGATTGGCAACAAACAACTAGCTAATAGTTCTATCGGCAAGAACTACTAGCTAGCCGTAAGGCTATAAAATTTGGCTTAGTCCAAAAGTAATTACAAAAAGAAGGGTTGTTAAAGCCATTCTTTTTAAAAAAGGGTCAATTTGTGCAGGCGTTTGGCCCTCTGCGACACCTCTACCTATTTTGATAAGCAATGGTAAGGTAATCAAGAATATCCAGTGAATCCAATGGCTACCTTCGGGCATAATGCTGGTATAAACCACAGCACATAAAAAACCTGTTATTAACAAAATCCAGTGGTATATTACGGCTTTGTCTTTTCCCAAACGCACAGGAATAGAGTTTTTTCCCGTTTTTGTATCCGATTCAATATCTCTGATATTATTGATATTGAGAACCCCCACCGCAAAAAGCCCACAAGAGGTAGCTGGTAAAAAGTTGTACCAATCAAACTGATGAGTGTGCAAAAAGTACGTACCCATTACACCAACCCAGCCAAAAAATATAAGTACCGATATATCGCCAAGACCCATATAGCCGTAAGGTTTTTTTCCAACGGTATAAGTAATAGACGCAATAATGGCCAAAATCCCTAAGCCAAAAAAGCTAAGAATAGTTTTGAAACTTGTATTGCTCAAGCCTTCTACAATGAGCCAAGAACCTGCAATAAATGACAACACCGACATCAAAATAATAGCATTACGCATTTGTTCACGGGTAATAGCTCCTGTTTGTACGGCACGAGTAGCCACTTTGCGGTCGGCATTGTCTACGCCACTTACGGTATCGCCATAATCATTGGCAAAGTTAGATAGTACTTGTAAGAAAGTGGTGGTGAGTACAGCGAGCCAAAAAATCTTCCAAGAGAAAGCATCGTGCCCAGCCGCCAAAAAGCTTCCCATTAGAATACTGGCTAATGCCAAAGGTAAGGTTCGTGGACGAGCAGCAGATATCCAATTTTTCATTTGTTAGGATCCGTTAATGTATTTACAAAAAATATCTTTAAAATAGCTTCATGGGTTATTCACTCAACTGCTTAAATACAAATGGTGAATAAAAACATTCTCAAAAATACGAATGCTTTTATTCACCATTGGCTAAAATCACAAAATTACTTATTGATAGCCGCTAAAAATTCTTCACTATCAGGTTTTACCTTCGAGGCAAAGAAATTAACAAGCTCTCCTTTTTCATTAATCAAGTATTTGCAGAAGTTCCAAGATGGTTCTTTGTCGTTCCATCCGTTTAGTTCTTTGGTAGTAAGCCATTTGTAAAGGTCACATTTGCCATCACCTTTCACAACTACCTTCGAGAACATAGGAAAGCTAACTCCGTAGTTTTTTTGGCAAAAAGAAGAAATTTCACTGTCAGAACCAGGCTCTTGTCCACCAAATTCGTTAGACGGAAAGCCCAATACTACGACTTTGTCTTTATGGCTTTTATAAAACGCTTCCCAGTCTGCATATTGAGGCGTAAAGCCACATTTGGATGCAGTATTCAAGATAACCACTTTCTTACCTTTGTAGATAGAAAGGTCTACGACTTTTCCCTCCAATGATTTTACTTTAAAATCATACAACGATTTACTAGCAACTACCTCTATTCCAGCGGGTTTGCTTTCGATGTCGTTTTGAGTAAAAGGAATGGCCAATGCACTCAATAAACTTCCGATTTTCATTAGTTTCAGAATCATAATTGTGATGATAGTTAAAATGATTATTAACAAGGGCTTTTTCATGTGAATGCACTAATTAGAAAAGGTTGTTACATTCTATTAGGAACATTTATACCTAATAACGCCATTCCTTTCTTAATTGTTTCGCCAACACATTTTGATAACTGTACTCTGAACTGCATCGCCTCTGGGCTTTCGGCATTAAATATGCTCAAATCTGCAAAAAGTCGGTTGTATGATTTAGCTAAATCGTACACATATTGGGCAATCAAGGCTGGCGAATATTCGCGTCCTGCATCTGCTACTTTTTGTGGATATTCGCTTAGTATAAAGATAATTTCACGTTCAACTTCGTGTAGTTGGGCATATTGGCTTGGCGTTGCAATATCAATACCTAAATCTACTGCTTTTTTCAAGATAGAACAAATACGAGCGTGAGTATATTGTACAAATGGCCCTGTATTGCCTTGGAAGTCAATAGATTCGGCAGGGTTAAACAGCATTCTTTTCTTGGGGTCTACTTTTAGTAAGAAATATTTCAAAGCACCCATTGCCAAGGTTTGGTAAAGTTCTTCTGCTTCTTCTTTTGAGAAACCATCAATTTTGCCTAATTCATCGGTACGTTCACGGGCAGTATCTTTCATTTCTTGCATTAGGTCGTCGGCATCTACCACTGTTCCCTCGCGTGACTTCATTTTACCCGATGGCAGGTCGACCATACCATAGCTCAAATGATAACAACCTTCTGCATACGGACGGCCTAATTTCTTCAAAATTTTGAATAATACTTCAAAGTGATAGTCCTGCTCGTTGCCTACTACATACAGTGATTTTGACATACCAAAATCTTTGTATTTCAAATCGGCTGTTCCCATATCTTGGGTAATATATACCGATGTACCATCTTTACGCAAAACTAGTTTTTGGTCAAGTCCTTCGTCGGTGAGGTCAATCCATACTGAACCGTCTTCTTTTTTGAAGAAAACACCTGCTGCCAAACCTTCTTCTACGGTTTCTTTACCCAACAAATAAGTGGCCGATTCTTTGTACATTTTATCGAAACTAACCCCCATTGTTTTGTACGTTTGGGCAAAACCTTCAAATACCCAATCGTTCATTTTTTGCCAAAGTGCCACCACTTCTTCGTCTCCTTGTTCCCATTTCAATAGCATATTTTGGGCTTCGAGCAACAATGGAGCTTGTTTTTTGGCATCATCTTCCGACAGCCCCTGTGCTTTTAGGGCATCTATTTCTACTTTGTAGTGTTTGTCGAACTCTACATAGTATTTTCCTACCAAATGGTCACCTTTCAGGTTGGCCGATTGGGGCGTTTCGTTATGGCCAAATTTTTGATAAGCCAACATCGACTTACAAATATGAATACCACGGTCGTTGACAAGGTTTGCTTTGATTACATTGTAGCCATTGGCTGCCAAAATTTGTGCTACCGAAAAGCCTAAAAAGTTATTGCGCAGGTGCCCTAAGTGCAAAGGCTTATTGGTATTTGGCGAAGAATACTCCACCATAACGGTTTCGTCCTTGGGGGTAAGTTGGCCAAAGCTAGTATCTGCGGCAATGGTATGAAATACCGATGTCCATGCCGAATCTGCAATTGAGATATTCAAAAAACCTTGTACAACATTGAATGCACTTACAATAGAAGTATTAGCAATAAGGTAATTGCCAATAGCATTCCCGATTTCGGCAGGCGATTTGCGAAGGGCTTTTACATAAGGAAATACTACGAATGTATAAAACCCTTCAAAATCCTTACGAGTAGGCTGAAGGGCAATATGGGCTTCGGTTACCTCAAATTCATTTTTGAGGGCTGTTTGGATACTGTCTTGTAATATTTTTTCGATGTTCATTGCGAGGAAATGTTTCCAGTAATAAAGCTGATAGGGCTACAGTTGGTTTTATGACAAAATCGACCAGTATTTTATTGAAAAATGCCTGTTGAATTGTGTATTTCAGACGAGCCCACCAATTAAGTTTGCAAAATTAGCCAAAATCCCCGCTTTAACCATACCACAAGATGAAAACCTCGTAGGTTTTTCTTTTGACTAAACATTGATTTGTGTAACTTGTTGTAGTAATAAACGCTCTAACTATGAATCGGTTTTTTTCTGCTAACACAAGATTATATGCTCGTTTTCAGCGGGTTGTTATTGTCCTATTACATAATATGCCTTTACGGCTCAGGAAGGTATATAATCGGCTATCACTATGGGTGTTTTGCCTTTTATTGATTTCTTTTTCGGGAATGGCACAGCTTCAGCAAATTGCTCAATTAGAATATATTAAAGACCCCAAACAAAGCCAAGAAATGGATTTGTTACCCTTGCAAGATGCAGGGGCATTGCTGACTTTTGAAAAAAATGAGGTTTTTGGCAAAAGTATTACTTGGGATTTTGTGAGAATAGACTCGTCGCTGAAGGAACTTTGGAAAACCAAATTTGAAATTCCCAACAACTTTGAGCCAAGTTTATCTTTTCAAAACAAAGAGTATTTGTTTTGGCTGTTTATCGAACCCGAAACAGTTAATATCCAGATAATGAGGCTCGATCTTGCCATAGGTGAGCTCGACGAGTTTAAAGGAAAACTCTTGGGTGTGGTCGATATTTCACATTTTAAGGTATTAGGTAATACCGCATTTATTGGAGGTGTTTATTTTGATAAGCCCGTAGTACTTTCTTTTTCTTTCTTCAATCAGGCTTCCAAAGTGCTGCATGGTATTTATGACAAACACCTTGAAGTAAATGCGTTGGAAATTGATGAAAAAAGAAACGAACTCAATGTTATTATCAAAGAACGCCGCAATGGGCGCTGTGGCTTGGGTATTCAGAGTTATTCGTATGAAGGCAAATTGCTAAGAAGTATTCATGTTCCAACTATCGATAACAACAGTTTGAGCTTTATTAGTGGCAAAATGCTGCCGATTTCTGAGCATGAAAGTATGCTTGTGGGGAATTATTCAACCAATTGTAGCGAATATTCAAAAGGACTCTATCTGACCCGACTCGAAGATGGCGAAGAGAAAGGGACAAGTACCATCACTTTTGCGGATTTGCAGAGCTTTTTCAGCTATATGTCGCCCAAAAGGCAGGAGCGAGTTCGTGAAAAAATTGAGAAAAAGAAAAAAGAAGGTAAAGAACCACATTTTACCTACAAATTATTGGTGCATAACCTCGAAAAAACACCTAGAGGATTTTTATTGGTAGCCGAAGTGTACTACCCTAGTGCTACAAGCTATAGTTCGTCTAATTATATGATGGTGGGTGCTAGTTTAAGAAACAAAGTAGCCAAAGACAAAGCTCTTAGCTACAGGTTTACACATGCGGTTGTTTGTGAGTTTGACCTCAAAGGAAAAATTTTGTGGGACAACGCCATGATAATGGATAACCTAGAAAGCAAAGATTTGGTAGAACAGATTCAAGTAAGCCATTTGGGCAACGAGCTAGTGATGGCTTATTTTGAAAAAGGAAAGGTCTATTCTCAACGGATTCATGAAAATAAGTTGGTGGGCGAAAAGGCAATTTTTGAAATAAAATCCGATGAAACCACCAATCGAATAGATGAAGAGGCCACCGTAGCGGCTTGGTATAAGCAGTTTTTTATAGCATGGGGAACACGCAAAGTAGAAGGGAAAAGGGCAGATACGCCTGATACCGAATTATTTTACCTTCGTAAATTAACCTATTCTAACTCCTCTGGTGTGGTTAATGGTCAGTAAAAACAGAGAACATATCTTGTTTTATCAAGAAAGTGGTATTTGACAAAAAACATATCAAATCCATTATTGTTGTATCTTTGTGAAAAAATAAAATAGTATGATTGAGTTATATAAAGAAGCTGTTGGTCATTTAAAAAAAGGCGATGCCATTTTGTATCCTTCCGATACTATTTGGGGTTTGGGTTGTGATGCTCGCAACGAAAAAGCAGTAGATAAATTATTGTCTATTAAGAAACGTCCTGAAAATAAGGCGTTTATCGTGTTGATTTCTAAAGTAGAACAATTGTCGGAGTATGTAGTTGAAATACCCGAACTAGCTTGGAATTTGGTAGAGTTTGCCGAAAAGCCGTTGACCGTTATATATCCTAAAGGCAAAAACCTGGCTCCTAATTTGATGGGGCCCGATGGTAGTATTGCTATTCGTTTGGTAAAAGATGAATTTTGCAAAGGGTTAGTTTACCGAATGGAGCGAGCCATTGTATCCACTTCTGCCAACTTTTCGGGGCAGCCTAGTCCACAAAGTTTTGCCGATATTCATCCCGACTTAATTGCTCAGGTTGATTATGTTTTAAAGAACCCCAAAGGTGAAAACCCTAATCCTCAACCTTCGCAAATTGTCAAATTAGGGCTTTATGGTGAATTTGAGTTTATCAGAAAATAAGCTAAGTATATCAACTAGAAACGATAACTACTAAATAGCTAATGGATAGGCGTTTATTTAGTAGAAAGCTTGTCTTTTTGATTACTTACAACAAATAATTAAAACTTTTGCAGAGCCAAAAGTTAATGAATAGCCATTTGTATTGGGCTAGAAAATATGAATTTTACAGAAACATTACATAGTAATCCAATATTTCAGTTGGTGGCCGATTCGGCACAGCAGCTCAACGTTCGTACTTATGTCGTAGGAGGTTTTGTACGTGACTTGATTTTAAAAAGACCCTCCAAAGATATTGATATTGTATGCGTTGGTTCAGGTATTGAATTGGCAGAATTAGTAGCCAAAAAATCGGGAAGAGACGACACCTATTTGTCTGTATTCAAAAACTTTGGAACGGCAATGATACGTATTGATGACTGGGAGGTAGAGTTTGTTGGAGCCAGGAAAGAGTCGTATCGAAGCGATTCTCGAAAGCCAATCGTAGAAGATGGAACACTCGAAGATGACCAAAATAGACGTGATTTTACTATTAATGCAATGGCTATTTCACTCAATAAGGCTGATTTTGGCGAGCTTATAGATCCATTCGATGGTATTTCTGACCTGCGTCGTAGAATTGTCAAAACTCCATTAGCACCCGATATTACTTTTTCAGACGACCCACTGCGTATGATGCGTGCTGTTCGATTTGCTACACAGCTCAATTTCGATATTCATCCCGATACTTTCGATGCCCTTATTGCTATGAAAGACCGCATCGAGATTATCTCAAAAGAGCGTATCACCGAAGAGCTCAATAAAATTATTTTGGCGAGTGTGCCTTCTTATGGCTTCAAATTACTCGATACGTGTGGTTTGTTGGATTTGATATTCCCTGAGTTTTGTAAACTAAAAGGAGTAGAAACAGAAGAAGGGAAAGGTCATAAAGATAACTTTTACCATACATTACAGGTACTTGACAATGTAGCCAAAAAAAGTGATGATTTGTGGACTCGCTGGGCGGCAATTTTACACGATATTGCCAAACCTGCAACCAAACGATTTGATAAGAAAAAAGGATGGACTTTTCATGGACACGAGGAGGCCGGAGCAAAAATGGTAAAGCCTATTTTTACCAATATGCGTTTGCCCCTGAATGAAAAAATGCGATATGTAAAACGCTTGGTTCGCTTGCATTTACGCCCAATAGCTTTGTCGAAAGAAACTATCACAGATTCGGCACTCAGACGATTACTTTTTGAGGCTGGCGAAGATTTGGAAGGTTTGATGACCCTTTGTCGTGCCGATATTACGTCTAAGAATGGGGAAAAAGTAAAGCGATATTTGCGTAATTTTGATATTGTTGAACAAAAGCTCAAAGAGGTAGAAGAAAATGATAAACTCCGTAAATTTCAGCCTGTAATTACTGGTGAAATGATTATGGAAACCTTTGGAATTAGCCCTTCAAAGGAAGTAGGACTTATCAAAGTGGCTGTCAGGGAAGCTATTTTAGAAGGACAAATCGAAAATACCATAGAATCGGGTATGCCTTTTGTACTAGAAGAAGGGCGAAAATTGGGATTAACGCCTGCTCTATAAATACGAGCTGATAGTACGAGATTTTTGCAACAAGTTATTTTTTCCTACTAGCTGGCGAATTTATTTGCCAGTTACTAAAAATGTTGATAGCCGATGCTATACCTCTGGCGAAATATAGTATCGGCTTACTTTTGGTTTAAAAGATTTGAATACGCTCATTTATTTGACTAGATAAGCTTTCAAAATTATGTCTCTATCAATTGCCTTATGGGCTAAAAGTTAAAACCGTTTTCAACAAAACAGCCTAAGTTAATATTAACAAATCACTTTGTACCTTCTATTCTTTCCTCTCAATCTCCAATTGCTGCGATACCATTTTATAAAAAGGATACCATATTTTACAGAGAACAATAGCAATAAAATATCTTATACAAGATTGGATTTATGCTAAAAAATAGTAATGTTTTGTTATTCAGTGATTTGTGCTTTATTTTGTTTTGCAAAGTTAACATCTGATATAAATTATATTTCTTAGTTCTCAATTATATTATGCAACTGATTTGGCGGTTATTTCTTGTTTTATTACTGTATTGTTTGTCCTGCAAAGCAAGCGGTCAAATACATATTTTGCACCCTTTTTCTCGATTGGTATTACAAAGGGGGTTAGACAACAAAGCTCAATTAGTTATTGCAGGATATACCAGTGGTTCAGTTACTAAAATAGAATATCAATTAGCTCCGCAAGGAGGCAAATTGATAGCTTGGAAAATATTGACAGAGTCATTGGGAGATGCCGAGTTTGCAGAAACTATAGCTGTAACTTCTGGCTGGTATGATCTGTATCTGCGAGCATGGAATAACACAACGCTTGTCGAAGAAAAACTTATTGATAGAATAGGAGTGGGGGAGGTATTTTTGATAGCAGGGCAGTCAAATGCCATGGGGGTACAAGGTTTAGGTTCAAAAGATGTCTCTGACCGTGTAAATGTGATAGACCGACTCAATAAACGCTTGGATAACGATATTACAGTAGCCCCCAACGAGCCTATGACACTCAGAAATGTAAGCCGAGGGCGAGCTACCACCAGTGTTTATCCTTCTGGCGACTCATCGTGGCTTTGGGGTGAACTGGCCGATTTGATAGTACAAAAACATAATGTTCCTGTTTTTTTTCTCAATTGTGGTTGGGCTGCGGCTACTTCCGAAAACTGGAGCCAATCGGCTAAAGGAAATCTTGCCTATAACCAGTATGTTGGTAAATATTGGCCTAATTATCAGCCTTATGCCAATGTACGAAATAGCCTGAAATATATTACGGCTCAAACAGGTATTCGAGCTATTCTTTGGCAACAAGGCGAATCAGATGCGGCTCATAATGAGGCTTCAGCTAGAAATTATCGTGATAATCTTCAATATGTTATTAATAAAACTAGGGCCGATTTTGGCTATAATTTACCTTGGGCGGTAGCTCGTTCAAGTGTTTCGGTGCGTTCGGAATGGTCAAAGTTTGTAATCATGGGGCAAGATTCGGTGATACAAGTACCTTATAATATTGTATTTAAAGGCCCCAATACCGATACCATTCAAATTCCTAGACCCGAACATGGGCATTTTGAAAATACCAAAACAGGTATTCAAGGGCTAACACTAGCTGCCAAAGCATGGATGAATGCCTTGGATAGTACTTTTTTTAAAAAAGCTCAGCCTTATCAGCCTGTTACTACATTAGTACCAAGAATACTGCCTAGTGTTGTGCCATTCGATAAAGATTTTAGGGTCTACTTTACGGGGGCAACTACCGAAAATAAAATATATAAAGTTGAACTATTAGATACCAATGGCGAATATTTGTTGGAGGTTGGGCAAGGTACAGGCAGTCCTGTTGTTGTTAAAATTCCTTCTGGGTTAGCTTTAGAAAAGTATCGCTTACGGGTAGTTTCCGATGCCCCTTTTGCGGCAAGTACGCTTTCAAATACGTTTGGGTTAGCTGCTAGCTGGACACCATTAGTTAGCTTTACGATGGAGGAAAAGGAGGATGAAATATTTTTGAAATGGACTTTTATTACAGGGTATTCAGCCAAAAATTATGTTTTACAAGTAAGTTATGATGGCAAAACATATCAAGATATATATTCACTAAATGCCGAAAGTGGTAATTTTAATTCGGGTGAATGGAAAGGAAAAAAGCCTTTTGAAGTATTTACTTTTTATCGCTTAAAAATGTTGATGCCCGATGGCTCAACGCTATATTCCTCCAATAAAGAAATTATAGACTATTCAAAAGTTTTGGCTAATGAGCCGCAGGTTGCTGAAAATAATATTTTGTATCCAAATCCAACTAGCGACGAGCTTTTTAGTAAGCCACAACAGATTATCCGACAACTGCACATTGTGGATATAAATGGTAAAGAACAACAGGGATGGGAATTGGAGAAGCAAGATAATTGCTCAAAAATAAAATTACCTAAAAACTGGGCTAATGGTATTTATTTTGCTACAATTATATACACCGATGGAACAACGGCACAAAGTAAGATTTTGTTGATAAAAAATTAAAATACCTTGTGGCGTTATAAGTAAACTCCACAAGGTGAAAAACTATTTTTTGCCACGTACAGCACGAGCAATAATATCCCATTTTTCTTCTGGAATTTCGTTTAAATCCGAAAACTCCCCCGCACCCATAAGCCATTCACCGCCATCAATCGTAATTACTTCGCCATTGATATAAGCCGAAAACTCAGACATTAAAAATGCAGCCAAATTGGCAAGTTCTTGGTGGTCGCCAACCCGCTTTAAAGGAATTCTATTAACAGGACTTAGCTTATGAGCCAGCTCTTGGCCCATTGCTTCAGCTGGAAAAAGCCGTTCCCAAGCCCCTTCTGTTGGAAATGGCCCAGGAGCAATAGCATTGAACCTAATACCATATTTTGTACCCCATTCTACTGCTAACGAACGAGTCAAAGCCAATACGCCAGCCTTGGCCGTTGCCGAAGGTACAACATAAGCCGACCCTGTCCAAGCATAAGTAGTCACAATACTCATGACTGTTCCTTTGATATTGTTGGCTATCCAATATTTACCAAAAGCCAGGCTGAAATTGTAAGTACCTTTTAGCACAATATCCACAACTACATCAAAAGCCTTGTGAGAAAGGCGTTCGGTAGGGCTAATAAAATTGCCAGCGGCGTTATTGACAAGCCCTTCTACCGAACCAAAATGCTCAATAGCCACTTTAAGTACATTTTCAACCTCATCATAATTTCTAGCATCGCATGCTACAGGAATAATTTTTCCACCTGTCAAAGCTGATAATTCTGTGGCTGTTTGTTCTAAAATAGGTAGTTTTCGAGAGGCTATTACTACATTAGCACCTAGTTCGAGGAAGTACTTCGACATCGACCTTCCCAAGCCTGTGCCGCCACCTGTAACAACGATAGTCTTGCCTTGCAAGGCTCCATCTCTTAGCATCGGTTGGTTATACATATTCTTTTATAATGGTTGTATTGGTTTGCAAGGTCAATATCGCTTAAAATAAAATATTATGCAAGCATACTAATTAAGAATGTACAAAAAATCCCCTCAATCATTATAATCTTGGAAAAGACATAATATTGAGGGGATTTTTTAAGATACTAAGCTGTGATACTGTGTTTTGGATTATTTACCAGCCACCAAAGTAACATCTAAGTTGAATACGTCGTCGATAGCTTTGTCACCGATAGAGTCAAAGAATTTTTTAGAACCGTATTTTACACCAAAATCAGTACGGTCAACTGGGATAGAAGCCGTTGCAGTTACTTTACCACCTGCTGTAGTGATTTTTGCAGGAAAAGTAATAGATTTAGTAACACCGTGCAAAGTTAAGTCACCAGTAATATTTGAACCAGCTACTTTAGTGATTTTGAAAGTAGAAGTTGGGAATTTTTCTACTTCAAAGAAGTCACCAGTTGTGATGTGGCCAATGAATTTTTTGTTATATCCTTCGTCTGTAATATCTGTACAAACAATAGATTTCATGTCGATAGTGAAATTACCACCAGCTACTTTACCGTTGTTTACAACCAAAGAACCGTTGCTGATGCTAATAAATCCTTCGTGCTGACCAGTTACTTTTTTAGCTAACCAGTGGATTTTTGATTCTTTTGTATCAACAGCCAAAGAAGCTGCTTTTTTAGATGTTCCTCCGTTACCAGCGATTGCTGAACCTACGAATGCTACTGCTACGAAAATTCCTGCGATTAATTTAATTGCTTTCATTTTTAGAAATTATTAATTTTTAAATTGATATATAAATGTGAATAAGTAAATACGTGTCGTGAATCAAATTAAACTGAACCTCTGAGCTTGTCGAGCAAAAAACTTAATTGAAGAGCTTCTTCTTCAGTAAGTTTGTGCAATGCCTTTTCCCATTGTTGTTGTTGGTTGTCTAGTTCCAAAAGTAAGTCAAGCCCTTGTTGCGTAATAATAACATCTACCTGACGGCGGTCGCTAGGGCATTCTTTACGAACTACCAGGTTTTTGATAATCAGCTTATCTACCAGCCTTGAGGCATTCGACATTTTGTCTAACATTCGCTCAATAATACCACAAACTGTAATGGGGTTGGGGTATTGTCCTCTCAAAATCCTCAATACATTATATTGCTGAAGCGTTATATCATAACGCTTTAATAAGTCATTTTGTAAAGAACATAGCCAATTGTTGGTATACATGATATTGACTACGGCTTTGGTATATGGTGACTTAAATGCTTTTTGCTGTATGTCGTGTTCGATACTCATAATTTGATGAAACAAAATTAATGTAAAAACATTAAATGTCAATACATTTATTTGTTAATTTTTGTTAACAATTATTTATTGGTCTAATAATCAATCAGTTGTGTTTTTTTTATTCTCTTATTTTTGCTAATAATAAATCAAGTTCATTAGCTTCTTGCTCGTTTAATCCTATTGTATTGGCTTCCCACGCCGAAATGAGCTGACTAATATTGTGTACCATATCAAGCCCCGATTCGGTAATCATAATATCTACGGCTCTTTTATCCTGCAAAGATTGTTGGCGAATCACCAAACCTTTGGCTACAAGTTTGTCGACCAGCCTCGATACATTCGACATATTATCTCGCATATTTTCAATAATATAATTGACTGTTGATGGCTCTGGCGATTTTTCTTGTAAGATTTTTAATACATGGTACTGTTGCTCGCTCAGATTATAGGGTTTTAGCAATTGACAACAGCCCGATACCAGCCAGTTATTGGTAAACATCAAATTGACCGCTAACTTTTGGTAAGGATTAATAAAGGCTTTTTGCCGAATATCTTGTTCAATAGACATAATACATCAAGATAAGTTAGTAGTGTATCCTGCTCGAAGTAAGTGGCTCACTGCTAAAGTGTATACAATGAAATGATGTAGCAAATATATTAATTATATGTCAGTGTAAATAATGTAGCTACACACTATATGATGAACGGTTATGGACTGATAATAATTCAAGAAAAAACAAGATTATCTGAATGGAACGATTTCGGGTGCAGAAATATCAAAGTCTTTTAATCGTAAATTATAAGTATCACTAAATGCTACATTGAGCATACCTATATCGGGTAAGTTGGGGAAATACGTAAACTTGAGCTGGAAAGTATTGAAGGTAAGATTTTCGTTTCTGAGCCTAATACCAAGCCCCACACCTGTATAAGGGGCTTTGGTAAATAAAAACTGATTGCGTGGTGTAACAAAAGCAAAATCTAATTGGAAAAAAGGAGCAAGGCGAAAACCCACAAAGTTGATACGTGAAAATAGTACGCTTTGATACCCCAACGTAAGCTTTTTACTACCCCAAAGTTTGTCACTATTGATCCCCTGAATACCATTTTCGCCATTGATATTGAGGTATTCGCCTGTATAGCGTTGAGTGCCAAAGGCGTATCGGAAGTTGACAAAATGCCTTAATTGAGCTTTTTTCATAGACATAAGCCTTGAAAAATAGTTAGATTCTATGCTAAAACCCGTAGTCCCATTTGAATACGCTCCAATATTGACAAGGGCATATAAATACCCCGATTTGGGCAAATAATGTCCTCGTGCCAGTTTGATACCCGAGTACCAACGCCTGCCATAAGCATCAGAATTTTCGGCTCCTGCCACAAAAGTGGCCAAATATCCATAAGGTACGTCTTCGGTGATACCAAAACCATAAATCAAAAAATCTCTTTTATATCTTCTGTTTGAAAAACCAATGCCAAACAAATACTCGCTTCTATCTCTGAAGAGCTGATTGGTGTCGGCCGTAACTTGGGGGCGTTGGGTATAATGAATACCTGTATAACGAATCCCTACAACTAGACGGGTACGAGCTTGGTTAGCAGCACTCAAAAAAGGGAGTTTATAAGAACGAGCCAGCCATAGGTCTATATAATTGCGGGCACTCGGAAAATAAAGTAGGGTTGTGTCATTGATTTTGAGGGTTGTGGCATCATATCCACGGGTTGTTACACGCAAATCACGGTCATGACTTACTTCAAAGCCACCTGCCATTTTCATTTCAGGAGTAAGAAATGGGCGAAAAAAACGCAAGGCATATCGACTGGTTTGCCTACGAAAGGATAACTCGGCCTGTCCTGTAATGAAGCTCCGACCAATATAAGGAATGGTATAACTAGTAGCGTATTCTAAGGCAGGCTTTTCGTTATAATTCATGAAAAAAGTATTTCGCCATGAATGCCCTAGCCCTCTGAAATTGACTTGGTTGATACTTATGTCAAATCGGTTGAGGCCTCCAAAATTGACATCAGGAATCAACGACCACACATCTTGAGTTACCACAATCAAGTCGACCAAATTAGGGTATTGGTCGTCGGGTTCAACAAAGATTCGGGCATCGTGCAAAATACTGCTATTCCGCATCAAACGCTCGTTGTCACGAAGCCTATTGGCATCAATAATATCGCCTACATTGAACATCAAGAAGGATTTTCGGATTACACCTTCTTGCGTATTGGTATGTACCGCACTAAGCAATTTTTCAAATCCCTTGGCTTTTCTATTGGTATCAATCACACTTTCGCCAAATACCCGTAAGCCTTTTACATAAATATGCCGAATTACTCGCCCCTCATATTCCTGAAAAGGGTTTTGTTCTACTTTTACGATTTCTTGTCCAGCAACATTCTGGTTATAAACATCTTTGAATAAAGCTCCGTAGATTTCGTTGAGGATTTTATTTTTTGAAAACCTATTTTTGATTTTGGTATAAATAATACTGTCTTCAACCGATTTTTTGATTTTATAATCTTCAGGAACAATCGTTGTTCCGACGCTATCTCTGGACAGGCTATCTTTTATCTGAGCGTATCCACTATATGTACCCAAAATACCCCACAGCATACACCCTAGCTGAATTACCAAAGCGGAGGTAAATACTCGGGATATTTGTGTATTCCAAGATATACCATGCTTTATTGGGTTATTTTCTCGAAATTTGTATCTTCTAATCATAACAAAAATATCAAAACAGTCAGAATGCTTACATTGAAATATCCACTTGTTTTAGCCTCGGGCTCTCCAAGAAGGCAACAATTACTGAAAGATGCGGGTTTTGAGTTTACAGTTCAGGTAAAACCTACCGACGAGGATTTTCCTGATACGATGCCCGCCCATGAAGTTCCTGCATTTTTGGCACGAAAAAAGGCAGAAGCTTTTCAGAACGAAGTCCAAAACCAAATAATACTTACGGCTGATACAATTGTTGTGGTTGATGATGAGATTCTAAATAAGCCAAAAGATGCGGAGGAAGCAAGTTTGATGCTCAGAAAATTATCAGGCCGTAGGCATCAAGTGATTACTGGCGTTTGTATTATGACCCAGCACGAAACAGAATGTTTCATTGACACTACCGATGTTTTCTTCCGTAACTTAACGCAGAATGAGATAGATTATTATATCCAAAAACATCAACCTTTCGACAAAGCTGGAAGCTATGGTGTACAAGATTTTATTGGAATGGTGGGGATTCCCCGAATGGAAGGCTCTTATTTTACGGTAATGGGGCTTCCTGTTCACAAGGTGTATGATGCTTTGAGCAAATGGATAACTAATTTATAGGTTTTTAAGGCAATAGATTGATAAACAGTAGGCTCTGGCTATTCAACTCGACATTCAGTATGATGGTGTATCTAGGTGTTATAATACCTTTCAATTACTATTTGTCTCATAGATTCTTTTATTATTATTCAATAATCTACCTAAATTCTTATTATTCATTTTTCAAAAAATACCATGAACAACACTAAAAAAAGCCCTAATAATACCTCCAAAACGAATTTACATCCTCGAAACAAACATCGAGATAGATATGATTTTCCAGCATTGATTGCAAGTTGTCCAGCATTAGCAGCATATATTCAGCCAAATCCTTACAACAACAGTGATACCATTGATTTTGCCGATCCTAATGCCGTAAAAACCTTAAATAAAGCTATATTATCGCATTTTTATGGTATCAAAAATTGGGATATTCCACCGCAATATTTATGTCCACCTATTCCTGGGCGTGCCGATTATTTGCACTACATGGCCGATTTGTTGGCCGAGAGCAACAATGGCGTTGTGCCGACAGGCAAAGCGGTACGATGCTTAGACATTGGTGTGGGAGCCAACTGTGTATACCCAATGATTGGCCATCAAGAATACGGCTGGAGCTTTGTGGGTACTGATATTGACCCTATTGCAATTAAATCGGCCAAAAATATTGTAGAATTTAATCCTACATTAAAAGATTCGGTAGACTGCCGTTTGCAAAAATCATCTGAGTTGTTTTTTGAGGGTGTTGTAAAAAACAAAGAGCTATTTGATTTAACCGTTTGTAATCCGCCGTTTCATGCCTCTATGGAAGAAGCTAATGCAGGTACAATTCGTAAACAAAGCAATTTGACAGGACAAAAAGTAACTAATTCTATCCTCAACTTTGGGGGTAAAAATGGAGAACTTTGGTGCGATGGTGGCGAGAATAAGTTTATTTGGCTCATGATTAAAGAAAGTGTGGAAATGGCCGATAGCTGTTTTTGGTTTTCAACATTGGTCTCTAAAAAGGAAAATCTTGTTAGTATTTATAAATCATTGCAAAAAGTAGGAGCAACCGATGTGAAAACCATCGAAATGTCGCAAGGCCAAAAGGTAAGTCGTGTAGTTGCATGGACATTCCTGACCCCTGAGCAGCAAATTCAATGGGCTAAAAAGCGTTGGCAAAAATAAAGATGTGCTATAATTGCCCACTTTAGAATAGGGCTGGCAGTTGAATGTTAAATATATTATACGTTTGATTTTTAATGGCCAGAGTCTTGTTTTTTTGATTATACAAAGGCTCAAATACATACCTCAGAAGGATTAATAAAGACCATTTATTAATCCTTTTTGTTTTTTAGAGATAGCTATCCCCGATTAGCTTCTTTCTGTACACTGCCACTATTTTCTTGTATTTTATCCCTATATTCGTAGCTCCATTAACCAGTATATAAACATTTTATGAAAAAATTATCTTTTGTGCTTACCCTTATTTGGGCAAGTTACCTATCTGTGTACGGGCAGGCCGTCACTACTGAGCCATTGTTGCCCAATGGCGATAAAGAAATTACCCTTATTTTTGACCTAAAGCTAGCCAAAGATGCTCGTGCAAAAGGATTATTAGGCAAAACATCCGATGTTTACCTTTGGTCGGGAGCTGGTACTACCGCCACAGGCGATGCCTTTGAATATCAGCCTACAGGACAAACAGATTTTTCAAAACCTTTTGAAAAAGGAAAAATGACCGCATTGGGCAATGATGTTTGGAGTATTAAAATGATTCCTAGAAATTATTTTGCTGTACCAACGGGCAAATCACTAAAACGTTTGGGTGTTTTATTGAAAAGTGGTAGCGGCTCGGCTCAAACCGAAGATTTTATCGTAACCCTTTACGATGCCGTATTGAGTGTAGCATTTTTGACCCCAGTCCAAGAATCTACGGTGCTTCAACAAGGGCAAGATTTGCCTATTAGTATCCGAATTTCAGAAAAAGCTATTTTAACAGCCGAAACGAGGGTAGGAGACACCCTCGTGCCGTCCGACTTCCTAAAACTCCCTAAAGATAGTATCGATACATTTACTACCACTATTCCGTTTACTAGCCTAGAACAGTTGGTAATGACAAACGGAAAATCATCGATGATTACCATGAAAGTTCAAGCAAAGAATAAATCTGCCTTAGCTGCCGCCCAAATTACGGTAATGGTTCCTCCTAAAAACATAGTAGAAAATGTACCAGCGGCTTGGAAAGATGGTATCAATTATTTGTCCGACACCCAAGTTGGACTGGTGCTGTTTGCTCCGTCAAAAGACTTTGTGTATGTGATTGGTGACTTCAACGATTGGAAACCCACTGGTGCTTCTTTGATGAAACGCTCGGTAGATGGCACACGTTATTGGATCGAAATAGATGGTCTTGAAAAAGCCAAAGAATATGCTTTTCAGTATTTGGTCAATGGTGTATTGGCGGTAGCCGACCCTTTTAGCGAGAAGATTCTCGACCCCAATAATGACAAATATATTCCTGCTAGTACTTATCCTAACCTAAAAACATTGCCCCAAACCGTAAAAACAATTGCTTCTGTGCTTCAAACAGGTCAAGAAAACCATGTTTGGAAGATTAACGATTTTAAGCGACCCGCCAAAGAAGATTTAGTGATTTATGAATTACATGTGCGTGATTTTGTAGGAGACAAAAGCTATAAGTCCGTTATGGATACATTATCGTATCTAAAAAATTTGGGAATAAATGCTATAGAACTTATGCCCGTACAGGAGTTTACCGGGAATGACTCGTGGGGGTATAATCCTATATTTTATTTTGCTCCAGATAAAGCTTATGGGAGCAAAAACGATTTGAAGGCTTTTATCGACAAATGTCATGAAATGGGTATTGCTGTACTGATGGATATGGTATTTAATCAGGCCGACTATGAGTTTCCGTATGTGAAAATGTATTGGGATGGTTCAAAGCCTTCGGTAGATTCCCCTTTTTTTAATCAGCAAGCCAATCATCCGTTTAGTGTATTTTTTGATTTTAACCACGAGAGCCAAGCTACCAGAAATTATGTAAACCGTGCCAATGAATTTTGGCTAAAAGAATACAAAATAGATGGTTATCGATTTGATTTGGCCAAAGGGTTTACTCAAAAAAGCTCATCAAACGACAGTCAGTTTCGTCTTTACGACCAAAGTAGGGTAGATATTTGGAAGCAATACTATGACAATATCCGAAAAAAAGACCCCTCGGCGTATGTTATTTTAGAGTTATTTTCAGAAGATTTTGAGGAACGAACTTTTATTGATTATGGAATGATGGTTTGGGGAAATCATAATTATGATTTTAGGAATATGGCAAAAGGCGAAAATGCCGATTTGTCCAGATTGTCCTATAAGGCTCGTGGTATGTCGAGTGCAGGGGTGGTAAGCTATATGGAAAGCCACGACGAAGAGCGAGTTGTATTTGATGCTCTACAAAATGGCAAATCGGTAAGTGGTTATTCAACCAAAGAACTCAGTACTGTATTAGAAAGAGTCAAGGCCAATACAGCAATATTTATGGCTGTTCCTGGCCCCAAAATGATTTGGCAGTTTGGCGAAATCGGATATGACATTAGTATCGACCAAAATGGTAGAACTGGACAAAAACCCCTGAAATGGGATTACCTCCAAGATACCCGCCGCCGCAATTTGTACAAAACTTTTGCTGCTATTGCCAAGCTAAAAACAAGTCAGTCGGTATTTAAAACCTCCGATTTTGATACAGATTTAACAGGTTTACAAAAAAAAGTACTATTACGCTCGGCCGAGAATACAGTACTCGTTATTGGAAATTTTGATATTTCGAGTAAGGCCATTACTAAGGTTTTTCCCAAAGTGGGCAAGTGGTATGATTATTTTACGGGCGATAGTTTTGAAGTAACAGATACCTCATTGCCTTTATTTCTACAAGCAGGCGAATTTCATATTTTTTCAATAATACCATTGCCTAAGCCCGAAGTTGGTTTAGTACCTTGGAAAGCCCCCGCTTCGTTGATTATTACAGCCACCGAAAACGAACCGCCAACCGAAGTAAAACTGTATCCTAATCCAGCTCAAAATATTTTGACGATCGAAATACCAACATTGGGGAAATCGGCCGTCAATTTTACGCTTTATGATTTTTATGGACGAGCCTTGATCAATACGCTTATCAAAGACAAAAAAACGGATTTTGACATACAGTCATTGAAAGATGGTTTTTATCTGGTGTATCTACAAGAGCAAGACCGCAAAACGATATTAAAATTCACTAAAGTGAACAAATAGATGAATTCAAAGCTTGTATATCAACTTTTGTTGGTGATTTCGGTCATGTATTTTTTGGCTGTTTTGGCTTCTGTATTTCCCATAATGATGTCGCCAATGCTATTTGATGCGGGCGAAAATGCTGCCGTTTGGCTTATCTTTATTTCGTTGCTGTTTTTTCCGGTGGCGTGTATTGTGGCATTAGTTTTGGCATGGTATTACTACCGAAAACAACAATTGGCTCTTTCGCTCAAAGTTATATTATTGCCTTGGCTTAGTATTGTAGGTATTATTATAGGGTTTGTTTTGGCCTAAGCACCAACTTTTAAGTAATATTAAAAGACACCTCCTATTGGTGTTTGCTGTGATTCATAAGGTAGTCAAGTGAACATTGAAGAGGCTCATCAATTGCTCAAATAATAGAAAATTAGGAGCTATTCATGCAAAAGGCGTTCGAAATTAGTTTTTCGAACGCCTTTTTCGTGTTAAATAACACATCTTTAGCCGTAAAGCATATTCAAAAATAATCACCATTCACTAAATTTAAGATGACTCATGTTATAATCGAATTTTTATACGGCAAAACTCTCTCCACATCCACAAGTACGCGAAGCGTTAGGATTTTTGAATTGAAAACCTTTTCCATTAAGGCCATCCGAAAAGTCTAGCTCTGTACCAGCAAGGTAAAGAATAGATTTTTTGTCGACCATGATTTTTACACCTTTATCTTCAAAAACCATATCGTTGGCTTGAGGAGTTGACGCAAAGTCAAGGTTATACATCAAGCCCGAACAACCGCCACCTTCTACGGCTACACGTACATTGTATTCGTTCGATAAACCTTCTTTATCACGAAGTTCCTTAATTTTATTGGCTGCTATATCAGTTACTGTTACCATGTTGCTTTGTCAATTTTGAGAAGAAAATGAAATAAAACTTTCTTGCTAGTGAACCACAAAAATACAAGAAAAGTTCATATAAATACTTATACAAAACCACAACGAAACACAAAAGTAAATGAATATGGTGTATAAGAAAGGGTGAAGTATTTTTACAAAAGGGGTATTTATTCTGTTCTATAATATTGGATTCGGAGCAGAATAAATACCTAATAAAACTTTTTCTAATTGATATATTTATTTGGTAAATGAACTTCGGCCATCATACAACGTGCCGAACCGCCTCCATTGCCTTCTATCATAGACAAGTTAAAATGGTGAATGCTACAATATTCGTTTAGGCTTTGTAGCTGTTTGGGCGTTAGCGATTGAAAAGCAGCGTCGGACATTACAAGCATTTTTTCACCCTTTTCGCTTTTGATTTCTAGCATATTACCTGCAAACTGATTCATTTGTTCAATAGATATTTCGATAATCTGTTTACCACTGCTTTCTAGCGAGTTTCGTACCATTAATCTTTCATCCAAATCAGGAATAGCATCTAGGCAAATTACAGCAAACATATCGCCAATACACATCAGTACATTGGTATGATACACCTGCTTGCCCGAAGCATCAACAGCCGTAAACTTAACGATTTCGTAATTCATTTGTACTGAAAACTCCTGCAAAACAGCCTCGTGTGTACGTGGCGAAAGGCAGGCATAGGCAATTTTGTGTTTTCTGTCCAATACCATCGAGCCAGTGCCTTCCAAAAATTGATTTTTATCTTCAAAACCCGACAAATCAATACGGCGATTAATATAGAACGACTGCCCCAACAGCTCAATAATATCTTCACGGCGTTCTTGTCGACGGTTGTGAGCTTGCATAGGGTAGGTGATTACTGTACCATTGTTATGAAACGAAATCCAGTTGTTCGGAAAAATCGAATCGGGAGTGTAGGGTTCTGTGGTATCTTCAACCACAATAACATTTACGCCAAACTTTTGTAATTGATCTACCATTTCATCAAACTCCGCAAGGGCTTGTTGTTGAGCCTGCTGCTGGGTTTGTTGTCCAAACAAAGCATTTTGAAATGCGTTTGATTCGGCTGTTTGTTCATTAAACCCAAAACGAACAGGGCGAATCATTAAGATATTGGAGGTTGTTTGTGAACGCATAATCTAAAGAAAGTTAGCAATGAAGTTATGATATTTTTTAAACAGGAAAATAGGTTTTCTAAAAATCCTCTCTCAAAATTGGCATCGACATACAGTGCGAGCCTCCCCGAGCCCTCGATAATTCGGCCGAAGGCAATAATATAAAGGTATTTTGGAGCATAACAGGCGAGCTTTTTCCACTTTCAAAATCTTGTAGTAAATCGGCTACTTTGATGGCTTCAAATCCAATTTGTTTGAAAGCGTCCAATGTTTTGTCATTGCGGTCATAACCTATTACTACCCCTTCTTTTAGTGCCAATAAATTACAAGAATCAGTCCATTGTTCTCGGTCGCCATAAGGAAACTCGTTGTTGCCCGAATATACAAACTGTACTTCGAGTGGCATACAACCCAGGTCATTGACAGAAATTTCTGTTAGCAAGTCTTCAAGATATTCAATGGTTCTAGGTTCTTTAGACTCTCGTCTAAACTGAATAATTTTTAACTCTTCAGATGCTTTAGGCTTGATAAGGCCAGCCTTAATAAATACTTCATCTTCTTGTTTGGCTCTTTTGCCCAACGAACCCAACAATACCCAAATGTTTCGTTTTACCTGCGTAAAAACGGTATCGATGTGCATGTAGTCTCGCTTTTTAGGAATTTTGACAAGCGTAACTTTGTCGACAAGCTTTTTCTCGAAAAGGATTTTAATTACTTGTTTGGCTGCAAACACTGTAGTTCGTTCCGAAATACCTATCAATAAGTGGTTGGGGGCTACCATCATTACATCGCCACCTTCAAGTGTTGCTTGCGAGTTAGATTGTTGCTCGTCGGGCATCAAAAAATGATGCTCATTATCTGGAATTTCAATGATTTTGTTTTTAAGTTCACTAAATATTTCGTGGTGAAAAAATACATACTGCATCAACAAGGCTTCTCTAGTACGAGCTAGTTTAGCTGGTTTGTTCAATAAAAGGTGGTCGTTGATAGTAATACCAATATCTCGGGTAAAAATAAAATTCGGAATAGGAGCAAAGAGCATTTGTTTGTCGGGTGTCATTCCCGAAATAAGTGTTTTGGCCAATTCAGACGATGGATATGCCAATAGCTCAGACTGTACCGTAAAAGAACAATGCTCGACAGCACACACGGCTGCCACGAGTCGGGTACGATTAATGGTATTTTCGAGTACTTCGGCCAAAAGGCGTTGTACTTCTATCACTTTATCGGATTTGAAATAGTCAGGACTTTCGGGTTTGAAAAAATCTCTGCTTTCATCTTGGTCTATTTCGGCCAATCTACCTTTGATTTTATCAGGGTCAAGGAAGTATAACAACGTTTTCAGATAATAATCATATTCATGCTTACGCATCGTATCAAGGTGTATAATATCTTCAAAAAGCCAATCTTGAGCTTTTGATGGGACTACTTTCCCCAAACCACTGTCGGGGCTATGAATTAGTAACCTTTTGAGTGTACCTACTTCCGAAGAGACTTTGATTGTATTTTCCATGATTGATGATTGTCTTTGAAGCTTATTGAGATATTTTCCTAAAAAATAGTAAAAAAGTGATTTTTCGCAATAAACAATTTTTTTAGAACAATGTCAAGTTGAAACAAGAAAGTACCATGGCAATATACCCTCTATAGTAGTTTCAGAGGGGATTTAGATACGTAACTTTTTGGAGAAAATAAGAAGAACTAATAATCTCTTTACAAAATAACCCAAAAGCTATTTTAGCTACTTAAAAGGGAAAGTTTGCTATTTTGTAAGAAAAATATCGTAGAAGGTGCAATATTACACAGTAGATAAAATATTTATAAATTATGATGAATAATTTATTTAATCGTAGAAAAAATGAAAAATAAGGTCATTTTGAGGTAAAAAAAAATAAGCAAAAGCAAACTAAAAAATAATTCTTTTCGTAAGTTTATTATCTATATATAGGCACGGGAAGAAAGTTTCTCAAATAGATAGTTTCAATGGTAACTTGTCATATGCTCATGACGCATTCGTATCAATGCAATAATTAGGCGGTTTAAATGCAAAAAATATAGAATGTTTTTTTTATTCCTTACTACTTTTTGAGACTTTCTTTCCTTTTCCTTTCTTACAGATCCTCCCCAACTTCATTGCTGTTCATTCGTATTTTTACTCATATTTCTTTTTTCAAAGTGCTTCGGTTCTAGCTATCGCTGATTGGCTATGCCATAGGATATTTTGCAGGAAAGAACGAGCAAAATATAGTATATATCCTATCTCTTTAAGATTTTATACCAGCTTCTGTATTATTATGCAAAAAAAAACAGGAGCCCATTTGAGCCCCTGTTTTCATTGCTTCTTCGCAAATGTATATTATCTCACTTTTGTTACTGTGATTGGTACACAAATGTTTGGCAAACAGCTTGAACAAGCTGAAGGAGGAGTAATTGTCACACCTGTCAATGAACAACCATTTGCATCTGTTATCGTTACTGTTTTATTACCGCCTGTGATTAAGAACGGACCGTAAGGGCCAGAAGCTGTACCGTAAGCAACGTTAGTAGCTGTAGCACCACCCGACACAGAGTAAGTAGTAGAGCCGCCCGAAGGATTCAATGTGAATGTAAATGTGTCATCGGCAGGGTTGCTTGGAGTACCATTATCGTTACAGATTGATACAATACCTGTCGCTGTAAGCATTGGAGTAGCTTTTACAGTTACATTAAATACGTCTGTTACACTACAACCAGCACCTGAGGTTTTCACAACACTATAGCTTCTGCTCAAAGTAGGAGATACGCTAAGTGAAGCTGTTGTTTCGCCAGTTTCCCACAAATAAGAAGTACCGCCTGTTGCAGTTAATACTACTGAAGAACCCGCACAAACTTCGGCTGTAGATGTAGCACCTGCTGGTGTTGCATTTACTGTTACTGATACTGTTGCAGTACTTGTACAACCATTGGTACCTGTTACGGTTACTGTATAAACACCTTGGTTAGCCGAGGTAGCTGTTGCAGTGATAGAAGGACTTGCCTCAGTTGACGTGAAGCTACTAGGACCACTCCATGCGTAAGTTTCGCCTGCTGTAGTACCCGATAAAGCTAATGCTAATGGCGTACCCGAACAAACTGCATACGTAGGGCCTGCCGTGATTGTTACACTTGGAGCAGGGTTTACAGTTACTGAAGTAGTACCTGTACTTACACAACCTTTAGCATCTGTTACCGATACTGTGTAGTTGCCACTCATTGCTGTTGTAGCTGAAGTAGATACCGTTGGATTAGCAGATGTTGAGTTAAAACCATTTGGCCCTGTCCATGCAAAAGAAACACCCGCAGGGTTACTTGTTACATTGAGTGTTAATGGAGAACCAGAACAGTTCAATGGGCCAGTTGTATTAGTAATAGTCAAAGCTGGATTAGGGTTAACAATTACGTTGACAGTAGCTGTTGCACTACAATTGTTGCCACTCAAACCTGTTACTGTATAAACACCAGGGTGTGTAACTAGTGAAGCAAGAGATGTTACTGTAGGGTTAGCTACTGTAGAAGTAAAGCCACCTGGACCAGACCACGAATAAGTACTAGCTCCTGATGCGGTAAATGTAATAGGGCTATTTTCACAAACTTCAACCGATGTTGGTGTAATAGCTACCAATGGAGCAGCGTAGATACCAACACTTGTCGTGGCTGTTGCAATACATCCATTTACATCTGTTAATGTTACAGTATATGTACCTACAATAGCGTTGGTTGCTGATGCTGATACTCTAGGACTTTGTAAAGTTGATGCAAAGCTATTTGGACCACTCCAAGAGTAAGATGCTCCTGCAGGAGTACTAGCTACTGTAAGGTCTACAGTGCTACCAAGACATACTTGCAATGGAGCTGTAGCTGTTAATACAGGAAGTACGTTAACATTTACGTTGACTGTAGCAGTTGCAGTACAACCCAAAGATGAAGTACCTGTAATGGTATAAACACCGTTGTGAGTAGCGGCGTTAGCCAATGCCGATACAGTTGGGTTTTGTACTGTAGAGGTAAATCCACCAGGGCCCGACCATGCAAATGTAGCGGTGTTCGAGGCTGTTACTGCCAAAGCAAGTGGCGTGTCTTTACAAACATTAACTGTAGGGGTTGCAATGGTCAATACAGGAACTGGAATGATTTCAACAATTACGGGACAACATGTACCTGTCGGACAGCTACCTACTGTACCTTGAGTTGTATATGAGCCTGCCTCAGTAACTGTCAATGTAGCATTTGTTGCACCAGGAATAGCAGTTCCATTTTTGTACCACTGAATACTTGTAAAGCCAGCTGCTGCTGTTAATGTAAGTGATTCTCCTTGACATAATTTTACAGGAACACTCACACAAGTGGTAGCAGTAATCGTACTACTCAAGTTTGTTCCATTACCTGCCGTAATGGCCGCAGTATTATAAAGTACACCGTCCTGAATAGCTTTTGCTGTAATTTTTAAATCAAGACTGTTGGTTGTACCACCGATAGCACTACCAATATTCCAAATACCAGTAGTTTCGTCATAGGAAGTACCTGTAGGAACTACTTTGCTTACAAACGTGAAGCCTGCTGGCAATAAATCTGTAATTTTCAAGCCTGTTACATTTGGCGTACCAGCAAGACGAGCTGCTGTAATTGTGAAAACAACATTTTCGTTCAGTTGTACAGTACTTTTATCTGAAGTTTTTGATACCGAAACATTGTATTGGTCAGTATCACAACCGTTAGGATAACCGTCGCCATCTGTATCTAATAAGTCGTTCCCTCCATCACATTTATCTAAACAGTCAGCTACGCCGTCATTATCAGTATCAGTTTTTGAATAAGCGTAATAAACTCTTAAAGAACCCAACACAGATACTAAACCACTCGTTGAGATAATTCTGATTTTGTTGAATGGTTTGGTTGTTTTAAAGCCTAATTCATACGCTCCAGAACCACCCAATAAACCTAATTTAATAAGGCTGCTATTGGCTGCAATACTTTCTTGTTTGGTTGTACCATTATAAGTCTCAATGGTAATTGCATTCAATAAATCTAAGTTTAACAAAGCGTTTCCATCAGCAACAACAAAACCGGCCTCAGTACCAGCAGTTTTTGTTGCTGATGAAGCTACCTCTATGTAGCTATTACAAGTGCCTAATGCTATGGCTAATGTAGTTGCGATTGTTGCATAATCAGTAGTACTAGCGTTTACAACATTATTTTCATTAGCAACACCCGATATACAGACAGCTAAACCTGTGTTATATTTACCTTCAGACACACTATACGTTGTGCCTCCAGTGCCACCGCTTACCCATTTGTCAGCACAGTCAACATTAGTAGTTGCAGCAGGGCCTTCAAAAGCATAATAAACTTTTACGCTGCTTAGTGCACCAAGGATACCCCCTGAATAATAAAGTTGAACTTCGTCAAAATCTTTGGTTGTTGTAAAACTAACAATTTGCTTACCGATTGTACCACCCAAAACAGAGGCACTCAATAATGGCCCACCACTTGTTGTGGAAGTTTCTTGCAAAACCCCGTTTCTGTAAGTACGAATTTGGAAATTAGCCAAAGCTGAAGCAGAAAGAAAACCACTACCTGCTCCAATCACAAAACCTGCCACATTTCCTGCTGGGTAATATTGGTTAGGGTCTTTCACCGAAATACCACTACCACCACCTAAAACTGAAATGCCAAGGGTTAAATTAGAAAAGTCTGATAAGTTGCCATTGACTGTATTGGCTCCATCGGCAGCAGAACACGCTAGACAAAGTCCTGTGTTTGTACCATTAATAAATACGCCACTCCCAACAATTGGATCCATCGCAATCTGATTGTTCTCCAGTGTTTGGTTTTGTGAAAAGGCATGGGTAATACTATACATACTTAGACATAGTATTGTAACTACTTGGATAAGTTTTTTCATGAGCATGAATTGATTTTTATAATACCTACTTACAGCCCAATAGAAGATCTTTCAAAGTTGTCAACTAACTTCGGGAATGATGTTTCTACTTAGGTTTTTTTTATAGTAAATGATAACTGTAAATCAAATGCTCGTATACAAACAAAACAATAATTATGCCATGCAGTATAGCATAGAGAGATAAAAAGAGTTTTTTTGAATGAGTGTGGATTTTTGAGGATAAGATTAGGTAAAAAAATGATAAGGATGAAAATGTGTCTACAACAAACTTTTCATCATAAATCATGCCAAATTTGTTGCTTTTAAGTAAAAATAGAAAAGATGTTTGTTTTTTTACTTAAAAGTAACATAAGGCTCTTTTTAGGGGCTAGAAGCCGTTTTTTTGAGGCAATACCCTTTGGCTTATGCCAAAAATAGAAGCCATACAAGATGATTGATAGTTTTATGAAACCTTACGTACGTATACAAGTCTGTATCTTTCAAACGGAGTGTCTACACGTATCATATTATGTAATGTTTAAGTATTGAATATTTATTCTATAGAGTAAAAATGCTATTACGAGTCAAACAATCTAAACCTTTGCCAAGCGATAAATTAAAGCTTGACGTATAAATTTCCATTAAAATTTTATAAATAATACAAACTTTTTTCAATTGTTTAGAGTTGTTCTAAATAAAGTATAGTATTTGAAAAATCCAATAAGTAATTTTGTGCCATAATTTATAGGATGTGACTATCTTGTTGATTTTAAATTAACTAAAAGTCATTTCTTGTATACATATCGCAATTGAAGTATTAGGAATAGGTTGATTGAATAGTACGCCTCAATAAAGTTTACTATTGTTCAAGTCCTTTTATCCTTTGAATAGAGAAACACAATCCCAAACAAGGGTAGGTTTTGGCTGTTTACCTACTTCCCAATTTTTAGGTTGCGTATGATACCTCGTTACAAATCGTAAGGAGTTTGATAATTCTTAAATTAAGGTCAAATATCACTACCAAGACAATGTTAAAGATAAATAATTTGCAAGCCAAGATTGGTGAAAAAGAGATTCTAAAAGGAATTAATTTAGAAGTAAAAGCAGGTGAAGTACATGCTATTATGGGACCAAACGGTTCGGGTAAGAGTACGTTAGCCTCCGTTTTGGCAGGACGCGAAGATTATGAAGTAACAGGTGGTTCTGTTGAATTCTTCGGTAAAGATTTGTTGGAGCTAGCTCCAGAAGAGCGTGCCGCTGAAGGAATTTTCTTGGCTTTCCAATATCCAGTAGAAATACCGGGGGTATCTACTACCAATTTCTTGAAAACTGCGGTAAACGAAATTAGAAAATACCGTGGCGAAGAGCCAATGGATGCTGTACAGTTTTTGAAAATGTTCAAACAAAAGATGACTTATGTAAATATCGACCAGTCGCTTTTGAATCGTGCTTTGAATGAAGGCTTCTCGGGTGGCGAGAAAAAAAGAAACGAAATCTTTCAAATGGCAGTTTTAGAACCTAAACTAGCGATTTTGGATGAAACCGATTCTGGACTAGACATTGATGCCCTTCGTATTGTAGCTGAAGGTGTAAATAAGTTGAAATCGCCAGACAACGCTACTATTGTTGTAACTCACTACCAACGTTTGTTAGATTATATAGTACCTGATTTTGTTCACGTATTATATAAAGGACGTATCGTAAAATCAGGAACTAAAGAATTGGCTCTTGAATTGGAAGAAAGAGGTTATGATTGGATTAAAGCTGAAGCTGATGCTGAAATCGACGCTTAATTTACGATACCTCATAACAATCATCTAACAATCGAACAAAATGAATATCGATAATAACGATTTGAAGGCTCAGTTAATTGCCAATTTTAAGGCTGCTGAAGGAAAAATGAATGGTGAAGCCAAAAGTCCTATTCATTTGGTACGCCAGCAAGCTTTACAAACCTTCAATCAATTGGGTTTTCCAACTATTAAACATGAAGAGTGGAAATATTCAAATGTCAAAAATCTGATTAAACAGTCATTTGAATTTAACGCTGTTTCAACCTTAAATGCTCAGGATTTGGCCCAAATGGCGATTCCAAATCTTGATGGTAATATTTTGTATTTTATTAACGGAGTTTATAATCCAAGTTTATCAACTATCGTTAGCCCTGCGTCTGATTTAATCATCTTACCTTTTGCCGATGCTGTAAAGCAGTACCCAGATTTGGTAGAAAAATATTTTAACCAATATTCAGACATTGCAGATAATGCTTTTACGGCCTTAAATACAGCTTTTGCTCACAACGGTGTATTTGTATATGTGCCTGAGAAAAAGGTAGTTGAAAAACCTGTTATTTTGCGTTTTATTGCCGATGCTCGTAGCCTGAATGTAGCTTCTCAGCCTCGCAATTTGGTGGTGGTAGGTAAGCGTGCTGAAGTAAAAATTGCGGAAGCATATCGTTCATTGGGCGAAAATGTAGCATTTACCAATACTGTTACCGAAATTGCTGTAGCCGAAGAGGCCAATGTACATTATTATAAAGTACAAAACGAAACAGATAATTCATACCATATTGGTACTACGGCGGTGTATCAAGAAAGCCGCTCGGTATTTACTGCAAATACCGTAACTGCCAATGGCGGTTTTGTTCGTAACAATCTGAATATCAAAATAGACGGGGAGTTTGCTGAGGCTAATATGTTTGGGTTGTATATTCCAAATGCCAAACAGCATATCGACAACCATACGGCCGTTGACCATGCCAAGCCAAATTCTAATTCAAACGAATTATACAAAGGGATTTTGAAGGATAAATCTACGGGGGTATTCAACGGTAAAATCTATGTAAGAGAGGATGCTCAAAAAACAAATGCGTTTCAGTCTTGTAAAAACGTATTGATGTCAAATGAAGCATCGATGAATACAAAGCCACAGTTAGAAATTTGGGCTGATGATGTAAAATGTTCACACGGAACAACCACTGGTCAACTGAACGACGATGCTTTGTTTTATATGCAAGCTCGTGGTATTTCAAAAGACTCGGCAAGAGCCTTATTGATGTTGGCATTTGCCCAAGAAGTAATTGATAAAATGGAAATTCCAGCTATTAAAGAGTATTTGGAAGGACTTATTGTTGAGAAAATTTATCAATCTTAATTCATACCAGTGTGTCGAGTAGGAGTGTAGTGTTCAAATTGTATACTTGTTATAGCTATTGTACCAATTACTACTCGACACATTCTATTTTACCAATACAACATGCAAGTTAAATTGGTTGAAAATGAGCAGGATTTACAACGATGCTTTGAAGTATTGAAGGCCCTGCGTCCACATTTGGACTTAGCACAGTTCATCACACTGTATACTCAAATGCAACAAGAAAGTTATCAAATTGCATTTGTTGAAGAAGACGATAATACGGTTTTATCGGCCATAGGCTTTCGTTTTATGACGATGCTTTATACGGGTAAAATTATTTATATAGACGACTTATCGACGCTTCCAGCCTCAAGAGGCCAAGGGCGTGCAAGTCTGTTACTTGATTATGTGATAGATTTAGCCGAGAACAATGGCTGTAATGCTGTTCATCTCGACTCGGGTCATCACCGCCACGACGCACATCGTTTGTATTTGCAAAAACGCTTTAAAATTGCAAGTCATCATTTTAGCTTAGACATACCGAGAAAGGAGCCACAACTATGACACTCACCGACATTCTAGATATTCAGAAAATTAGAGCTGATTTCCCTATTCTTGATCAAGAAATCAATGGGAAAAAATTGGTGTATTTTGATAACGCAGCTACTACGCAAAAGCCTACTGCTGTAATTAATGCTATTTCTCACTATTACAATTTCGATAACGCCAATATCCACCGCGGAATCCATACTTTGGCCGAACGTGCCACTCGCGATTTTGAAGCATCGCGTGAGGCAATTCGCCAGTTTTTAGGAGCATCTTCTACCGAAGAAATTATCTTTACTTCTGGTACTACGCAGGGTATCAATTTGGTGGCAAGTACCTTTGGTCGCAAGTTTATCAATCAAGGTGACGAAATTATTATTTCGGGTCTCGAACACCATTCCAATATTGTACCTTGGCAAATGCTTTGCGAAGAAAAAGGTATTATTTTGAAGGTTATTGCTGTTAATGACCTTGGCGAGCTGGATATGGAAGCATACACAAGCCTTTTGACCGAAAAAGTTAAATTGGTGGCTGTAAACCATGTTTCTAATTCTTTGGGAACTATCAACCCTGTGAAAGAGATTATAGAATTAGCTCATAGTGTAGGAGCTAAGGTGCTGGTCGACGGGGCACAAGCTACATCGCATATCAATATCGACGTACAAGATTTGGATGTTGACTTTTATGCGTTTTCGGCTCATAAATTGTATGGCCCAACGGGTATAGGGGTATTGTATGGCAAAAAAGAAATTCTCAATGCTATGCCTCCTTATATGGGCGGTGGCGAAATGATTAAAGAAGTAACTTTTGCCAAAACTACGTATAACGAGTTGCCTTACAAATTTGAAGCGGGGACACCTAATATTGCCGATGTTGTAGCCCTCAAAACTGCTTTAGAATACTTAAATACCATTGGCCGTGAAAATATTGCAGCTTATGAAGATATGCTTTTGCAATATGCTACCGAACAGTTGTCGGCAATTGATGGACTCAGAATTATTGGTCAGGCCAAAAACAAAGTTTCTGTTGTTAGTTTTGTTATTGATGGTATTCATCACCAAGATATTGGGGTATTGCTCGACAACCAAGGCATTGCCGTGCGTACGGGTCACCACTGTACACAACCACTGATGCAACGTTTTAATCTTTTGGGGACATCAAGAGCTTCTTTTGCTATTTATAATACTACCGAAGAGATTGATAGATTGGTAGCAGGTTTGATAAAGGTGAAAAAAATGTTGTCATAACAAAAGATTCTAAAGGTATTTGTTGGGTATTTTATAGATGCTTTTGCAATTATATTTAGATTAAAAATATAAAATCATTCACAAAATTGGTCTATTATGTGTCATGAATGGCCTAGGACAATATAGTGAACAAAAATAATTAAATGACTATCAACGAAATACAGGAAGAAATAATAGAAGAGTTTGCTTTGTTCGACGACTGGGCAGATAAGTACGAATATATTATTGATTTAGGTAAAAAACTAAGAGGCTTGCCCGAAGACCAAAAAACCGAAGACAATATTATCAAGGGATGCCAAAGTCGTGTATGGTTAAATGCCAGAAAAGAAGGAGATAAACTGATATTCGATGCCGACTCCGAAGCTATTATTGTAAAAGGATTGGTCAATATGTTGATTCGGGTATTGTCGGGGCATACACCCAAAGAAATCGCTGAAGCCGATTTGTTTTTTATTGATAGAATTGGCATGAGCCAACACTTGGCTCAAACTCGTTCAAATGGTTTGGCTTCGATGGTTAAGCAAATGAAAAATTATGCAATAGCCTATCAGCTCAAATAGTTGATATTTCTCATATTCAATAGGTCGCTTGCTAACGACTCAAAACCCATAGCAAACAATCATGACTGAAGCAGATTTAAAAGAAGAAGTAATAAAAGCCCTTAAAAGAGTATATGACCCCGAAATTCCTGTGGATGTATACGAATTGGGCTTGATTTATGATATCAAGGTATTTCCTATCAACAATGTTTACGTTTTAATGACGCTGACTTCGCCGTCTTGCCCTTCGGCAGAACAGATTCCTGGCGAGGTAGAACAAAAAATTCGTGAAATTGAGGGTGTTACCGATGTTAGTGTAGAATTGACCTTCGACCCACCATATTCGCAAGATATGATGTCGGAAGTAGCTAAATTGGAACTTGGTTTTATGTAATCATGTTCATTAGAAAGTACAAAAGGTGTAAACCAGTGTTATCATCAATATTAATTCAATAATTACAAAAATATTATGTATCCAGAACATTTAGTAGCTCCAATGAGAGCGGATATTGTGGAAGGCGGTTTCAAGGAGTTGAAATCTGCTGCCGAAGTGGAATCAGTAATGACTGAAAAAGGAACAACGTTGGTATTCATCAATTCAGTTTGTGGTTGTTCTGCTCGTACTGCTCGTCCAGGGGTAAAAGAAGCCGTTTGGAACTCAGCTAAAAAACCAGAACATTTAGTAACTGTATTTGCGGGTGTAGACCAAGAGGCTACTCAAAAGGCTCGTGAATACACCCTTCCTTATCCTCCATCGTCACCTTCTATTGCATTGTTCAAAGACGGAGAATTAGTACACTTTGTAGAGCGTCATCATATCGAGGGCCGTTCGGCCGATATGATTGCTTCGCACTTAGAAATGGTATTTGAAGAATATTGCTAAGAGTAGCAAGTGCTATCCATAAAAAAGGTTGAATCTGTACAGATTCAACCTTTTTTATGGACTCAAATGTCAAAAACTCTTATTTCTTTTTATACTGCTCAATAATTCTATAGATAGCTTTTTGAGTTTCTAAATTTTTGAAATATTCAAACATGATTTCATGTCCATCAAAGTTTAGAATTAAGCCTGTTTCTAAATAATTAAAGGCTTCACGGTATTTGCCAGCTTTTATCAAATAAATTGAAGCACGATAATAGAGTTCAGACTCTTCAGGAAGCTGGTCAATTGCCGAAAGCATTAGTTCAGCAGCAGTATCAAACTCGCCTTGTTCATGGCTCAATACCGACCATTTTACCCAAGCTTCTGTATTTTGGGGGTCTAGTTCGGCGGCCTTTTGATAAGCCTCTAGGGCTGTTACCAAATTACCTAGATTAGCTTCGGCATCGGCCAATGCTAGCCAATAATAAGTATTGTGTTTGTTGAGTGTAATAGCTTTATTGAGGAAATGGATGGCCTCAAACCAACGTTTCTTTTCACATAAACAAATCCCAACGCCAAAATAGCCATCATCCCAAAGTTGGTCTAGTTTGATAGCATCTTGGTAATAGTGAATAGCCTCATCAAAGCGTTCTTGACGCTCGATACTCGCCCCAAGGCAGCAATATACCTCTGGGCTTTGGTCTTCATGTTCGAGGCAATAGCGGTAACATTCTTCAGCTTTGGCCCAATTGCTTAGGTTCATGTAGGCATTGCCCAAATTGAAATAAGCCGACGAAAAATCGTCCTGAATCGCTACAGCAAATTCATAGGCTTCGGCAGCTTTATCAAAACGCCCCAATTTAGAATAAGCAATACCAATATTATACCAAGCATTTTGTGAGAAAGGATCATTATCGATGAATTTTTCATAATAGGGCAAACTCTCCTCTAATTTCCCGATTTCATCAAGGCTATTGGCAAGTTCGTACAAGGCATTTTCGTTATTCATATTTTCCTCGATAGCCTGCTTAAAAGCAGCAACAGCATTGTGATGCTTGCTCCAGCTTTGGTAGGCAAGTCCAATATGATAATATACCTCGTCTTTTTCCTCAACCATTTCCAGAATCTCAGTAAGTAATTCGATGGCGGCCTGATAATCGCCCTTGAGGTTATAGATAGTACTACGCAGATAAATAATATCGTTGTCGGATGGGTTGAAAAGTTCTGCCCGAGCCAGTACTTCTAATGCTTCATCGTATTGACTCAGATTAGAGTATAATTCAGCCTTGCAGAGCATCAATTCAACCGAATAAGGGTATTGTTCAAGAGCAATATCGCAAGCCTGAGCGGCTTCTTCGATTTTGCCCTCATCCATATAGTGTTCTACGATTTGTTCGTATGTATCTAGGTCGAAAAAAGAGCTCTCTGAACGTTTCAGCATTGATTCAAAACGCTTAACAGAATGGAGAACATCTTCATGACGGTCTTCAAAGTCTTGTTCCATGATAATTAAAATTGGATAAGATGCACGTGATAAGAGGTGATATAACGTTTTCTATAGCTTGTCGTCTATATATTTTGCTGTGAGTAGCAAATTGGAGAACGTAATTCCTCAAATACCATAAACCAAAACGACTTATTGCTAAGATAGAAAAAAACTTTCAAATAAACAAACCCAATTATGTTGCTCAAACCAAATAGATTTTTTGAATAAAAATAGAATTATTTTAAGAACCCGTTTGGGGGTCTTATCCATTCCTTGGTTTGTTTTTAAGCGAAAAGTATAGGGTTAAGGATATTTGTTTTGGTGAGTGCTTATAAATCAATGGAATAGATTAAAGTTGTTCTATTCCCTTATCAGAACATTCCGACTGTCAATTAAGTTTGGATTTGGGTAAAGTTGTGTTAAAATAAGGGAGATAGTGGTGGGTGGAGTAGGCAAAATAAAACATTTTTGCTTTTAGAACAAAAGCCATTGACTCAAAGCATTTGTTGAATAACTTATGTAAGTCTTACAAAATTACTTTGTGCCAATGGCCATGGTGTTTTATTTACAAAAGCAGACTATCTTAAATCGGCAATAGCCGAGAAATCCATATCAGTAAAATCTAGGTTTTCACCTGCCATTCCCCAAATAAACGAATAGTTGGTAGTACCACAACCTGAATGAATCGACCACGGCGGCGACACAATTGCTTGGTGATTGGCTACCAAGAGGTGGCGTGTTTGCTGAGGTTGTCCCATATAGTGAAATACACGGTGTGCTTCGGGTACATCAAAGTACAAATAAGCCTCCATACGGCGGTCGTGTACGTGCGAAGGCATGGTATTCCAAACACTTCCTTTGTTCAAAACAGTTAGCCCCATCACTACCTGACAGCTCTGAATACCATCGCGATGGATGTATTTATAAATTGTACGCTCGTTAGAGGTTTCTAGGCTACCCAGTGCTACTGGTGAAGCTTCTTCTTTAGGCATTTTACGCACAGGATAGGCATGATGTGCTGGTGCCGATAAGATAAAAAACTGTGCCGGGTTTGTTGCTTCAATACTTTTGAAAACCACTTTCTGCGAGCCTTTTCCGATATATAGGCAGTCCAATTTCGACAAATCGTGCGTTGTGCCATCGACTTCTATTTGACCATCGCCTCCAACATTAATAATACCAGCTTCTCTTCTTTCAAAAAAATAATCAGCCTTCAAATTGTCGTAAGTTGGCAATGTAAGTGCTTCCTCTACAGGCATAGCTCCCCCAATAATTACCCTGTCATAATGCGTATAAACCAAATGGATGGTATTCGCTACAAAATTTTGTTCTACTAAAAAATTGTTTCTTAATTCTTGAGTATCGAAGCCCTTTGCTTCATTGGGGCTTACTGCGTGAAGAATTTGCATAAGTTGTGTCGTTTAAAAACTAATATAATTATCAATAAAAGAATCAAGAATGATGATTCTACTACTATTGGTATTCAACCCATTTATGACGGTGTTCCTCTGACAAAGCCTTTCATCAAAAAAATCCAATTCATGGTATTCTTATTTTGCTAAAATATCTTTTAGCTAAAAAGAATAATATCTTGAAATAAGTAGTAAATGTTCTTGAATCTAGTTTCTTTTATATTGAAAAGAAAAAGAAATAACGTTTTTTAGGTGATATTTTTATGCAACCGTTACCGCAAGCGTTTTCATAAACAAAGCCTACCAATATGATATTCTTAGAAAAGTGAATATTTAGAGTTGTGCGGTTTAGCCAAATCGTAGCTGGTTGATATTAAATGCTTAGCGATAAAGAGGGTTATTATTGTAAAAGTTATATTTTGAAATTTATATGAAAAGTACACAAGTAACCATAAAAGATATTGCCAAGGCCCTCAATATTTCGATTTCAACGGTGTCGAGGGCATTGAGAGGCTTGCCCGAAATCCACCCAGATACCCGTAAGGCTGTGCTGAAGCTTGCCGAAGAGTTGGATTATCAGCCTAATCAGTTGGCCAAAAATCTAGCAAAAAGTCGTACTAAGACAATCGGGGTAATTGTACCTAACCTTAGTTATTATTTCTTTTCGGCGGCACTCAATAGTATCGAAGAGGCCGCTATGCAGGCAGGTTATAGTGTGTTGGTGTGCCAGTCGCACGAGTCGTATCTGAGAGAGGTTACCAACATCCAAAACCTTTTACGGGGGCAGGTAGAGGGGCTGATTATATCGCTGGCTCGTGATACCAACGAGTACGAGCATATCAATCGCCTTGTACGAAAAAATATACCACTGGTATTGTTCGACCGTTATTCTGATGGATTGTCGGTTTCAAAAGTTATCGTCAATAATCGGGAGTCGGCATTTGTAGCCACAGAACATTTGATTAATAATGGTTGTAAAAATATTGGCTTTTTGGCGGGGCCTCCTAATATGCTTTTGAGCAAAGAGCGGATGTTGGGGTATCAAGATGCCCTGAAGCAACACAACTTGCCTTTCTTGCTACAAAATATAGCTCATTCCGATTTTACTCAAGATAATACTGTTGTACAAACCCTTGAGTTGTTAAATCGTAGTAAAATAGATGGTATTGTGGCGGTAAGCGACCGTATTGCTTACTCGGCTATGTATGCTCTAAAACAAAAGGGCATTCAAGTACCTGAAGATATTGCTATTGTAAGCTTTAATAATGAGCCAATTTGCACGCTTTTATCGCCAACACTTTCGAGTATTAGCCAACCTATTCAAGACATGGGCAATGAGGCTGTAAGAATATTAATTAATCAGATTGAAGCGGAGGAGGATGTGATTATTCCTGTAGAAACCAAAATATTACCAACTCAATTAATTATCAGAGAATCTTCGGGGTTTTTTAGCTAGTGATAAAGGGCTTTAGCATAAGTAAAACATAAGTTAGTCCAAATTTTAGGTAATATAAAAGAACCCTCTTATTTGTGTTGGTTGGAATTTGTGAGGTAAACCATCGTACCCTATTGGGAAAAGTACACCAATAGTAGGTATTTATTGACTTAATCAAAAAAGGCGAGAAGACTCATCTTTAGACATAATGCTTTGCATCTTTATTGCCAAAATACAGGTTTAATCACTTATTCATTCAATTGTTTAGTAGCTCAATAACTGCTTATTGAGCTACTAAAGGCTTTCTTAGTTTACTGTGCCTCCGTTCCAAACTTCTTTTGATGGTTGGACAAATGCCAGTGAGCCATCTTTATCTTCTGCCATGAGAATCATTCCTTCTGAAATCATTCCCATCATTGGACGGGGAGCTAGGTTTGCCAAAAACGTAACTTGCTTACCTATTACTTCTTCAGCAGAAAAATGTTCGGCAATACCGCTCAAAATGGTACGTTGTTGCAAGCCATCGTTTACGGTAAGTTTCAATAATTTTTTTGATTTGGCTACTTTTTCGGCGGCCTCAATAGTGCCAATTCGTAAGTCCATTTTCGCAAAATCGTCGTACTGGATAGTGTCTTTAATGGCCGAAACCTCTTTTCCTGCTAATTCATTCATTTTCTTGGCATCTTGTAATTTTTGGATTTGAGTTTGCACGGTTGCATCTTCGATTTTCTCGAAAAGCAAACCTAGTGCTTGAATTTCGTTACCTTCTGGCAACAAGTTGGCACGACCAGCTTCGCCCCAAGCTAGTTTATCTAAATTCAATCCTATTCTTAATTTTTCGGCAGTAAATGGCAAGAAAGGTTCACAAACGATCGAAAGTGAAGCTGCAATTTGTAAGCCAATATTCAAGATAGTGCCTGTTCGTTCTACATCGGTTTTGATCACTTTCCAAGGCTCGGTATCGGCCAAGTATTTATTACCCAAACGAGCTACATCCATTACATAAGTTAGGGCTTCTCTGAATTTATAGTTTTCGATAGCCTCACCAATTTTGGCTGGTAGTTCGGCCAAAGTAGCCAGTGTTTGGCGGTCAAAATCAGTTAATTCACCTTGTTTTGGTACTTTTGAGTCGAAGTTCTTTTGTGTTAGAACGACAGCACGGTTGACAAAATTACCAAAGATCCCTACCAACTCCGAGTTGTTGCGGGTTTGGAAATCGCCCCAAGTAAAGTCTGAATCCTTGGTTTCAGGAGCAGAAGCTGCCAAAGCATAACGCAAGACATCTTGTTTGCCCTCAAATTCTCGTAGATATTCATGCAGCCATACTGCCCAGTTTCTTGAAGTTGAAATTTTGTCGCCTTCCAAATTCATAAATTCGTTGGCAGGAACATTATCGGCAACAATAAAGCGGCCATCGGCCATACACATAGCAGGAAAAATCAAGCAGTGAAATACGATATTGTCTTTACCAATAAAGTTGACCAAACGAGCTTCTGGGTCTTGCCAGTATTTTTGCCATTGGTCGGTCAATTCCTTGGTCATAGAAATATAGCCAATAGGAGCGTCAAACCATACATACAACACTTTGCCGTCGGTATCTGGCAAAGGTACTTTTACACCCCAATCCAAATCGCGTGTCATGGCACGAGGGCGTAGGCCGTCGTTGAGCCATGATTTTACCTGCCCCAATACATTGGTTTTCCATTCAGGGTGGCTAGCTATGTATTCCTCCAATTGTGGCTGCATTTTATCTAAAGGCAAGTACCAGTTTTTGGTAGGTTTCATCACAGGTTTTTCACCACTCAAAGCCGAACGAGGGTTAATCAATTCGGTTGGAGAAAGGGTTGTTCCACATTTTTCGCATTGGTCGCCATAAGCATTTTCATTGCCACATTTTGGGCAAGTCCCTACGATATAGCGGTCGGCTAGGAAAGTTTGAGCTTTTTCGTCAAAATACTGTTCGGTAGTTTCTTCTACAAACTGGCCTTTATCGTACAAATTTTTGAAAATTTCCTGCGAAGTTTCGTGGTGAATTTTATTGGATGTACGAGAATAGATGTCGAATGAAATCCCAAATTCTTCAAACGAATCCTTGATAATTTTATAGTATTTGTCTACTACCTGTTGTGGTGTAATACCTTCTTTTTTGGCCTTGATAGTAATAGGAACACCGTGTTCATCTGTACCCGACACAAATTTGACATCTTGCCCTGTTGCACGCAAATACCTTACATAAATATCGGCAGGCAAATAGCACCCAGCAATATGCCCAATATGAATAGGCCCGTTGGCGTAAATCAACGCAGCCGTTACAGTAGTTCTTTTGAATTGTTTTGTCATCTGTATGGAAAGAATACCACCCTCATTTGCTACCGAAAGTCGATATTCCAATAAATTACCGTTGAAATTGGTCGCAAAATTAAGAAAATTTTAGGGTTAAATAGTATGGCTAAGGGATTTACTCGTAGAAAAGGCTTGTTATGAAACACAAAAGTGAATGCTCTGAAAGTATTATCTAGCCAGAACATTCACTTTGTAGGATATATAATCAATTATCTCTATTTGGCACTTCTTTCAATATCCTTTAGATTCTCCATCTTTTTGTTTCTCAAGAATCCATTAATATCTTCAAAGTGTTCTTTGACACGTTTGTTGCCAAATTCAAAAACCTTGGTTGCCAAGCCATCAAGGAAATCACGGTCGTGAGAAATCAAAATTACAGTACCTTCAAAAGCTTTTAGGGCATCTTTCAAAATATCTTTTGTCTTGAGGTCAAGGTGGTTGGTTGGTTCATCCAGAATCAACAAATTGACTGGTTCTAGCAACAATTTAATCATTGCCAAGCGAGTTCTTTCACCTCCCGAAAGCACTTTTACTTTTTTGTTGATAGCATCGCCACTAAACATAAACGCCCCTAATATATCTTTGATTTTGGTGCGAATTTCGCCTACTGCAATATTATCGATGGTTTGAAACACCGACAAATCGCCATCGAGTAACGAAGCTTGATTTTGGGCAAAATAACCAATCATACAGTTATGCCCCATTTTTAGGTCACCCTCAAAGTCTATTTCATTCATAATAGCTTTGACGAGGGTAGATTTACCTTCTCCATTTTTTCCGACAAAGGCAATTTTTTCGCCTCTTTCAATCGTCAACGCAACATCTTTGAAAACCAGATGGTCGCCATAACTTTTGCTTACCCCTTCAACAATAACAGGATAATTGCCAGAGCGTGGAGCAGGAGGGAACTTGAGATTTAAAGCAGAAGTATCAACTTCGTCAACCTCCACAATTTCCAATTTTTCCAACATCTTTACCCTCGACTGTACCTGCAATGTCTTTGAATAAGTACCCTTGAAGCGTTCAATAAACTCTTGGGTTTCGGCAATCATCTTTTGTTGCTCGTTGAATTGCTTTTGTTGCTGTTCCATTCGCTCTTTACGCAACTGCAAGTACTGCGAATAGTTTACTTTATAGTCGTAAATACGCCCCATTGTTACTTCAATGGTACGGTTGGTAATATTATCGACAAAAGCCCTATCGTGTGAAATGACAATAACGGCTTTGGCATTATTAATCAAAAAGTCTTCAAGCCACTGAATCGACTCAATATCCATGTGGTTGGTGGGCTCATCCAGAAGAATTAAGTCGGGGTTTTGAAGAAGAATTTTGGCCAACTCGATACGCATACGCCAGCCACCACTAAATTCGCTAGTTGGGCGAGTAAAATCCGAACGTACAAAGCCTAAACCCAAGAGTGTTTTTTCTATTTCGGCATCGTAGTTGATTTCTTCTATAGAGTAATATTTTTCGCTTACCTCCGAAACCCGCTCAATAATAGCCATATATTCGTCCGATTCGTAATCGGTACGGGTTTCTAATTGGAGGTTTAGCTCATCGATTTCGGCTTTCATATTTAGTACCGACGAAAACGCTTTGGCTGTTTCTTCAAACACCGTAGCGTTATCTTCAGTAAGCAAATGTTGAGGCAAATAAGCAATTACTGCACCATTGGGCTTTGATATTTTGCCTTTGGTAGGTTTGTCTACCCCTGCTATGATTTTGAGCATAGTCGATTTACCAGCTCCATTTTTGCCCATTAGGGCTATTTTATCTTTGTCGTTAACATTGAAGGTAACGTCACTAAAAAGAGCTCGTCCACCGAACTCTACCGCTATATTATCTATCGAAATCATCTGAAATAGTTATGAACTACAAAGATACGACCCAAAACCACTTTGGCACAAGCTCGCCGATAAGTTTAGTAGCAATTAGATGGGATGTCTTTTGTGCCAGCCCAAAAATTTATATATTTGAGTAAGATGTATACGAACAGATTAGGGATTCTATCAGATTGCAGATTCCTTGGTTCATACTATATTTGAATACGCCCTTCCATTTATCTTTGATATACACAATGAAATATCATTTAGCACAAATCAATATTGCCAAATTGGTTGCTCCAATCGACAGCCCTATTATTGCCGATTTTGTAGCTGACCTCGACAGAATCAATAGCTTGGCCGAGCAAAGTACAGGTTTTATTTGGCGGCTCAAAGACGAAAATAATAATGCTACAGCCATTAATCCTTTTGATGACCCACTTATTATTGTGAATATGTCGGTTTGGGAAAATATAGACTTACTCAAGCAATACGTGTATCGTTCGGCACATACCGAAGTATTTCTGAAACGAGCCAAGTGGTTTGAAAAAGCCCAAGAAGCTAATGTTGCATTGTGGTGGATACCTGTAGGCACAGTACCTACAGCCCAAGAAGGCAAAGACCGCCTGTTGCATCTAAGAACTTTTGGCGATACTACGTATTCGTTTACTTTTAAGAACCTTTTTCCAGCTCCATCTATCGACTTATTATAACGTTTTCAGCAAAAACCTTGACATTGAAAAAGTAAAGCCCTATCTTTGCACCTCAATTCAAAGTTAAGACAATAAACAAACAAATAATATGCTGATTATCAACGTAAAAGAAAACGAGTCAATCGACAAAGCTCTTAAAAGATTCAAAAAGAAATTTGAAAAAACTGGTGTAGTTAAAGAACTTCGTAAGCGTATGGCATTTGAAAAACCATCTGTAGAGCGTCGTACAGAAGTTATTCGTGCTACATACAAACAAAAAATGTACGGTAATTTGGAGTCTTAGTCTCGATTGATTTCATTCATTATGTTATCATTTAATCGTGAATTAAGCCGATAACCGTTCAGCATTCATAAAAAATTGACTATCTTAGAATCATGAATTCAGAGATAGTCAATTTTTTTTTGCAGTATATTCAGCACGAAAAACGCTGTAGCGACCACACCGTAACAGCTTATAGAAAGGATATGGCTCAGTTTGTCGAGTATTTGACCAAGACCTACGACTTTCATCATCCTCAATTAGCAGACCACCAAATGATTCGCTCGTGGGTGGTTTCGCTCTCAGAGGCCAAGCTCGATAGCCGGAGTATTAATCGAAAAATAGCAACGCTTCGCAGTTTTTTTAAGTTTTTACAACAAAAAAAAATTATCGACCAAGACCCCATGCGAAAGGTATTGGCTATGAAAACTACCAAAAATATTCCCACCTTTGTACGGGAGGCAGAGCTAGATAATTTACTCGACGATGTAGAATTTCCAGAAAGTTTTGAGGGAGTGCGTGATAAGCTTATTTTGGAGCTGTTGTATGGTACAGGTATGCGTTTGTCGGAATTGATTGACCTTGAGGTTCGGAATATAGATTTTTATGGACAAACCGTAAAAGTGTTAGGAAAAAGGAACAAAGAAAGGATTATTCCTATTAATCAATCGCTGGCTCATCAGATAGAACTATATATTCAATGCCGTAATCAGGAAGGCTTAGAACATCAATATTTGATTGTTAGTGAAAAAGGAAATCAGGCATATCCAGTTATGATTCAGCGGATTGTAAAAAAATACCTTAGCTTAGTAACGTCTCTTACTAAAAAATCTCCTCACGTTTTGAGGCATTCTTACGCTACTCATTTGCTAAATAATGGGGCCGATTTAACAGCTATTAAAGACCTAATGGGGCATACATCGCTGTCGGCAACGCAGGTATATACCCATAATTCTATGGAAAAAATCAGAAAGATTTACGAACAAGCCCATCCAAAAGCCTAACAAATCCTGCATAGATAGAGGCTATTAAAGATGAGTTATTCTGTTGAGATTCATAAGGTAATCAAGAGAACATTGAAGAGGCTTATCAATTGCTCAAATAATAGAAAATTAGGGGTTATTCATGCAAAAGGCGTTTGGAAAACTAATTCCGAACGCCTTTTGCATGTCAGCATGACATATCTTTAGCTGCGAAGCATTACATCCCTGTGAAAAGTATCTTCAAAAATAATCACTCATTCTCTAAATTTCTTCCTATTTGAGGGTGGATTCTATACAAGCTGCATAGACAGCCATTTAGTAACTATTCTTCGTCAAACTTGAATTTATCTAAATCAAATAGCGAGTCGGTCAAGTCTTTGAATTGTAAGCCTTGGTCGAGGGTTTTCTTTGAAATCATCGAAAACTCCGATAAGCCATGCAATACAAATTCCATCATAAAAAGTTTTTCTCGTCCTTCAAATGTTGGGTATATCTTTTCGATTAAGTCGTCGAGGCCATCGATAGCACGCAAGCGAGAAGAATAATCGGTATCAGAGCTATCGTTGAAAATATCAATAATATTGCCATCCATAAACCAATCAATTACGGGCTTGAATGGGTTTTTTCCAGCTTTATCTTTCGCAACTTTTTTGATTTTTTCGGGGTCAGGAAAATAGTTTAAAAACTGAGTACGAATAGCCTTTCCGATAAGGTTTTGAGCCACAATAACAGGCCCTTCAATTTCGCCTTCGTACACCAATTCGACTTTGCCACATACCGCAGGAATTACTCCTACCAAATCAGCAACACGGATATAGGTTTTTTCTTCACCATTCAGTAAAGCACGTCTTTCGGCAGCCGAAATCAAATTTTCATAAGCCGAAATAGTCATACGAGCCGATACTCCCGATTTGGCATCTACATATTCCGATTGGCGAGCCTCAAAAGCAATTTGTTCAATCAAGTCCTCAATTAAGGCATTGGTAGTTACCAAATCGTGTTGTTCAGGCTTGATATTGGCCTCCTGCAAAGTAATACGCTTACCGATTGCCAATGTTTTGGGGTAGTGCGTTACAATTTGCGAGTCGATACGGTCTTTGAGCGGAGTTACAATAGACCCCCGATTGGTGTAATCTTCAGGATTGGCTGTAAAAACAAATTGAATATCTAAAGGCAAGCGTAGCTTAAACCCACGAATTTGAATATCACCTTCCTGCAAGATATTGAATAGCGACACCTGAATTCTGGCCTGTAAATCAGGAAGCTCGTTGATTACAAAAATACCTCTGTGCGAACGAGGAATTAAGCCAAAATGCACAACTCGTTCATCAGAATAGGGGAGTTTGAGGGTAGCTGCCTTGATAGGGTCGGCATCGCCAATCAAATCGGCAACAGATACATCGGGCGTTGCTAGCTTTTCGGTATAACGCTCGGAACGATGCCACCAAACAATAGGCGTTTGGTCGCCTTGTTCGGCAATGGTGTCTTTTGCAAAACGAGAAAGTGGCTCAAGGGGGTCGTCGTTAAGTTCAGAACCCCGAACAACAGGAACGTATTCGTCGAGCAAAGTAACCATCAAGCGGGCAATTCTGGTTTTGGCTTGTCCACGTAAACCCAATAAATTGATATGATGCTGTGACAAAATAGCTCGCTCAATATCGGGAATGACGGTGTCTTCATAGCCCCAAATTCCCTCAAAAACATTTTCTTTATTTTTGATTTTAGTAATCAAATTGTCTCTAAGTTCTTGTTTGATAGACTTAGCTTGGTATCCAGCCGCTTTTAATGCACCAAGAGTTGTAATAGACAGAATTTCTTCTGTAGAAAGATTTTTGTATGACATTTATTTTTTGCTTAAAATATGTAACAAACTTTTTGAGGCCTATTACCAGATGAAGGTACATGGTAAGTAATAGCAAACGCTGATGAAACAATACAACGTTGTTATATACAAACATTAATAATCATTTCCTAAGCACAATTACTTACGCATCTCCCTGAAATATGACCTTTGACAATATGATTTCAGCCGTTCACATACATTTTAGAATACACAAAAAAAACTATACTGTATATTTGACCTATTCATTAACTGTATTAACCTCGATAGCTTAAAATTCTTATCTGTTTAGCCTCCTCAAACCTGCAAATTATATCCCTTCTATTACAGAAGGGATTTTTTATCTTACATCTTTTTTCCGATTACGCTGATAGTCTTCAAAAATAAAATCACCAAGCCCTTTTAGCGAAGAATAGTAAGCTCGGCCGTTATTAATTTTAGTAAACTCCTGCACAAACTCTTTGAGGTACTCGTCACGGGCAATCATAAAAGTGGTAACAGGTATTTTGAGCCTTCGGCACTGAGCCGCCAGAGTGAGAGTTTTGTTGAGGATTTTTTTGTCGAGGCCAAAGCTATTTTTATAATATCGAATACCCTCTTTGAGGCAAGTAGGTTTACCGTCGGTAATCATAAAAATTTGTTTATTTTTATTTTTACGTCTTCTTAACAAATCCATAGCCAATTCTAGCCCTGCCACAGTATTGGTATGAAATGGCCCCACCTCCAAATAAGGCAAATCCTTGACCTGAATCTGCCAAGCGTCGTTGCCAAAAACAATTACATCGAGGGTATCTTTGGGGTATTTGGTCATAATCAATTCCGACAAAGCCATAGCTACTTTTTTGGCAGGAGTAATACGGTCTTCGCCATATAGAATCATCGAATGCGAAATATCAATCATTAAAACCGTAGAGGTTTGAGCTTTATATTCCTTATCCATAATTTCCAAATCATTTTCGGTTAGCATAAAATTCTCAAAACCATTATTGATTTGGGCATTTCTGATAGATTCGGTCATGGCAATTTGTTCAAGTGAATCGCCAAACTGAAATTCACGGCGGTCGGTATTCATTTCGTCGCCAGTACCTTGGTAGGGTGTTCGGTGGTTGCCCGAATTACCAGTTTTTTTGAGTTTGCCAAAAATTTCCTCCAACGACTGTTTCCGAATACTCTGCTCGCCCTTGGCAGTAAGAATTTCGGCTTGTTGGCCATCTTCATTTTTTTCTTCTCGAATATAGCCTTTGGCCTTGAGGTCGTCTATAAAATCGGCAATACCATACGAATCATCCGTAAGGTTGTATTGCTGGTCTAATTGAGTAAGCCACGACAACGCCTCCGACACATTGCCTGCTGTCATCGTTACCAATTGATTAAAAATATCTAATAATTGGTCGAACTTGGCTTTTTGTCCCTGGTCATTTTCTTGAGGGATAAATTCAGAAAAGCGGTATCCTAGCATAGTGAATAAGGGGTTATGTGCAATACCTGAGCTATAAGTAATTGAGTCAATCAGGAAGTGTGTGTATTAGTCATTAACCAATGCCTACCAAGGTACAAGGCTATAGTAAGGTATTGAGGTTTTATATAAGTAGCCTTTGGATACTTTGCTAATACTTTGTGCCTAAATCCATTATATTTTATTTTACTCATGTACTTACAGCATTATGCAGGCTTTTTGTTTTTAAATCCTAAAAAAGGCAATATATTGTTGAAGAACCAAGCCTTTTGAGCGTTAATTCAATAATAGACTAACAAAAATAATAGGCTTCGGGTTTCCAGAATTTCACTCCATAAATATCCAATAACCATAATATTTTGTTTTGCATAGCCACTTTGTCATTTATTTATACCGTTATTTGAATTTTTGACAGGAAAAATGTTCTATTTAGGTCAAAATTTAACAAAAGATTATTGTATCAAAAGGGATAACAATCCATGAAGTATTACCAGCCTTTGGCTATATTTGTGATTCCAACTAAACAATCAAACTGCTGTTGTAAAGCAGACAGGAGCATTTAAAGAGGACATCTATATCTCAAAAATGGCTTCTACAATATCTAAGATATGAAAGTATTAAAATTCGGAGGAACGTCTTGTGGAACGGTTGAAAGTATTCAATCGGTTCTAGGCATCATCAAGGGCAACCTTGAAAAAGGAGAAAAATCAGCCGTAGTATTCTCGGCAATGGGCGGCGTTACCAACCAGCTTATTGAAACAGGAAAACGTGCCTCGGTAGGCGATACCAGTTATTTCGACTTGGTAAAAGCTATTGAAGACCGTCATTTTGGTGTAGTTCGTGCACTTATCGACGTAAAAGCACAGTCCAAGGTATTTGCTAATATCCGAACGATTATCAACGAGTTAGAAGACCTTCTCAAAGGGGTTTCGCTAATTCGTGAGATTTCTCCTCGTACCGCCGACCTTATTGTAAGTTTTGGCGAACGCTTATCTACTACTTTGATTTATGAAATTCTTCATGCTCAGGGTGTCGACTGCCAGTTTTTAGATGCTCGTAAGGTGATTCGTACCAACGATACCTTTGGTATGGCAGAAGTAGATTTTGCGGTTACGAATCAGCAAATCCAAACGCATTTTTCTAAGTCCAAATCATTGCAATTGATTACGGGCTTTATTGGCTCGACCGATAAAGGCGAAACTACAACCCTTGGCCGTGGTGGTTCTGATTATACAGGGTCTATTTTTGGAGCAGCGTTGAATGCCACCGAAATAGAAATCTGGACAGACGTAGACGGCATGATGACCGCCGACCCAAGAAAGGTGAAAAATGCCTTTACTATTCCGACAATCACTTATTCGGAGGCAATGGAACTTACGCACTTTGGGGCTAAAGTCATTTACCCGCCATCGTTGCAGCCTGCTTTTGCCAAAAATATCCCTATTCGGGTACTCAATACCTTTAACCCTAGCTTTGTCGGGACAGTTGTAAGTCGCGAAGCCGAACCTAGCGAATACATTATTACTGGTATTAGTTCGATAGACAACCTTGCCTTGGTCAATCTTCAAGGGTCGGGTATGATCGGTGTTGCGGGGGTGTCGGGTAAGTTATTTACAATTTTGGCCAAAAACAAAATATCGGTTGTACTGATTTCGCAAGCTTCTTCAGAACACTCTATTTGCTTTGCCATCGACCCTCAGTTTTCAGACCAAGTTCGTCAGATTTTAGAAACAGAATTTGCCAACGAAATAGCCATAGGCGATATTGAAGGAATCGAAATTCAGGAAAATCTTTCCGTAATTGCTGTTGTTGGCGAAGGAATGCGTCGCCATACAGGGGTGAGCGGTAAGCTATTCTCGGTTTTGGGTAAAAATGGTATCAATATCGTGGCTACAGCACAAGGGTCGTCCGAACTGAACATTTCGGTTGTTATCGAGAAAAAGGATATTTCAAAAGCACTCAATGTGATTCATGATACTTTCTTCTTCTCGCAGGTCAAAACCTTAAATTTATTTTTGGTAGGTACTGGACTAATAGGAAAAACTCTCTTAAATCAACTTACAGGGCAAGCCAATTATTTGTCCAAATATAAAGCCCTGAAAGTCAATCTTGTGGGTGTAATGAATTCTCGTAAGATGTTGATTAATGCCGAAGGGATTTCAATGGACTCTTGGCAAGAAGCTGTTGAAAGTACAGGCAAATCAGCCGAGTTGTGGGCATTTGTAGAAGAAGCCAAACGACTCAACTTACCTAATTCGGTATTTGCTGATTGTACCGCCGACAAAAATATTCATAATTATTATTTAGGGCTTTTTGAGGCCAATATTTCGGTGGTAACTCCCAACAAAGTAGCCAATTCGGGTAGGTACGAAGACTACGCTTTGTTGCACAGAACAGCCCTGAAAAAAGGTGTTAAGTTTTTGTACGAAACCAATGTAGGGGCAGGATTACCTGTGATCAATACGCTGCAAGGGTTGATTTCGTCGGGCGACCGTTTTGAAAAAATCGAAGGTGTACTTTCAGGAACGTTGTCGTATATTTTCAACAACTTCAAAAAAGGTGTCAAATTTGCCGATATTGTTCGTGAAGCTAAAGCCAAAGGCTATACTGAGCCCGACCCACGTGAAGATTTGAGCGGGATGGATGTGGCTAGAAAAATTTTGATATTAGGACGAGAAATTGGTCTTAAAATCGAACCAGAAGATGTTACAATACAAAAACTTCTTCCCGAAAACTGTGAAAAAGCACCTACTGTCGACGACTTTTTCCACGAACTAGAGGTATCGAACGAATATTTCGAGAAAATGGTAGACGAAGCCGAAGCCAAAGGCGAGGTACTTCGCTTTATTGCTACTTTAGAAAACAACGCCATTACGATTGGTGTACGGAGTATCGGTAAAACGCATCCATTTTATATGATGGACGGAGCCGACAACGTAATTTCGTTTACCACCAAACGCTACCACGATCGCCCCTTGGTAATCAAAGGGCCAGGAGCTGGGGCCGAAGTAACAGCCTCGGGGGTATTTGCCGATATTGTAGCTATCGGAGCGTATTTGGCATAAATAAACCAGTGGTAATATTTCCACATAATTGCTGTTGACTTAACATACAATGACAGATTCGATAAAAGTATTTGCCCCTGCAACAGTTGCTAATGTTGCCTGTGGTTTTGATATATTTGGTTTTGCAGTTGATAACCCTGGCGATGAGCTTATCCTTAAAAAGTCGACTAATAGGGGGGTCAAAATCAATAAAATAGAGGGCGACGACGGGCGTTTGCCTTTGGATGCAAGCAAAAATACTGCAGGTATTGCAATTCTAAAGTTTTTGGAAGCCATAGGCGAGGAGGGACAAGGCTTTGAAATGGACTTGAAAAAACTCATGCCATTGGGGTCGGGACTTGGCTCGTCGGCGGCTTCGTCGGTAGCAGGTGTTTTTGCTGCTAACGAACTTATGGGGCGACCTTTGGCTCAGAAAGACCTATTGCCTTTTGCTATGGAGGGCGAATTTATTGCTTGTGGGTCGGCTCATGCCGATAACGTTGGGCCTAGCCTTATGGGCGGGTTTGTTGTAATTAGGAGCTACGACCCTCTGGACATTATTCAGCTCAAAACTCCCAAAGAGTTATACGCTACAATTGTGCATCCGCATATCGAGGTGAATACCAAAGATGCCCGCAATATTTTGAAAAGAGAGATTTCTTTGAAAAATACTATCACTCAGATGGGAAACGTGGCTGGTTTGGTGGCAGGCTTGATGCTACCCGACTATGATCTAATTTCTCGTTCGTTAGTAGATGTAATCATAGAGCCAATTCGTTCAATCTTAATTCCTCAGTTTGACGATGTTAAAAATGCAGCTTTAGAAAACGGTGCTTTAGGATGCTCTATATCTGGTTCAGGGCCTTCGATGTTTGCTTTGTCGAAAGATTTATTTACCGCCAATCGTGTGGGTAAAGCCATGCAAGATGGTTTTGCCAAAGTGGGTATTGGTTCTGAATGTTATGTGTCAGGTATCAATCAAGCAGGGCCTGTGGTATTAGGATAATGCTTTGCGGCCAAAGATGTGTCATACTAACATTTAACATGCAAAAGGCGTTCGAAATTAGTTTTTCGAACGCCTTTTGCATGAATAGCCCCTAATTTTCTATCATTTGAGCGATTGTTAAGCTCATTTGACAACCTCCCTTATGAATCCCAACAAACACAAATAGGAGAGCTCTTTTAATATTCCTTAAAATTCGAGATGACTCATGTTTTTTGTAGTTCAATAGTTATTATCGGCACTATATTGCATATTTAGGGGCTTATTCTTTTTCTACTAGTTTTGCTTTATGAATAGCTAAAAATACAATAATACCCAGTATTACGCCAATTGTATCGGCTACAGCATCGTACCAATCGAACGAACGATGAAAAGATTCAGGTAATATACTTTGCCAAAACTCGATACCTATACCAAACAGAATACCTGCTATAAAGGTGAAAAAGGTATTTCTGAATGAGTAAATCGTTAAAAATGACCATACTCCAAATGCAATAAAATGTTCAGCTTTGTCACTGAAACCTAAGTTTTGAGGTAATTCATGACTGGGTATAGAGCATAAAACCAATATCATGATACCACATATTATAGAAAGCGACTTGTTTTTTAGAAGAGTATCTAAGGTTTTCATTTTGAAAAAAATTTAATTATTAAGGTAAATGGTATATTTAATCGGCAATATAATACGTATATTGAAAAATATTTTAAATATTTCGGTTAAAAAAAGATACACATTGGCATTTTTTCACATACCTTTGAAGCAACAATTTACCAAACCGATTTCTAATGAAAAAAATACTTTCCTTAATTTGCTTTTGGGTAGGTTCTCATTTTATTACTGCTCAAAACACGTATAACATTATTCCATTGCCACAAAAGCTAGAGCAAAAAACAGGTGCTTTTTCCATTAGCCCCAAAACCAACGTAGTAACAAGTACCAACGATGATGATTTTACGCATGTGGCTCAGTTGTTAATCGACCAGCTCAATTTGGTATCAGGTACTACCCGCAAACTTGTTGTAGGAAATAAAAGTGTTGCTAATAATAGCATCCAGTTTTTCAAAAATGAGCAAATAGCAGAAGAAGGATATGTCTTGAATGTAAGTAGCAAAAACATTAGTATTTCGGCCAAAACAGGCAAGGGTGCGTTTTATGGCTTACAAAGTTTGCTACAATTGATGCCAAATCAAATTTTTGGCCAAGAAAAAGTTAGCAATATTAATTGGACAGTACCCAACTGTACAATCGAAGATGCTCCACGTTATTCTTACCGTGGGCTGCATCTGGATGTAGGCCGCCATTTTTTCCCTGTGTCATTTATCAAAAAATATATCGACCTTATTGCCCTTCACAAATTAAATACTTTTCACTGGCATTTAACAGAAGACCAAGGCTGGAGAATTGAAATTAAGAAATATCCGAAACTTACGCAGATTTCGTCGAAACGCAAAGAAACCGTAGTTGGACGTGCCTATTCAAAGAAATTTGACGGACAAGAGTACGGTGGTTTCTATACTCAAGACGAAGTAAAAGAAGTTGTAGCGTATGCCAAATCAAAGTTTGTAACAGTTATTCCTGAAATAGAAATGCCAGGCCACTCGCAAGCAGTGTTGGCAGCGTATCCAGAATTTGGCTGTAATCCAGACAAAATTTACCAAGTAGCTACCGATTGGGGTGTTTACGAAGACGTATTTTGTCCACGAGAAGAAACATTTACTTTCCTAGAAAATGTTTTGACAGAAGTAATGGACTTGTTCCCTAGCCAGTATATCCATATTGGGGGTGACGAATGCCCGAAAAAACAATGGAAAGAAAGCCGTTTTTGCCAAGATATTATTCAACGCAATGGCCTAAAAGATGAGCATGGTTTGCAAAGTTATTTTATTGGCCGTATTGATAAATTTATTACCTCGAAAGGACGTAAAATGATTGGTTGGGACGAAATTTTGGAAGGTGGCTTGTCGCCCAATGCAACAGTAATGTCGTGGAGAGGTACAGAAGGAGGAATTGCAGCGGCTAAAGAAAACCACGATGCAATTATGACCCCAGGAAGTCATGTGTATTTAGACCACTATCAGGCCGACCCCAAAACAGAACCTTTGGCTATTGGAGGGTTTACTACTTTGGAGAGAATATATTCTTATGAACCAACGCCTACAGACTTGACACCAGAGCAACAAAAGCACATTATTGGTGTTCAGGCTAATGTTTGGACAGAATACATGAAAACTAGCGATTACGTAGAATATATGGTTTTTCCAAGAGCATCGGCGTTGGCTGAAGTAGCATGGACACCCAAAGAAAGTAAAAATTATGACCATTTTGCTAAACGAATGAAAGCTCATGCTGGTCGTTTAGAAAAGCTACATGTTAATTTTTACAAGGGCTTTTTAAAATAGATACCCAATTTTCCTATAAATATACAGAGGTCAGCAGTTAGCACTGTCTGACCTCTTCTTTTTGTAAAATTATTCTTCAGAAGCAAAAGATAGATGCTTGGCCAAAAGAATATAAATTTCTTGTGGCGTGTGAGGTTTAAGTAGGTAGTCGTTCATTCCTGCCTGAATTGCCATCTCGATGGTTTCAGAATTGTTATCAGCCGAGCTAGCAATAATTGGCACATTCGGTAAAATTTTGCGTATTTCGCCAGCCAATTCAAAGCCATTCATATCGGGCATTTGTAAATCTACAATAATTAAATCATAGTTAACCCCCGATTTGACCGATTCCAGTGCTTCGAGAGGCGACAGAAATGTTTTGACCGAAATACCTTTTTTTACCAAGTTTCTGGATACAATCTTGAGGTTAATCTCATTGTCGTCTACAGCCAATACATCAAATCCATTGAAATTAAAATCAGTTAGTTTTTCTTTTCTTACAATATTCTGCTCAATTCGTTTCGATTTTATTTCAAAATAAAAATTTGAGCCTTCGCCCATCTTGCTACTCACATGAATCTGGCTACCAAATAAGTTTAAAAGGTTTTTGATGATAGCAAGACCAAGTCCTGTACCTCCAAATTGACGGGTGGTCATAGTAGAGGCCTGTGAAAACTCTTCAAATATTTTATCGATTGATTCTTGTGGAATACCTATTCCTGTATCTATTATTTCAAACAACAAGTTGTCAAAATCTTCACCATGTTCTTTTACACTAATTTGGATAGTTACAGAACCATTTTTGGTGAATTTTACAGCATTAGATACCAAATTATTAATAATTTGTACTAAACGAGTAGGATCGCCCAACAAATATTGAGGCACATTGTCGGCAATATTTACAACGATTTTGTTGCCTCGTTCTTTGGCTCGGTGAATATTGATACTGACAATATTAGTTACCAAATCACGGATATGAAACGAAATTTGTTCTAACTGTACCTTTTTAGCTTCGAGTTTGCTATAATCTAAAATATCATTGATAATTGTAAGAAGAGTTTCGCCTGTAAATTTGAGAACATTAAGCGGTACTTCTTGATCTGGCCGAGGCGATTCTTCCAACAGAAAATTGATATTCCCTAAAATAGCATGCAGCGGAGTTCTGATTTCATGGCTCATCATCGACAAAAACGCTGATTTGGCTTTTATGGCTATTTCAAGTCTTTGTTTGGCTTCAAGTAATTCTTTATTTTTCAACTCCAAATCTTCTCGAATACTCTGTAGCTCAAGTGTTCTTTTACGCAAATCAAATTGACTCATAATTTGATTTGCCAAAGCTTTCAAAGCTACCACTTGGTCGTCTCGGAGCTGTTTAGGCTGGTTATCTATTACGCACAGCGTTCCTAAGGCTTGGCCATTGTCGGTAACAAGTGGTACACCAGCATAAAAAATTACAAAAGGCTCGCCAATAGTAAGTGGATTATCGAAAAAGCGTTCATCTTCTCGGGCATCCGAAATAATAAGTGGAACTTGATGATCGAGGATAGCATGAGCACAAAACGAAGTTTCCCGAGGGGATTCATTTACTTCTAAGCCAACTTTGGCTTTAAACCACTGTCTATCTCTATCTATGAGGGTAATTGTCGAAATGGGGGTATTACAAATCTCAGAAGCAATTTTTACAATATCATCAAAATCCTTCTCTGGTAATGTATCAAGAATCTGGTATTCTTGTAAGACTGCCAATCGCTCTAACTCATTTTCTGGTTTAGCTGCCAATATCATAATTGTATATACAAGAGTTGAATGTTGTGTATAATTTTTAAAGAATAACTGTTCTTTATTATAAGAAAACAGATAAAAAGAACAATATACTTAGGTATATTGCTTGGATGCTTCAATTTGAATAGCATGCAAAAAGGAATAGTATAAGAATCTATAATAGGTAATGATATTTGATAAAATTAAAGTAGGACGATATACCTATTATTTTGCAAAAGATTATTTATCAATAATTTATGATTCTACAAAGTCAGACAAACGGTTAATTTCGTGCTGAATAATCGTTGAAAATGAGTTGATTTCAAGAGAAATAGCCTCATATCTGTTGGCAATGTCATTCCAGGAAAGCCCTGAACGAATATCTTTTTCAAAATTTCGTATTTTGTCATGAATCTCCGATAAGCCTACCATCATGAATGTAGGTTTATTTTTATGAACAAGCCGTAGCACTGCGTCTAAATTTTGTTCTTCAATGAGTGGTATAATAGTATTCCACTCAGGAATACTATTATTTAAGAAATGCTCAAACATCATTTGTGCCATTTCTGTATCGTCGCCATACATTTCTGTAAGGTATGTGCAATTTAGTTTTGAATTAAACTCGAACATACGAATATTGTTGTCAAAATAAGGATTTATACCAAAAATAGGTTAAATATCTACTATATAACCTTGAGCTTGCCGATCGTAATGCACACTAAAAGATAGTAAATATTATAATATGAGCATCCAAAAATGCCTATTATTGTTTGAAATGATTCAGAAGTAAAAGAGTTGTATGAGGAAAACAGCCGATAAAGTAACTACTATTATATTTCCACTCAAGTTTTCAACGTATAAGAGCCTGAAAAAGTTTACGAAGATGGTCTCTGTCGGTCATATATTTGACATGGGCTATGGCAAACAATTATTCTAAGCCCCAAAGATTAATACTCAAGCTCGATAATTCTTTCGTCCGAAAGTAGCCGTTTGGCGAGTCGCTCGTGTTTGGAAGTTTGCCCACGTACCGACCAATAACAAATAAAAATTCCTTCTCGAAATACCTGTTTCCCTTTTTTTGCCTGCATGTGATTTTGTCTAAAAAACTCTTCTAGTTTTGGAAAACCCTCATGAGTTCTTCGCATCACAATTCTATAATTACGAGTTTCACCGTATTTATGAATCCATTTTTCGAGCGTAATAAAAAACTGTAAAATACCAAACACAAAAATTGCACCAAGAAACGACAACAAAATATGCCCGTCGCCAATGGCCATTCCCAATGCTGCTGTAACCCAAATAATAGCAGCCGTAGTGAGTCCTTTTACCCTGTCGTCTACCTTAAAGATAATCCCTGCTCCTAAAAAACCGACACCAGTAACAATATTGGCCGAAATTCTGTCTGGCGAAACACCTTGACCTACTTTTTCAGATAGAATAGTAAATATAGTTGAGCCCACACATATCAATGTAAATGTTCGTAATCCTGCCGATTTGCTATGATATTCTCGTTCGCCCCCAATAATAGCACCTACAATAATCGAAGCTATCAATTTAATCAAATCCTCATTTCGGGTTATATGATTCCACAAAATCTCTATATCGCTCATTATTTGAAAGATTGTTTTAAGGATACGCAAATAGCCGTCACTTTTGGGCGACGGCTATTTACATAATACATTTTATGGTTAAACAATTCCAAAAAGTTATTAAGTTCAACACCCTGCAATAGCAATTTTGTGTTTCTACTTAATACATGTTATTGTTTGTCTGTTGCCATTACTAAAGCTAAATTTAAGCGGGCTACAATATCATATATTTTGGCCAAATCCTGAACGGTTCTGTCTTTTGAGATTCTCAAAATCACCGTTTCTGAATTTTTGCTTTTTGCTTGCTCGGCTAAATAGCTTTCTAGCACATCAAAGCTTACAGGCACGTCATCTACAAAATATTGATTATTCTCATCTACAGTCAATCTGATATTTTCCTTGGTGGCTGTTTGCTGAGCCGTGCTAGACTCAGGCAAAAGCAGTTTGATGGCATCGGGGCTAGCCAATGTCGAAATCATCAGGAAAAACATCATTAAGAAGAAAAGAATATCAGCCAAAGCACCCGTTTCAACTTCTGATTGTTCTCTTGTTCGTTTTCTAATATTCATAGCATTTGCTACGAGAATTGCCTTTAAGGGCAATACCTCAATTATTTGGTTGCAGGTTTATGAAGAATATCCAAGAAATCGATGGCTGTAACTTCCATTTTGTTTACAGTACGGTCAATCATGGTTGTCAAAATGGTATAAAAGAAATATGCTATAATACCCACCATCAAACCAGTAGCCGAGGTTACCATTTTTTCGTAGATACCACTCGCAATAGTACTAATATCGATTTTGTTGGCCATTGCAATATTATGAAAAGTACGAATCATACCCGAAACCGTACCCAAGAAACCAAACATTGGGGCAATTTTGGCAATGGCCGAAAGAATACCAAGGTTTTTTTCCATATTATAAATTTCGACTCTTGCGGTATTTTCGATAGCATTTTCGATGTCTCGCATTGGCGATCCAATTCTTGTAAGTCCTTTTTCCAACAAACGAGCTATTGGGAATGGCGAAGTTTTACAGTAATTAACAGCTCCTTGTATATTGCCAGAATACAGCATTTCTTTGATAGAGAACAAGAAGGTATTATCTAGCTTAGAAGTTTTACTGATATACAAGTAACGCTCAACAAATAGGAAAAGAGCAATGAAAAACAACACAAAAATTGGAATCATTACCCAGCCCCCTTTTTCGAGAAGTCCTAATAAATTTAAGTCCTCACCAGCTTTGGTAACAGTAGTAATAGTCGTTGCAGTTGTGTCGGAATCAATGACAGTCTGTAGTAAGATACTTAGAAGAGTCGTCATAGTTTTTACAGGTAAAACGGTGTCCATTTCGTTGCTATGAACGAATGCTCACCGTAAAAACACATATTTGAAGAAAAATTAAAGTTAATAATAGTTGAATAATAGTCACTGAAAGGCTAAACGAAATAAAGTAGAATATATGTTTACTTTCAAAACTAATTTTTTAACAAGTTTAACGAAAAAAATTAAGTATATGATATGTTTTGCTCAAAAATTAGCGAATTGCGGTACTGTAGGGTAATGGCCAAAATTTATTTAAAATACAAAATAATACCGCAATTGATTTAGGCTTGCGACAATAGTCTTGATAAAATCCCTTCTTTGAGTGCATAGGTCGACACCTTTATTTGTTGAATATCATATCTTTTCAAAACAAAGTCAATCAAGCACACGCCTACCACAATCATATCTACCCGTAGTTCTATCATACCCGGAATTGCCATTCGCTCGTTGTGGCCATTCGACACCAATGCCAAAAAAGAATCATAAAAATCGGTAATAGGTAGTTCAAAACTCACTTGTGTACGAGGAGGCCACTCGCCAAAATGTTTCATCGAATACATATCCACCAAGGTTTCAAACGAGCCAGCCGAACCAATAATACATTCGGGAGCATACTGATGTACGGCATTGGTAAGGGGCAAGAGTTGTTCTTCGAGGTAGTCACGAAGTAAGCCTACCGAGCGAGGTGAAATAGGGTCGGAGTTCATAAACTTGTCCATGAGCCTTTGGCCACCGATCTCAAAACTTTGTTTCCAATAAATTCGGTCTTGGTCGCATATAATAAATTCAACACTTCCTCCACCAATATCCATAATCATCGAAGGTGTTTTGCCAATATGAGTACCTAGTTTTACCCCCTCATAAATAAGGCCAGCTTCTTCCTCGCCCGAAATCACCTGTATGTTGATACCCGTAGCATCCAAGATTGCTTGGCAAAAGGCTTCGCCATTCTTAGCATTTCGAACGGCACTGGTGGCCGTGGCTAGCACCTGACTGGTCAAAATGCCCTCTTTTTCCCATATTTCCTTAAAATGATTCAGTCCTGCAATAGCCCTTTCTATGCCTTCTGGCGTAATAATACCCTGCGAAATACCTCCCTTGCCTATTTTGGCAGCATAGCTATCTTCATGAATCAACTCAAAGTGTGTTCCTGCTTGTTCTACAATCAATAGCTGAAAGGTATTTGTTCCTAAATCAATAATAGCTTTTTTCATTCTTGTCTAAATTTTTACAAAGAAAGATAAGTTTACTGGCACAAACGAACTTTCGTGGAAAAACTTGGTGTTCTTTGCGATAGAAGAAGTCTTGCTTTATCTTTACATTATGGTATTAATAACAGGTATTACGGGTTTGGTGGGTAGCTTTGTAGCCAAGTATTTTTTGGGCAAAGGCTATCAAGTGGCAGGCTTAAAACGCCCCAATAGTGATTTGTCGTTACTAGAAGAGCAGGCTCAAGCCATTCATTGGTTTGATGGCGACATCTTAGATGTACTCGCCCTTCAAAAAATTTTGGCTGACAACGGTATTGATAGGGTTGTTCATGCAGCGGCACTGGTTTCGTTTGCTCCCAAAGATATTGATATGATGAATAAAGTCAATATAGAAGGGACAGCCAACGTTGTTAATGCTTGTCTTGAGGCTTCTGTCAAAAAATTGTGCTTTGTGAGTTCGATTGCTGCTTTGGGGCGTAAAATTTCTCATGATTATGACAAAAGCCAAGTAATTGTGATAGATGAAAAAAGTACATGGGAAGAAGACCCTCTCAACTCGAACTATGCCAAAAGTAAATACTTAGCCGAAATGGAGGTATGGCGTGGGTTGTCGGAAGGGCTAGATATTGTTATTGTAAACCCATCGTTGATTTTGGGCGAAGCCGATTGGCACAAAAGCAGTACACAATTATTCAAATATGCCTTTGACGAGCATCGCTATTATCCCAACGGTACGCTCAATTATGTAGATGCTGTCGATTTGGCCAAGTGTATTTATGAGCTTACTCTTTCGGATATTTCGGGCGAGCGTTTTGTTATCAATGCTGGACCAATTTCGTACAAAACTTTCTTTGAGAAAACTGCTACTGTATTTCGTAAAAAAGCACCCTCCAAACTACTTTCGCCATGGCTGGCAGGTGTTTTATGGCGTTTAGAGGCCATAAGAAGCTTTTTTACAGGCAAGGCCCCTTTACTTACCAAAGAAACGGCTCTTTCGTCGAGTCATCATTTTGAATATAGCAACAAAAAGATCAAGAAGGCTATTGCCATTGAATTTCAGCCTTTCGATACCAGTATTGAACGTATTTGTAAGAATCTTGCCCAAAAAGCACAATAACCCTGCTCAATAATGACTTTAGCCTTAACGCTTTTCCAACTTTTTGAAAGAGATTTGACTCGATTAAAAGCTGAATTGAACCTTTATAGTTTGGAGGAAAATATCTGGAAAATGGATAAAAATATTGCTAATTCTGCTGGAAACCTTACATTACACCTTATTGGCAATCTCAATACTTATATTGGTGCTGAGCTTGGGCAGTCGGGGTATATCAGAAATAGACCTTTGGAGTTTTCCGACAAAAATGTACCTCGACAGATATTGATACAAAAAATTGATGATACCTTGTCTATGCTAAAAAAGGCGCTATCAACCTTGAATTCGACCGATTTTGAGCAACAATATCCTATTTTAGTTTTTGAAGAAAAAACCAGTACCGAATACCTTTTAGTACATCTTTGTACGCATTTGAGTTATCATTTAGGACAAATCAACTATCATAGAAGGTTATTGGATGCGTAAACCTTTCGACTAAACAGCTTATTACAAGCATTTTATAGCGGCTGTTTAATCGTATTTTTCTTTCATGAGTATTTCCTTATTTGTTGGATAATTTGTTCACCAGCTTCATAGAACAAATATTGCTTGTCCAAATGTTAAAAAGCCTTAACAAAAGTTAAAATTCTTGTAGACTTTCCTCTTTCACTCTACTTTCGTTTCAGTTATGCCTTTAGGCTATTTTGTAGGTGCCCAAAATAGCTGTTTTTCTTACATATAAGGTATTCGTTTCTTTTTAAGTGTCTGTTTATTAATATTTTACTGTCATGATAAAGCTCAACAATCTAATTGGCTGGGGTATGTTTTCTATTGCCCTTTTGGTCTATTACCTTACTACCGAACCCACGGCATCACTCTGGGATTGCGGTGAATTTATTGCTTGTGCCTATAAGCTTCAAGTGCCTCACCCACCTGGTGCTCCTTTATACCTGATGCTCGGTCGTTTGTTTGCTTTGCTGGCAGGTAGCAATACCGAAAAAGTAGCCTTCTTTGTAAATCTCCTGTCTGTTATAGCCAGTGCCCTTACTATTATGTTGCTATACTGGACAATTGTGATGATTGGCCGAAAAACTATAGGTAAACCCTTTGCACAGCTCAACAAATCTGAATGGATATTGCTTTATGTAGCAGGAATTGTGGGTTCTTTAGCATTTGCCTTTTCCGATACTTTTTGGTTTTCGGCTGTAGAAGCCGAGGTGTATGCCATGTCATCTTTTTTAATCGCCCTGATGGTATGGATGGCCTTTAAATGGGAACTTATTGAAGACGAAGCTCAAGCCAACCGCTGGATTGTTTTGGTAGCCTACATAATAGGTTTGTCGATTGGTGTGCATTTGCTCAACTTGGTGGCTATTCCAGCACTGGCTTTGGTATATTATTTCAAAAAATACCCTAACGCCAATTATCGCGGTAGTATTTTATCAATTGTGGTTGGGCTGATTGTACTGGGCATAATCAATGTGGGGGTTATTGCAGGTTTGCCTACTTTGGCTTTTCAAAGCGAGCTTTTTTGGGTTAATATAGTAGGCTTGCCCTATATGTCGGGTGTGGTGGTGTTTTTGTTCATATTGATTGGGATATTGTATGCAACGCTTCGGTACTCTATCCAAAAACAATTGGTAATGGTGAATGTGGCTACACTTTGTTTTGTTTTTGTTTTGATAGGATACCAATCATATAATTTGGCTTTAGTGCGTTCTTCATTCAATCCGCCTATCAATGAAAATAACCCCGGCAATATTCTGAATTATCTAAAATATTTAAAACGAGAACAGTACGAGCAGCGAGCTTTGTTGTACGGCCCAACGTACGCTTCCGAGCTTGAAAGTATCGACAAAGGTGAACCCATGTATCAGTTGAAAGATGGGAAATACAAAGTATATGATTATAAACAAAAGCTTAATTATGCCAAAGGCGATGAAATGCTTTTTCCTAGAATTTATACCAGCAACCCCGACCATGCTGCTGTTTTTGAACAATTGCTCGAAAAACCCAAAGGAGCAAAGCCTACCATGAGCGATAACCTCCAGTATTTCTTCATAAATCAGTTGTCGCAAGGATATATGCGGTATTTTTTATGGAATTTTGTGAGCCGAGAAAGTGATTATCAGGATGCAGGAACTATCAAATGGCGACACAAAGCGTCATTGCCATATCGTATTGCTCAAAACAAAGCTCATAACAACTATTGGATGTTGCCTTTGCTATTAGGGGTATTAGGTTTTTGGCTTTTGTACCATAAAAATGCCAAAGACTTGGCCGTAACCTCGTTGTTATTTCTCTTTACTGGCTTGGCCTTGGTGGTATTTCTCAACGCTTCGCCTATCGAACCCCGCGAGCGAGACTATATTTATGTAGGTTCGTTCTATTTCTTTACTATCTGGATAGGGGTAGGGGCCTTACAACTGTATACGATTTTACAAAAAATCCTGAAAAAAACAACTCCAACATTAATAGGTACGGCAAGCTTATCGATGTTTGTTCCGATAATATTGCTCCAACAAAATTATGACGACCACGACCGAAGTAATCGTTTTTATCAAGTAGATTTTGCTAAGAATGTACTGAACTCATGTGAGAAAAATGCTATTTTATTTACTGGAGGCGATAATGATACATTTGGTTTATGGTATGCCCAAGAGGTAGAAGGATTTAGGACAGACGTAAGAGTATGTAATGTGTCGTTGCTGAGTGCCGACTGGTATATTGAGCAAATGCGTCGAAAAATCTACCAATCAGAAGGCATCGATATTTCGTTGAAAGCAGAACAGCTACAGGAAGGTCAAAACGGACAAATTTTATTTTATGAAAACCCTAGTGTGAAAAATGGTATTAACCTGCAAGAATACCTAAAGTTGGTACAAGAAGATAACCCGGCTATCAAAGTGCCCTTGCAAGATGGAAGTAGTATCAATACCCTGCCTAGTGAGATTCTGTATTTGCCAATAGAACCAGAAAAAGTAAGAGCAAATATCAAAATAGCTACTCAATTTGAGCCACTTATCAGCAATCAAATAGAATGGAATATCGGTAAAGAAGGAATTTATAAAGCCGAATTGATACAGCTAGATATTATCGCACAAAATGCTAAAAATGCTTGGAAACGCCCTATTTACTTTGCTTCGGGGCTGCAAGGACGCAACTTTTTGAATATGAAAGAATTCATGCAGATGGAAGGGCTAGCCTACCGACTTATGCCTTTTAAAGTACAAGGAGCTACCGAAGGCTTTGCTAATTCGGAAATGATGTATGATACCCTTATGCGAAAATCGACGTGGCGAGAACTCAATAATCCTAAAGTATATTATCAAACAGATTTTTATGCTTTTCCAGTTTACCAAACTCGTTTGAATTTTTTGAGGCTTTCTGAGCAGTTGGTGTATGAAAAAAACTTTAAGAGAGCCAATGAAGTGCTAGATTTTGCCCTAGGTACTATTCCCGACACTTGTATTCCTTTTGATCACCTTGTGGCCAATTTTATTCCACTGTATTTGGGTATGGGTCAAGATAAAAAAGCCCTGCATCTTGCCGAACAATTAGTGAATCGAGAAAAGCATGATTTTGATTATTTTGTTGAGCAACACGATAGTCGTAATATCCAAATGAGCTTATATATTTTACAAATTATCGTGGAGTCGTACAAAAGATACAATAAGCCAGAATGGAAAAAATATGAGCAAGTTTTGCACCGAAATTTGCAAATATTGAATATATAAAAAAAAGCAAATCCCCAGAATCAAAATAAGGACAGGAGAATCTCCCGCCCTTATCTGTTTAACCTCTAAACCTATTTAACTATGAAAATTGATACAAATATAGGCACATACCTTTATATTCACTATGAATTGTACAAGTTTTTTTTCATTATCTTTTTTTGAGAAAAACAGGTTTTAGTGATGAGATTTGAAAAAATGATGTATATACATATTTTTTGGGTGAGCAATGCAAAAAAGAATCAAAGCTATAAAGTTGGAAAATTTGCGAAATTTTATTTGGTAATAACCAAAAAAGGACCAAGCCATTAGCCAAGTCCTTTAAAATCTTACCTCTAAACCTATTTAACTATGAAAAATAACTGCACCTTTTTTTTTAAATCAAAAACACTATTATTTTCTCGCATCGATTCTCATTGCACAACCATAAAATAACCAGTGTTATAAAAAGTGGCGTCTTCATTGAAAACGCCCTTTCCCGTCTTACCTCTAAACCTATTTAACTATGAAAAAACGAGTGGCAAAGCTTGCCTAATATTTTGTTGAATGAGCTTAGTGATAAAAAAAGTGGCATCTCCATTGAAGACGCCCTTTCTCGTCTTACCTCTAAACCTATTTAACTATGAAAAAATGGGTGGCAAAACTGCCAAATATCTTGGTTAATGTATTTAGAAATAATAAAAAGTGGCATCTTCATTGAAGACGCCCTTTCTCGTCTTACCTCTAAACCTATTTAACTATGAAAAAAATATATAAATGAACCCTAGGGTTTATTATGTCTTGCTATAAGTACTACAAAAATTGCTCCAAAATATATTTATAAAGCTTCTTTTTTTTGTATTTTTTTAAAAAGTAGCGCCTTCATTAAAGACGCTCTTTTTGTCTTACCTCTAAACCTATTTAACTATGAAAATAAATATCTTTTATCAATATAAGTATTCTATCTATCCCCTCAAAACATACAGTATTAATACTTATATAAAAAACAAGAATGAATGTGTTAAAGTTCTAAAAAATGACTAATATTTTCTATGGTATTTTTTTGACGCTTATACCCAAAATAGGTCACTTTTGGTAGAATATCTATAATTTGTGTTCGTTGATTTGTACAAATTATTTCCCTCTTGTTTGATGATGCAAAGTTCTGCAAAGTTTTTGTAATCTCCAAATATAATATTTGGATTTTTTAATAATTGTACTTGCTAACTATTTCAAAATCAGTAAGTAGGTATTAATATACTATAAATGTATGTACCTACATCAAAATAATATTCTGCATACTGATACAAATACTTTGATAAAATTCTGATTTGCTTTTTTTGATAAAAAGTAAAAATTCTTTAATAAATACAATTATTGATTGTATTTATTCATGGTCATGTTTACCCCTTGTGTACAGAAGCAAGTTACCATCTCGCAGGCACGTTCCAAATGCTCGGGAAGTTGGTCTATTTCGCTCCCTGTAAAATTACCTAAAACGTACTCAGCTTGTCGGCCTTTGGCAAAGTCGTCGCCAACCCCAAAACGCAAACGATTAAACTGTTGTGAACCCAAAACCTCCTCAATATTTCGGAGGCCATTGTGGCCACCATGCGACCCCTTGGTTTTGAGACGTAGCTTGGCATAAGGCAAAGCAATGTCGTCGGTAACAACCAAAATATTCTCTTGTTCTACTTTAAGCTCTTTCATCCAATAATTTACTGCTTTTCCACTCAAATTCATATAAGTAGTAGGCTTGATAAGGTGTATTTGTTTGCCTTTGTATTTGATTTCGGTATGGTAGGCTAGGCGTTCCATACTAAACTTAACCTCAAAACTTGCGGCCAGTTTGTCGACCACCATAAATCCAATATTATGTCTTGTTAATAAATACTCTGGCCCAATATTTCCTAGCCCTACAATTAAATATTTCATTTTGTTTTTTATTATGATTACACAAATTTGGTCATTCTATGCGTTCTCAAACATATCGACGATTTAGTGAAAGCATCCAATGTATTTTTTCTAAGTAGAAAAACTGCTTTATCATTTAACCAATAAATACTGATAAGAAGTTTGGTTAAATGTGTTATTTTAGAGTTTACCCAAAAAAATTTATGAGAATATAATAAAATACTATGGAATTTGTAAACTAACAAAGAAATAATTTCACTCATAGGGGATATTATGATTGATAGTCGATTCATAAGTATTTCATTATCAGATGTTCTTTCATTACTTCTTTTTGCTTCGTAGAAAACAACTAGAACGAATTGGCAAAATTAATTAATTTTGTATAGTAACTAATCGCTCATGAGAAACGTAACAGATAATAATAGATTTATATTCTTTGCCCTACTATTTATATTTATATCAGTAGTGAGCTTTGCTCAGGACAAAAAAGCTTTACCACCTCCTGTTAATACCGCTAAGTTTTCGGAGCTTGCACCCTCTATTAGTGCCGATGGAAAAACCTTGATTTTTGAATCAGACCGTCAGGGTGATTGGAAATTATTTGAGTCAAAAAAAACAGGTAAGCTTTGGTCTGTACCTGTGCCTATTGCTCGTATTAGTTCTACTTTCTACGAAAACGCTCCGATTGGTGCTCCTTGTATTAGTTATGATGGCAATTATTTATTTTTTTCGGCTACTAGCAAAGACGCTACAGGTCGTGAAGATATTTATATGAGTACTCGCGATGCCACTGGTGGCTGGTCGGCCCCACAACGTTTGAATACGGCTATCAATACCAACGATTATGAGGGCTATCCTTCGCTTTCGCCCGATGGAAAAAAACTATTTTTTGCTCGTGCCAAATATAATACTCTCGACAAAAAAGATAATCAGCTTTGTTATAAACTAATGGTGTCGGAAAAAGATGCTAGTGGTAATTGGCAAACGGCTACCGAGTTACCAAGCCCACTGAATTTGTCGTGTGAAAAATCGCCTAGAATTATGCCCGATGGTAAAACTTTGGTTTTTGCTTCTGTCAGAAAAGAGGGTTTGGGCAACTTTGATTTGTATCGCTCAGAATTACAGGAAAATGGCCGATGGTCGGAGGTAAAGGCGTTGAGTTTTATCAATACTTCCGATGCCGATTTGTTTGCTGCCGTTGCGGCTTGTGGCGATTTGATGTATTTTGTTAAAGATAACGATATTTATACCGTAGAAGCTCCTTTTATTAGCTCTCAAACAATCCAAGGGGTACTTACCGACTCGCTAAGCAACCAAGCTGTTGCTACCAAAATTGCAATATACGATATTACATCGAATAGCAGGTTGCTGACATCTGTAACCTCCAATAGTGCCGACGGGCATTATCTAACGGTTTTGTCACCTCAAAAAAAATATTTGTTTGAAATACAAGATAAAAAATATGCCCTCAAAAGGGTGGTAGTTGACCTTAGCAACAAGACCGACTGTGAGTCTGTTACACAAAATATCAAATTGTCGCCGATTGTGGCAACAGCACCGACCCCTGAAGTAAGTGAAAATCAGCCAAAAGCACGAGAAGGTTCGCTAAAAGTTAGTTTTCAGGCAGTTGATGACCATACGAGTTTTGTGTTGCCTGCCACAATAACCCTTACCGAAAAGAAATCGTCTCAATCGGTATCGCTTATCAATAATGCCATTACTAGCCAATTTCATGCTTCTATAGCAGCAGGAGTCGACTACGAGCTGACAGTGTCGATGAAAGGCTACAAAGACCAAAAACAGTTGGTAAGGTTTGAAAATACCAAAGACGTAAATCCTGTTACTATCGTGAGGCTCGAATCGCTAGCTCCTAATTATACCATCAAAGCGATTGATGCAAAAACTAATACCGCTCTCAAAACTTGGAAAGCTGTTTTGACCGAGCAGTTTACCAATCAAACTGCAACTATAGAATCAGACCCTCAAACAGGTGTTAGCAAAACCACATTGGTGTCGGGCAAAAAATACAAGCTTGTGATTCAATCGGATTTATTTGAGGAAACGGAACAAGTTTTTACCAAATCCGACGACATGAAGGAGGTTAGTTTGAAGCTTATTCCAAGAAGGGTTTCAACCATCAATTTCAAAGCCTTCGATAACGATTCTCAAGCACCAATTTATGCGTCTTTCAAAGTAAAGACTAAAAAAGCAGGAAAAACCTTTGAGGGTAGCACCAATGCCACTAACGAGTTTTTTACCGTAAATTTAACAGGAAACGATAACCTAAAAATAGAAGTTAATGCCGATGGATACTTGCCTGTAGACAAGGAAATGGAAATTTCGGATTTGGTTTTGGGCGACCGCCGTATTTCTATCATCAATTTGATGTCAGACAAATATCCACTTACCATACGTATTTTAGATGCCGACACCAAGCAACTGATTAAAGAAGCTACCGTAAAAATTGCCGATTTGAGAACAGGCGAAATGAAACCTACACTAAAGGGCAATAATGGCGAATTTAAAGCCAATATGAAGCGTACGGGTTCGTTCGAGGTTTTTGTAAAAGCTGAAAACTATATCGGAATTTCGCAGAAAATCGAGGATATGCCCGAAGGCGGAACACTCAGTTTTATGATGAGCCGTCGCAAAACGATTCCTGTGGTATTTTCGGTAATAGATGGCCATACCAATAAGCCTGTAGTAGCAAATCTAACCATTAAGCTAGAAAAAGCCCTTATGACTGAGCATATTAAAGAACGCTCGGAAGCCGAAGTGAAAGTAACAGAAAAAGAAGTGTTTACAGTAGAAACGTCAGCCTTAACCTACAAGCAAAAGCAAAGTACATTCAATATGGCCGATTTTGTGGAAGGTAAAAAATACAATTATATTATCCGTCTCGAAAAAGCTTATTCTTTGATTACGGTAAAAGCCATAGACAAAAATACCCAAGAAAAAATAGAGGTAGACAGTTATGCTATTTATGATTTATCTGACAGAGCGTCTCGCCCAGAGGTGGTTAGAGGAACAGACGGTAATGCCACTGCTAGCTTATTGCCCGAAAACAAATATCGCATAGAATTGACCGCCCAAGGGTATGAGCGTTTTTCGCTAGAGTTTAGCAATCTGGGTATTAGTGATTTGGTTTGTAGAATGGTACGTCAAGCCAAAGATTTAACCGTAAGTTTTTCGGCCAAAGACTCTACCACACAAAAACCCCTAGAAGCAATATTCAAGATTTATAAAATCAATATGTCACCTCTAGCACAAGGTATGACGGTTTCGGGCAAAATGGAATATAAAATGACTCTGCCTGCCCTAGACAGCTACGAAGTGGAGGTTTTTGTAAAAGGATATAATCCTAAAAAGGAAAGAATTACTTTTACAGACCCTGAAAAACAAAAAGTTTTTACCCTCTGGATGTCTCGTGACTATTCGTTGTTAAGTGTCAAAGTGATAAATGCCGAAACCAAAGGGGTGCTTAAAGATGCTGTGATTTCGTTGGTAGATGCCCAAACCAACAAGCCTGTGTCGGCTATAGTAACATTACCCAATGGCGAAGTGAGTGCTAATCTAAAACCTGGTAGTGTATATAAACTAAAAGTAAGTATGCCTAATTATGAGGTATTTGAGTCTGATATTCAGGCCACAATTGAAGACCTCAAGAAAGACATAGAACTAAAACCATTTCAGCAATACAAATTACAATTATATGCTATTGATGCTGTAAAGAAGCACAAAGTTCCTGCACAAGTGAAGGTGCTACTGCCTAGCGGTGATATTGTGGCACAAGGTACAACCGATAGTAGAAATGAGTTTTTGAATGTTACTTTGCTCGAAAAAATAAATTATACTATTGAAGTAAAAGCCGATGGATACAAGCTTTATGATGGCAGATTTATACCAGATGCAAGCATGAAAGGCGAAAAAGCTAAAATGGCTATTTGGTTAGAAAAAGAAGCGTTATTATCGTTTAGGGTACTTGATGCACAGACCAAAGCGGTCATACCAAGTGTCAAAGCAAAACTGGTAGATTTGAAGTCAAACCAAGAATTGATCCTATCGTCTCAAGGCGATGATTTTATGGCTGATTTAAGCCCTGTAACAAGTTACCAATTGGATATACAAGCAATAGGGTATGTTTCGTATTCGGCCAGAGTAGAGCCAGCATCGGCCAATAAAAAACGAGAAATATTATTGAACAAGTCCAACGAAGCTGTGGTAGCACAAGCACCAGTATTGACAGCTACACCAGTAGCTACTCCACAAGAACCTGCTACTATCGAAAAAATTGAAACAGGTAAATCGTTTGTTCTCAATCATGTATATTTTGAACAAAGTAGCTTTATTTTAAGGAAAGACTCTTATCCTGAGCTTGATAAAGTGGTGGCAATATTAAAGGAAAACCCACTTACCAAAATCGAAATAGCAGGACATACCGATAACGTAGGCGACCCTCGTTTGAATAAGGCACTTTCTGAAAATAGAGCGAAGGTTATTTTAAATTATTTTGTTAGCAAGGGCATCAACGAAGCCCGCCTGTCGTACAAAGGATATGGTGGTACAAACCCTGTTGCTCCTAACGACAATGAAGACAATAAAAAGAAAAATAGAAGAGTGGAAATTGTTGGGGTTCAGTAGAGAAGTAAGAGACGTTTCAACACTTTATTGCTGGTACAAGCCTTAAAAAAGTAAGATAGTTTCTGATAAGGGTTTCAATAAATAGAAAAATAGCTCGCAAAGTACTTTGTGAGCTATTTTTTTTGTACAAAAATGGTTAATTTGTAATGTCAGGCATTTTAAGAAACACTGTAATTCATTCTTTATTAGTCAACTTTATCAATAACTATCGTTATGCAAAAAGCTAAAACATTCTGGAGTATACTTCTGTTTTGTCTCATTGCCTTATTTCAGGCCAATGCAGATACACCCCAAGACCGAGTTTACGAAATGCGAATTTATTATGCCTCAGAAGGCAAATTTGAAGATTTGATGGCTCGGTTCCGCAATCATACACTCAAGTATTTTGCCAAACACAACATGAAAGTAGAAGGCTTTTGGTTGCCCCTCGAAAACAAAGAGAATAAAATGATATATGTGTTGTCGTACCCTTCTCGTGAAGCCAGAGAAGCTTCTTGGAAAAGCTTTATGGCCGATACAGGCTGGCAAAAAGTAATGAAAGAAAGTGCCGTTAATGGCGAAATTGTGGCTAAAATAGAAAATTTGTTTTTGAAAATGACCGATTTTTCACCCTACAATATGAAATCGGTAGGAAATAGAATATTTGAATTAAGGGTTTATAAGGCTACCCCCAACAATTTACAGGCTCTGCTTGATAGATTCCGTGATAATACCGTCAAGCTACTCGAAAAACATGGTATGACCAATATTATTTATTGGACACCTATCGACAAAGCACAAGGAGCCGATGATATGCTATATTATATACTAGCTCATAAAGATAAAGAAACTAGCCTTGATGGCTTCAAAGCCTTTGGTGTTGACCCTGAGTGGCTCAGTGCCAAAAAGGCCACCGAGGCAAAGGCTGGCGGTTCTTTGACTGTAAGTATTACCTCCGAATACTGGGTTCCTGCCGATTTTTCTCCTATCAAATAAACAAGAAAAGCGGCTATTGTAGGTTTAGTAATAAATTCAATAACTCTGAATGTTTATGAGTTATTATGGTTAGCTATTCAGCTAAAATTCTCCTTATACAAGATCTCCATCAGTAATAGATAACACTTTTCCTAACCCTAATACCACGTGTATTAGGGGGGGAGATAAATATACTAAAACTATAGATTTTGTATATTATATCGTATTAAAATGATTTTATATTAGAATCTTAGTTAATTTTGTAGTTATAAGAATAGTTTAATACATAGCATTACCTATCCTAGTATAGAAAAATACATCGTTCAGTTCTGATAGGTAATGTTTAAATCTTAATAAAATGAAGAATATTTTACTGATTGTAAGTCTTTTTTTGAGTATAGATTCACTAGCTCAAAAAATTCAGGGAAAAGTGATTGATGCCCAAAAGCAAGCATTGGTGGGTGTGAGTATTATTCAAAAAGGCACTAACAACGGAGTTGTGTCAAACAGCAATGGCGAGTTTGAACTACCATTAAAAGCCAATACCAACAACGAAATACAGGTATCATTGGTAGGATATATCACAAGAACAGTAAAATCGAGTGGTCAAGGCTCTCTTTCGATTGTCTTGCAGGAAGACACCAAGCAATTGAATGAAGTTGTGGTGGTGGGTTCTAGAAGTTCGCAAAATAGAACCGTAGTCAATTCGGCTGTACCTGTTGATATTATTGCCCTCAAAGATATTCAGACCACCAATCCATTGCTGAATGTCAATGATATTTTGAACTATTTAGTGCCATCGTTCAATGCCAATAGGCAATCGGCTTCAGATGGAACAGAGCATATCGACCCAGCTTCATTGCGTGGCCTTGGCCCCGACCAGGTGTTGGTTTTGATCAATGGTAAAAGAAGACATACTACGTCGCTGGTAAACTACCAAAACACCGTAGGGAATGGTTCGGTAGGAACAGACCTCAATGCTATTCCTGTAAGTGCTATCGACCGCATAGAGGTACTCCGTGATGGTGCATCGGCACAATATGGCTCGGATGCTATAGCTGGTGTAATCAATATAGTACTAAAGAAAAACGCAGGCTTTGCGGCCAATGCAACAGGTGGAGTTACCTCGCGAGGAGATGGCCAAACAGCAGACCTAAATTTGTATTATGGAACTACTTTTGCTAAAGAAAAAGGGCATGTGAGTATTGCTACACAATTTAATAACCGCGAAAAAACTTCTCGCTCACAAAATCATGATTTGATAATTTTTGACCAATCTAGTTTGGGAAATTTCTTTGCGTATGATTTTACCGAAAACCCAGCCGCATCTCGAAAATTTGATGATGATGAATTAAAAAAGAGAGGTTTAACTCGCGACGACTTTAATTTTCAGGTAGGCGATGCCAAAATTAGCAATATTCAAGCTTTTGTGAATTCGGGATATAAAGTATCTGAAAAAACAGAACTTTATGCTTTTGGTGGATTGGGTTTTAGAAAAGGCACAGGCTTTGGCTTTAGACGTTTGCCAAGCGAAGAAACCGTTGTGTTGAGTTTATTTCCAAATGGTTTCCAGCCACATCTTAATTCTGATATTTTCGATGGGTCGTTGGCTGTTGGGGCTAAATTCAAACTAGGAGAGACCAGTATTTTAGACCTTAGCAATACTTTCGGGACTAACTCATTTGGCTACGAAGTAAGTAATACTAACAATGCTTCGTTGGGCGATAAAAGTCCTACTTCTTTCAATGCGGGTTCACACCGATTTTCACAAAATACCATAAATATTGATTATTCATCGTATTTGAAAGAGGTACTAAGTGGCTTAAACTTTGCCGCAGGAGCAGAATATAGAAATGAAAACTACCAAATTAAAGCAGGAGAGGAGGCATCGTATATCAACGGTGGAGCTCAGTCTTTCCCAGGTTTTAGTCCTTTGAATGCCCTCAATAAGAGCCGCCATAATTGGGCGTTATATACCGACCTAGAGGCCAATCTTACTACTAAGTTTTTGGTGAGTGGAGCATTACGATTTGAAGATTACTCAGATTTTGGGAATACCCTCAATGGCAAGGTTGCAGCACGTTATAGCTTTTCAGACGTATTTTCTATTCGTGGGGCATATAGTACTGGTTTCCGAGCTCCATCTTTGCATCAGCAGTATTTCAACAACATCGCCACTGACGTTGTAGATGGCGTTCTATTAAACTCTGGTATTTTTACCAACGACAGCCCTATCGCCAAAGCAATAGGTATACCAAAGCTAAAGCAAGAAACATCAAAAAATGCTACAGTAGGTTTTACCATTTCGCCTAGCAAAGCTTTTGCTATTACAGTAGATGCTTATCAAATACAAGTAGATGATAGAATTGTACTGACTGGCAATTTTGGGAATGATGCCTTTGGCGACCCAATTCCTGAGTTAAGAGCTATTTTTGCAACGGCAGGAGCTTCAACGGGTCGTTTTTTTACGAATGCTATCAATACCCGTACACGAGGTATCGACTTGGTAATATCGCATAAAACATCGCTTGGTAATGGGAGTTTACAAACTTCTTTCTCGGGTAATTACAACAAAAACGAGGTGACAAAAGTAAATCCGTTGTCTGATAAGCTAGCTGGACAAGAAGATATTTATTATGGGCCACAAGAAAGAAGTTTGATAGAAACCAATTCACCCAACATAAAAAGTACATTGCAGTTTGTATATAGTGTAAACAAAATAAGTTTTATGTATCGTAATACTTATTTTGGCAAAGTAACTCGTAATGGTTTTCCATTTGGAGGCGAGCAGGTACACGCTGCAAAAGTGGTGGTCGATATAACAGCTTCGTACAAAATTACGAAGGCGTTGAGTGCAACCCTCGGTGCAAACAATGTATTTGATGTATTTCCTGACAAGCAAATTTATGAAAACTCCTATTTTGGGGTTTTCAAATACGCTCCTGTACAAATGGGTACAACAGGACGATATATGTTTGCAAGACTCAGTTATAACTTATAATATTGTAAAAGAGGCGACACTCAAGTCGCCTCTTTTTTTTAAGATATTCATTCATGTCAAAGATTCATAAGATAGGTTGGAAAACAGCAATTACTTTGGTAGTATCTAATATGGTAGGTACAGGTGTTTTTACAAGCCTTGGGTTTCAGCTCAACGATGTACAAAATGTATGGAGTATTGTCTTGTTGTGGGTTTTGGGAGGTGTTTTGGCCTTAATTGGGGCATTTACTTTTGCCGAATTGGGTACACATTATCAAAAATCGGGAGGCGATTATATATTTATTAGTGAAGGGTTTCACCCATATTTAGGATATTTATCGGCTTGGACATCCATGATAGTTGGTTTTTCGGCTCCTGTAGCTATTGCTGCTATTGCCATGGAAGCCTATTTGTCGCCTTTTGCTATTCCGCATTTGAGGGCATATACTGTTCTTATTATTGTTGCAATCTCCTTTTTTCACTCTTTTAGCTTAAAGCAAAGCGGTACATTTCAGGTAGCTACAACCATTATAAAAATTGCTTTTATATTGCTATTATTAGGTTTGGGAATATGGTTTGCTCCTTTTCCTGACAATGCCGTTAATACTACAGCACCGATGATCGACGAAGTTTTTAAATCGGGTTTTGCCGTTTCGTTGTTGTACGTCACCTATGCCTACACAGGATGGAATGCCGCCGCCTATATTGTAGACGAAATAGATAACCCTAAAAAGGATTTACCCAAAGCCCTAATTATTGGTACTATTTCGGTAATCGTTATTTATGTATTGTTACAATTAGTTTTTCTAAAATTTGCTAGTTTTAAACAACTACAAGGCCAAACCGAAGTAGCACTAATTGCTACAGGCAATATTCTTGGGCGTATTGGCAACCGCTGGATAAGTGCAGGTATAGCCTTTCAGTTGATTGCTACTATGAGTTCGTATATTTGGATTGGCCCACGCATTATTCATTCAATGGCACAGCATTATACACTCTGGAAATCGCTGCGTCCTACCAATCGGCATGGTATTCCTACACGAGCTATCTGGCTTCAGTGTTCTATTATTTTGATATTAATGTTGTCGGGTACTTTGCAACAAATCTTGCTTTATACTTCATTTTTATTGCAACTGATGGGTACGTTGGCTGTAGCGAGTATACTGGGAGCACCAAGGAAAGAAACCAGTTTCAAAAGCCCTTTCCGACCTTATTTACAATATGCCTACATTATTTTTAGTGTATTGGTGTTGCTATTTATTATATGGGACAAACCATTTGAAAGTTTGGTTGGACTAATTATTTTAATCATAGGTTCACTTACTTACTGGATTTCTAAACAGATGGATAAGAAATAAGGAAAACCCTAAGAAGATATTTGAGCTTGAAGCTACCATACATAGTAGCTTCAGACTAACTTTGTACTATTCAAAGGTATATTTCAAACAAACGAAAGGAAAAGCCTCGCTTTTTCGCAAACATATTATAGAGCGTTATGTCAAAATTAGCCATTATTACAGGAGCCAGTTCGGGTATCGGTAAAGCAACAGCCGAAGCCTTTGCCAAGTTAGGAATAGATTTGATTCTTTGCGGAAGACGTATCGAACGTTTGGAAGCTCTGAAAGAAACTTTAGAAAAAAGTGTAAATGTACATATCTTAACTTTTGATGTACGTAATAGAGAGGCCGTAGAAACAGCCTTGAATAGCTTGCCCGAAGCACTCAAGCAAGTAGATATTTTGGTTAATAATGCTGGAAATGCACATGGCTTAGGCACGATTCAAGATGGCGAGGTAGCCGACTGGGATGCAATGATTGACGGTAATGTAAAGGGTTTATTGTATGTGTCGAAGGTAGTGATGCCTTGGATGATTGCCCGTCAGGCAGGGCATATTATCAATATTAGCTCGATTGCTGGTAAGCAGACTTACCCCAATGGTAATGTATATTGTGCTTCAAAAGCGGCTGTAGAGGCTATTTCCGAAGGAATGCGTTTAGATTTGAATCCACACGGAATCAAAGTAACAAATGTAGCCCCAGGAGCGGTAGAAACCGAGTTTTCTTTGGTTCGTTTCAAAGGCGACAATGAGCGTTCTGATTCGGTGTATAAGGGTTTTCAGCCTTTGGTAGCTGAAGATATCGCCGATATTATAGCCTTTGCTGTAACTCGCCCTGCTCATGTAGTTATGGCCGATATTTTGGTATATCCAACGGCTCAGGCTTCACCTTCGGTAATTAATAGAAAATAAGAGATTGGTGATTGAGAGCGTTAGTGAATCAGTGAGATAGTGTCGATTTTTGAAAAAAGATTCAAATTAATAAAATCAAGTTTCTAAATTATCATTTACTCACTCATCATTAAGCACAAAAAAGCCCAATACCAAGGGCATCGAGCTTTTCGTATTCCGAACTTATTTATGGTAACTAATTATTTCTGCTTTTAACTGTATTAGTTTATTAGATAACGTTTTGTTAGGGAAAATGTTATACAGTAAAGTGCTGAGAATTAACATCTCAAATGTGTTTTATCGGCCTGATGAGTTTTAAATGGGAAGATATAAACCTATTTTAGGGTTGTAACTCACTTACGCGGCATCTTAGTAAACTGGTTTGATGAACTCAGAGTATGTTTTCATCAATTATTAGTCAAAAGTATAAATTCTTCCTTGAATTGAATTAATCTAAGTATCATTAATGAGTGAACGGCAACAAATTGGTTGTCAATGTATATTGTTAGTAACCTAATGATATACATATACTAATTCTACCAAACATAAAAAGCCCCAAGACAAATATGTATGTCTTGGGGCTTTTTGTATTTGAGGATTGGCTTAAATGCTCAATCGTTGGCGAACAGCTTCATATAAAATTACGCCATTGGCTACTGATACGTTTAGCGAACCAACACGGCCTGTCATTGGGATACTTGCCAAGTCATCGGCAATCTTTAAAAGCTCGTCCGAGATACCGTCTTCTTCAGAACCCATAATAATGGCTGTTGGAATAGAGAAGTCTAAATCAAAGATATTTTTCGATACTTTTTCGGTACATCCTACTACCTGAATACCTGATTCTTGTAGATATTTGACAGTTTGGTATAAGTTTTCTTCTCTACAAACTGGCAAAAAGTTCAATGCTCCCGAAGACGTTTTCATGGCATCGGCATTGATTTGAGCTGCTCCTTTGGTAGGGATCACAATGGCATTTACCCCTGTACATTCGGCTGTACGAGCAATTGCCCCAAAGTTGCGAACGTCGGTAATACGATCGAGGATTAGCAACAGGGGTATTTCACCTTTTTCGTAAATACCTGCAACTACGTTGTCGAGTTTGGCATAATTGATAGCCGAAACAAACGCAATTACCCCTTGGTGATTTTTACGAGTAATTCTATCAAGTTTTTCTGTAGGTACTTTTTGTACGGGAATACCTCTTAAACGGGCAAATTCGAGTACTTCCAAAGAGCCTAATTCTCTTTGTACCAGAATTTTATCTATTTCTTTTCCTGAACGAAGTGTTTCTAAAACCGATTGAATCCCAAACACAATGTCTTTGTTGTCGGGCTTGGGTTGTTGATTAAAATATTTAAAAGGCTTTTTAGGCCCATTGAACTTGTTTTCTTCTGACATGATATTAAAATTTTTACAAAGTTCGGAAAGTTTTTGGCAGGAAACAAAAAAGTGCCAGATTCGTATTGCTCTGACACTTCTTTGTTTATCTATTTTGGGCACTTATTTTACCACAATATCACCATTTCGCCATTGTTCTACTGTTGGAAACCAAATGGATTGGTATTCGGCGTAGCGTTGTAGCTCGTAGTGGTCTTCCACAAATTGATTGGCTCTTTTGTTAAAAGTAAAATTTACTTCCGAATATTGGCTATTACGGGTATATGTCCACACCTCTTTATCTTTGGTTCGTGTAATTCGAGTAGGGTCGCCCATGATAATCCAAACCATTCCTTTATCGGTTTTCCAGCCTTCTTTATAGCTTGTAAACATTCGGTTGGCTTGCTCAACACGTTGAAAAAATGCTTTTATGGTTCTTTTGGCATTATTTTGGTTGCCCTGCATGATATTGAGCCAATAGTTGTCTAAGGCTTTTTTAGCTTCTCTTGAGCCATACAAATCGGCTGTTTCGGAGCTTGTACTCATATAAATGAGTGGTCGAACTAGCTTTTCGGGACGAGTAAACTTGGGAAAACGCTTATCTACCACCATAGTACCTATACCAAAAGATTCGGTTGTATCGCGGGTAAAATAATAAAGAGCTTCGGTATTAAGATGCACCAATGTATTGGACTTAATCGAAAATGCAGAATCGACGTATAGGCTTTTCTGTGGCACACGTTGCGAAGTAGCCATTGGAGAAAGAGCTGGATCAAACTCGTATTTATATCTGAAAGCCTTAAAATTTTGGTTTTTGTTGTCGAGGCTTCTTAGGATCACTGTATCTGTAACAGAAAAAAAGCTTTTGAGAATCGGTAATTTACCTGTTTTGTCAAAAAACATAAAATAGTCACTTACCTTGCCCGACTGAAAGCGAACGAAGCAATCATTAGTGACTTTGTTGTTGGTGCGGTTGTCACGAATATCGGTCATTACTACGGCCGTTAGTAAATCTTTGGGTTTGGGGATATCAAACCAAACCGTAAACCAACCTGAGTCGTTGAGGAAGTTTTCGGTAGTAAGAGCTACCGTGCTGCTTGCAATAGGCTGTTTGTTGTTGTAGTCACTAAGCAAATTGTAGCTAATTACCAATTCCTTTAGGGCATCGCTTTGTGAGGTAGTGCGGTCGAGGTGCAAATTAACATATACACGAACCGTATTGCCATTATCCAAAAACTTACTTTTGGTAGCAATACGTTGTAGAGGCACACGATTTTCGAGGTTTTGCCCACTATTTTTTTTGGCTGTTGGCGAAGTCGGAGCACAAGCCCATAAAAGATAGAGAGAAGATAATAGGTAAATAAGTTTTTTCATATTGCTAAAATAATTGAGATCATCTCAAAAGTATCTTTATTACGTAAACAAAACGTTTGAAACGGCTTTTTTAATACAGAAAATCTAATTATTACTTGAATCTTCTAATAATTAGCAGATAAATAACGAACCAATTTAATCAGTATTTTTCTGATGTCAAGCAAAAGCGGTAATTTTGAAAAAAAAATACCATTACCCCAATTTAAAATCAGGTTGCCAGTGGGCAAACATTGGCAAGAATGATTTTATATATCAAAAAACAATGTATAAAACTACCGAAATCGCTTCTTCCGAGATTATTTCCGACAACCCTGTACACCAGCGATTGTTGTTCCCTTATATTGAGGCCGCTAAAATTGTTTCAGGTGATTTGCTTGAAATAGGTTGTGGCACTGGTAGAGGAGTAGCCGTGTTGGCTCCTTCTGTAAAAAACTATACGGGTGTTGACAAAAACGAGCCATTGATGACCAAGCTAACTGGCGAATACCCCGACTTTAAGTTTATCGATATGTTTTTGCCACCTCTCAAAGGTATTGCCGATAATTCTTTTGATTATATTGTTACTTTTCAAGTAATAGAGCATATCGAAGATGATGTAGCTTTTATCAAAGAGGCTTATAGGGTATTGAAACCTGGTGGTAAATTGATTCTCACTACCGTAAACCGCAAATACTCGCTGTCGAGAAACCCTTGGCACGTTAGAGAATATTTGGCAAAGGAGCTAAAAGATTTGATTTTACGCTATTTCCCTACTATCCAAACCAAGGGTATTCACGGCAATGCCAAGGTGATGGCTTACTATGAAGAAAATAAGCGTTCGGTACAAAAAATCACCAAATTTGATGTTTTCAATCTTCAATATCGTTTGCCAAGATGGATGTTGCAGATTCCTTATGATATTGCCAATCGCTTGAGCCGTAATTTGATTCAAAAATCAGATGGTAAATTGGTTTCAGATATTACTTGGCAAGATTATTTTATCAATGACGATGCCGAAGAATGTTTTGACTTCTTTTATATTGCTACAAAATAGTAGGCTCAATTATTTAATACAAAATGGACTTTCTCCCACAAAATATCAGCGATTATGCAGAGGCACATACTACTGCCGAGCATGATTTGCTGAAAAAACTTAATAGAGATACTCATCTGAAAATCCTGCAACCTCGAATGCTTTCGGGGCATTTGCAGGGGCGTTTTTTGGCAGAAATTAGCCATCTGATGCGTCCTCGCCGAATTTTAGAAATTGGAACTTATACGGGGTATTCGGCTTTGTGCCTAGCTGAAGGGCTGGTCGATGACGGTAAACTAATCACTATCGATATCAACGAAGAGCTTGAAACGTTTACTCGAAGCTTTTTTGAAGCTTCGGCTTTTGCCCATAAAATCGAATATATTATTGGCGATGCTGCCGAGATTATTCCTACCCTAAACGAGGTATTTGATTTAGTATTTATAGATGCCGACAAAATGAATTATACCAAATATTATAACTTGGTATTTGATTTAGTTAGAAAAGGGGGGTATATCTTGTCGGACAATGTGCTGTGGAGTGGTAAAGTGGCCAATATTCAAGAAGGTAAAAAAATCGACAAGGATACACGAAATCTACTGGATTTCAATAAGATGTGTCACGACGACCCACGTACCGAGAATATTCTGTTACCAATTCGAGACGGTATAATGATAAGTCGGAAAATATAGTTGTATCATATCTAATAAAAAGGGTTTCAATTGTATATCTGTTATGGATAGAAATTGAAACCCTTTTGTTGTTATGAGGTACTATCGAATAATCAACTTTTGACCAACTGAAATATTGGGTGATTTTAAACCATTGATTAACAATAATTGATTCACCGAAATACGATATATCTGTGATATTCTAAAGGCAGTTTCTCCAGCTTTGACAATATGAAAACTCTGTTCCTGTTGTACTGATGGTGGAGTAAGAGTTTCGTTTTTGGGAGGTGTGCTATCGGTTATACCAAAATTTGGCCGAATATTACCACCATAAATAGTAATTTCTTGACCAATTTCTACCGTATTTACTGTTAAGTTATTCCATTCCTTGAGGTTATCGACACTAACGTCATAAAATTTTGCAACTCTAAACAATGTTTCACCTTTTTGTACGGTATGAATAATTCTATAGTGTGGTTTAGCCTCCGAAGCCTTAAAGGTAGAAGGAGGTGCTGGCATTGGCTGAACAGGGTCGGGTTGTACTGCAGGAGGCACAGGTTTTTCAGTATTATCCTTTTGGATAACAGTTGTGCTATTTTTATCTTTACTTGGATTATAAGGTTCTACAGTAGGATAAACGTTGCTTGGGTCTTTAGGTTGTTCTTTTATTTGATCCGCTCCTAATGCCCCCGAACTAGTGCTTCTAAATACCTTAATATCTTGTCCAACCCTTAATACGTCTGAGGCACTGAGGTTGTTAAGTTGGTAAATTTCATCAACTTTCATGTTGTATTGTCGAGCTATACTGAAATAGGTTTGTTTGCTTTCTACTCTATGCACATAAATATTTTTGGTATTTATATCTGCATAAGGTTTCTCAGGTTGTTTTGGCTCAACATAAGGTTTCTCGGGTTGTTTTGGTTCAACGTAAGGTTTCTCAGGTTGTTTTGGCTCAACATAAGGTTTCTCGGGTTGTTTTGGCTCAACGTAAGGTTTCTCGGGTTGTTTTGGTTCAACATAAGGTTTCTCGGGCTGTTTTGGCTCAACATAAGGTTTCTCGGGTTGTTTTGGCTCAACATAAGGTTTCTCGGGCTGTTTTGGCTCAATTGGTCGAGGCTCAGGAATCGGATTAGTAATACTGCTATCAAATTGTGGGTCGGTATTTTGAGGGCGAGTATCAATGAGCCACAATACACGGCCTTTACCTAGTTTTTGTACGGTTGGGATTCTGTTTTTGTCCATCAAATCTTGCAAATGGATACCATACATTTGAGAAATTTGCCACAACGATTCATTGCCACGAACAGTATGGAATGCCACTTGAGCTTTGTGGTCTTTCTTTTTCAGATAATAAACCTGATTAGGAATGATACGGTCGTTTTCCTCTAAATCGTTGAATTTCAAAAAGCGTTTTAGACTAATATCGGCTCTTGATGCAATTCTTTCGGGGGTATCACCTTCTATTGCCAATATACCTTTACGCCCGTTTATTTCATAGAAAATAGCCTCGTTGGGGTTGGTATTAGCAGGAGATTTGCGTACTAAAACTGGAAAAGCATCATCTAACGGTATATCAGCAGTAAGAGGCCCCGAAGGGGTATAAGTAGGCGAACTCGAAAGCGTTGTTAGGGTTTGGTATTTACTACGGTCAACTACCAGATAAATCACATAATCTTTGTCATCGGGAATTGATTTTGAATTGAGCCAAGTGTTATTACTTTCAATTTCGCTTACAGTTATGCCCAGTTGGTTGGCTATTTCAGACAAACTTTTTCCACGAGTTTTTGAGTATTCAAACAAAACAGGGTTGTTATACGGAGGGTTTTGTTTGGCTCTGCTGTATTCGGTTTCTAAGACAATCTTGTAGGCCAAGAATCGTAGTACATACCAATCGGTATCGCCTGTAACAGTAATGGTCTGTTTGTTGGCCCAGTCCATGGCGTTCGATTTTCTAAAATTGGTATAACCCAAACGATAGGATAACAAACTGGCCATCCAGTTGCCCAAAAGGTCATTATGTTTTTTGAAATAGCTACAAGCAGCTTTGGTAGAAGCACTCAGGTGCTTTCGTTCGTCCATCACACCGTCTATACGCAGGTAGAAGCCTTTGGCCGTTTCTTTCTTAAATTGCCAAAAACCAATGGCATCGGAGGTTGATCGAGCGTCGGCGTTAAGGAAACTTTCCTGAACGCATAAATATTTGAATTCGTCGGGTACTTTTTCTTCTTCAAGAATACGCTCAATAGTGGGCAAATGCGTTAGCATTTTGCCTAGAATTTTATCAAGATAATTTCTATTAATTGTAAGATTGTTTACCTCGGTTTGGATTTTCGTACGGGCGTCGCTGTTAATTTTTATATTAACAGAACCAAAAAAAATATTTTGGGGTACCTCCTGAGCCAATAATTGACTGGAAAATACAACTAAAGCAAGTAATAGCGAGAGTCCCTTATTCATGAACGTATTAAAATAAAAGTAAGAAATGGGAGTATTGATGCACATCAAATTTATATTCCTAGTTTGGCGGTTGGGATTTATAAGGTATTGTCAAATATCTAACTCAATTAAGATGCCAAATTGTTAAAGAATGTAAAAATTCACTTAATTTCGTTTTCTTTTTCATCATTTACCACATTTTATTCTCGAAAAAAAGAGGATAAAATAAATTTGGTAGAGTAGCTTTTTGTAAAAATTTAACGAATATAGTAATAGGATTATGATTTTAATTGAGAATACGGTCATTAGTGACGATATAGCCGAAAAATTTTTTGTTTGTGACTTGCTCAAATGCCGTGGAGCTTGTTGTGTAGAAGGCGATTTGGGTGCTCCTCTCGAAGACGATGAATTGCCTTTGATGGAAGAGGTTTTTGAGCAGGTAAAGCCTTATCTGTCGCCAGAAGGACTAGCTGTTATTGAAAAAGAGGGTAAATACGTAAAAGACTGGGAAGGCGATTATTCTACCCCTGTTATTGAGGGCCGTGAATGTGCTTTTGCAATTTATGATGACAGAGGTATTTTGAAATGTGGTATTGAGCAGGCATATTTCGACGGCAAAATCTCTTTTCGCAAACCAATTTCGTGTCATTTATATCCTATTCGTATTACCAAGTACGATGAATATGATGCCCTTAATTATGACCGTTGGCATATTTGCTCTGATGCCTGCTCGCATGGCGAACAGCTTGGCGTAGAGTTGTATAAGTTTTTGAAAGAACCTCTTATCCGAAAATATGGTGAAGCTTGGTATCAAGAACTACTTCAAGAAGTAAGTGAACGCCAAGACGAAAAGGAATAAATATTGATAAAAAATACCGAGATGAAGGCTAAGCTTAGCACAACTCGTTCAATTACTGTATAATATGCCAGAAAATGCTTTCGACGATATTTACCAGGTGGTAAAGCTTGTTCCTTTGGGTAGAGTGACTACTTATGGGGCTATAGCGGCCTATTTGGGGCGAAAAGGAGGAGCAAGATTTGTAGGCTGGGCTATGAATGCCTGTCACGGCGATGCCTCTATTCCAGCACATAGAGTAGTAAATAGAAACGGGGTACTCACAGGAAAAGCTTTTTTTGGCGGTAACCGAATGCAGGAATTACTAGAACAAGAAGGTATTGTCGTAAAAAATGATACCATTGTAGATTTTAAAAAACACCTTTGGAAACCACTCACAGAGCTTCTATAGATACCCAAAAATAAAAAGCCTCAAATGCGTTTTACATTTGAGGCTTTTTTATAAAACAACTTTTTGAGTTTTTATAAAATTCCCTACGTGATGTTTACCCTCTGGGGCTCATTTGGTAGGTTATACTAACAAGTTGCGTGTTTTCATCGACAATACCAGCAAAAAAACCAGCAAATACCGCAGCCGTCGGAATATCAATATCGTCTATTTTTTGAATATCCCATTTTACTTTTCTGGCATTGATACTCATGTGAAGTACCAAGGTTTTTTTATCAGTTTTGATAATATCCCAAAATACCTCTTTTTTGTCCTCCAATACCATCTTTAGTTTGGTATTATGGTCTACAAGCTTCCATTTCCCATGATGTTTGTCGCCACCTTCGTCGGTGTATGTTACAGTACCATCGGGCGATAGCTTAAAGGACTCTTTGGAGTAATCTCGCAAATTGGCAGTTTCTCCTCTTTGGTACAGAACATCTTTTCTAGCGTCTGCTTGGTAATTAACGGCGTTAATTGTCCATGTTTTAGCCAATTGAGTACTCATTTCATCATCTTCGAGCAGCTCGCTGATGATAGATTGGCTATCTTGAGAAGAAAGGTCGTGTTGTTTCTGCTTAACTTTACAAGCAGTAAATAGCATTCCAAAACTTAAAATGATAATGCTAATTGATAGAAACTTTCTCATATACATGATTGGGTTTTAGTGATATAAAAAACCTCTTTCGGCTTTTTATCAGACTACTGTACACAAACTGTTTTCAAGTGGTAGTCATTCTTTGAAAATCTCACTTTTTGTTATAGAAACAAAAGGAGACAGTCATCCCATATTTCCCTTCTGCAAGGTCAATAGAATGAAGGCAGTAATAACCTTTATAAATGGTTAGGTTTTGGATTATTCTGTGAAAATATATATCCCGAAATGATACTGGGAATTGATGAGTTACTAAGTAAGGGACTGTCTGACAGTTGTTTAAAAGTGACGAGTAAAATTGTGATTCAAAGAACGTTTTTGGATATTTTCACAAGTATGTATGCAAAGGTAATACTTTTTTTATGTGAATTCCAAACCGTTTAATAATAAAGCGATTGGGCTAGATGGGCTAATAAGGAAGAAAAAAGGGTTCTAAAACCTGATAAAATGGTAATAGAACCCTGCTTTTTAGAGATTGCTAAGGTATGCTTTTCCGCCTAATCCTCGCATTTGTCGAACAATAAAATTGGTGCGACGTTGTACGTAAGGCGATGGGTTTTTTATTGAAAAACGGTTGGGGCTAGGCAGCACGGCTGCTATTCGGGCAGCCTCGGCACGGCTCAACGAATTGGCTGAATGCCCATAATATCGCAGTGACGCTGCTTCTACACCAAAGGTCATTTTGCCTGTTTCGGCAATATTGAGGTACACTTCCAAGATACGTTCTTTGCCCCAAATAAGCTCTATCATAAAGGTAAAATAAGCTTCTAATACTTTACGAATATAGCTTCGGCCTTGCCATAAAAACACGTTTTTGGCTACTTGTTGCGAAATAGTACTTGCTCCTTTGATTTTTTTCCCTTTAAAATTATGTTTAAACGCCCCCCACATAGCATCAAAATCAAAGCCGTGATGTTGTGGAAATAGCTGGTCTTCTGAAGCTACAACAGCCAAAGCTACTTCTTTTGAAATATTCTCGTAAGGCTCCCAATCTGAATGAATTTCTGAATCTTTGCCAGCTGCAATAGCTTCAAATTTTCGGTCAATCATAGTTGGGGTAATCCAAACAGGTACAAACTTGAAAAATAGTACCAACCCCAAAGAAACCATAAAAAAGTAAATAATAGCTTTGATAAAGAGCCTTTGCAAAAACTGCACAAACGAGTACTCTTCACGCAATGCTTTGTACCGCTGCCACCACGAAAGAGAAGGCTCATTGCTAAAAGGAGTATTATTTGGTTCGGCCATTATATTTTTAAATGTATTTTTTCCCATAAACAAAGCAGAATAGTGATTGTTAGGTTAATTAGATTTTTGTACTTTTCTTATATATAAGTGGTAATGTGTGCAATAATGCTTTGGGGTGGCATAACCATTGTTGGCAAGGGCTATTTGCCTGACAATCAACCACCAAATCGGGTGAACGAATGTCTTGTTTCTTGGTATTATTGGAGTAAGGCGTTTATAATAACTACAAAATTACGCAAAATTATGCGTATGATATACTACTATTCGAGGATGTGTGTCTAAAAATAATGCAAAATATTGATATGCAATCAGATGGTTCTTATAAAATTAATCTAAAAACAAATCTGATGCGATCCTGTCGGCAAACAACTTACCTTTTTCGGTTAATTTGATAACCTGATTTTGAATAGCAATATGCTCGATGGCTTGTAATTGAACTAGGCTTTTGGCTTGTTTTTGAAGAAAACTTTCGCCTAAAATAGCATCAAGATACGACACCTGACAGCCCCAAATGGTACGTAATCCTGTGAGTAAATATTCGTTTACTTGGTCGGCTATGCTTAGTACTTCGACAGTCGCAGGAATATTATTTTGCTGAATATGCTGAATATACTTGGCATTGTTGGCAATATTATATTGACGAGAATACCCATTAAAACTATGTGCCGAAGGCCCAATTCCTAGATATTCTTCTTGTTTCCAGTAGCTTGTATTGTGTTTTGAGTACTGCTGATGGCGGGCAAAATTAGAAATTTCGTACTGTTCAAAACCATGCTGTTGTAGGCCTTGAGTAAGAATTGTAAACTGCTCGGCTGCATATTCGTCGTCGATATGTTTGATTTTGCCTTGTTTGGCCCATTTTCCAAAAACAGTTTGTGGCTCGATAGTAAGGCAATAAGCCGATATATGGTTCAGGTTGAGCGATATAGCCTTTTGAATATCACTGTATAAAATTTGGTGGTCATTGGAGGGAATCGCATAAATTAAATCAATGGTAATATTTTGGATACCAGCATCTTGGGCGATTTTTACGCAGTTTTCGGCCTCGTGGGCATTATGAGCCCGATTCATTTTTTGAAGATGTCCCTCATTAAAAGACTGAATACCTACACTCAGGCGATTGATTCCTAATTTTTGGAGAGCTGCCACTTTTTCCCAACTCAAATCATCAGGATTGGCCTCCATTGTAATTTCGGCGTCACTTTTAATAGAAAATGTTTGGTGAAGGGTATCCATAATCTGTGCCAAATCGTTTTCGGCTAATAATGAAGGCGTGCCGCCACCAAAATAAACAGTGTCGATAATAGGGTTTTGTAAGTATAATTTCTGTAATCGGATTTCCTGACAAATGGCCTCAACCATTGGCTGTTTGAGCAATAAAGATGTACTAAAATGAAAATCACAATAGTAGCAAGCTTGTTTACAAAAAGGAATATGGATATATATGTGCATATTAAAGACTCGTTCTGCAAAGAATCGGATAAAAATTAGCGAAGTTAGGCTTGGGAAAATAAGGGTTTATCATACAAAATTACGGACTTCTACGGGCAAAGTGCTATAGAGTAAGAATATTCTTGTGTAGTAGCGTAAAATTATTTTTTTGATATTAGCCCAATAATATTTTAGTATTCTTATTGAATAAGGTAACTTTGGGAAAGTTTTCTCAAAAAAATAGTATTACCGACGTATATAAATATAAAACTATACAATGCAATTCAAAACCACTGCATTGGAAGGCTTAATAGAATGCTTTCCAACCATTTTTGAAGATGAAAGAGGTTTCTTTTTTGAATCTTACAATCAGAAAAGCTTTGAGGCTAATGGAATTAAAGGCAATTTTGTTCAAGACAATCACTCTTGGTCAAAGGCTGGTGTTGTTCGAGGCTTACACTTTCAGTACGACCCATTTGCTCAGGGTAAATTAGTTCGTTGTATTACAGGAAAAGCCATGGATGTTGTTGTCGATATTCGTCGCAATTCGCCTACATTTGGACAACATGTAAAAGTATTGCTCGACTCGAAAGTAGGCAATATGTTATTTGTTCCAGCAGGATTTGCCCATGGTTTTGTAGCTTTAGAAGAAACGGTTTTTGTGTATAAATGTACCGAGTTTTGGCACAAAGCTTCTGAGTCGGGTATTATCTATAACGACCCAGATTTAGGTATTGATTGGGGTATCGAAAATCCTATTGTTTCATCAAAAGATTTGTTATTGCCTACTTTCAAAGAATTGAAATAGGGCTTTCCCAAAAATTTTGAGGCATAAAAAAGAGGTTAACGTCTGTGTAACCTTTTTTTATGCCTCAATTTCTACAGTTCCATTTTCGAGTTTTAAGACACCTCTCGGACAAACTTCAGCACAGATACCACAGCCTACACACGACGCACGCACAATGTCTTGTCCTTTTTGGGCATAAGCTCGTACATCTATTCCCATTTCGCAGTAGGTCGAGCAGTTGCCACATGAAATACATTGCCCTTGGTTTACACTTATTCGATACCGTGATTTAAAACGCTGAATAATACCCATATAGGCTGCTAATGGGCAGCCAAAGCGACACCAAATTCTATTGCCCATAAGTGGATAAAAGCCTGTGCCTACTACACCCGCAAAAATACTTCCTATCAAAAAACCATAAATATAACGCACATAATTGGTGTCGATAATACCAAATAACCACGCACTTTTACTCCAATATGTGTACAGAACGCCTATGGTCATGATAATAGAAAACACCAAAACGCTATAAATACTATACCGTTCTATTTTCCAGGCTTTGAGGGATTTGTCAGAAAGATGACGGAACGAATCGCCTGCTGTTTCGGCAAGACCACCACAGCCACAAACCCACGAGCAGTACCATCGCTTGCCAAAGAAGTAGGTCATTAGGGGTACACCTACCAAAAATAGAAAACAACCCCAGCCCAACATAAATAGTCCTATATTACCAGCTTTTAGTTTTTCTTCGATACGATAATCGAAAAAGAAGGTGTAATCTAAAGGGAATATATTTTTTAAGTCTTGATAAGGATAATTGAGCTTGGCCATGAGTTCGGGTAAAAGAAAGGCAAATATTACCTGAAAAAACATAACTGAGATACTCCTGAGTACCTGATAGGTATTGTGCCAATATTTTAAAATCATTCTGACACCCATAACCACAATGGCTACAGTATAGAGTAAGCCATACAAAAACCATTGGTCGGCAGGTTGCTGTCTGAGTTTTATGCTTATAGGGTTTGCCAAGGCAATAATAGGCTGTAAGTACTGAGGAAACCAATACAAAGCAATATAAAAAACGATGAGGAGGCTTCCGAGCAATATGCCTAAGATACCTCTGTGGGTAAATGAATAGGCTATTTTTTGTGTAACAGTCATATAGAAAGCATTTTGCTAAGCCATTGTCTGAACGTTCTTGGTACAGCAATAGCCTGATGAGGAAACCGAATATTATATTGAGCTATCAGGGCTTGATAATAACTTGGTGAAAATTCTGTATCAAAATTGGCTTTTTCCCAATTACAAAGTACAAAAGATAAGCTTTTTTGTGTTTGAATCCAGTTTTCACAAACGGCTTGCCGTAGGCGAAGGCCAATAGCATGAATGCCTAATACCTGATAATCATGCGAATACTGAATTCTGATACATTGGTTTTTATGGGGATTTTTCCAATAAAATTGTGCTATCCCTTCATCCTGAAAAGGAGCAACTCGACCATAAACCTGATACTCTAGGCCAAAAAATTTGGCAGAATTATAAAACACTGGAGGTTGGTAGGGCTGTGGTTGTTGACAAATCGTATAGGCTAACGTTTTGCCCATGAGGCGACCTGTGTACCAAATAGCCTCAGTAGCTTTTCGGCCAGAGGGTACATTGCGAAGCTCGGCACAATCGCCAATCGCAAAAATATCTGCCTCACTGGTTTCTAAAAAGTTGTTTACCAAAACACCCTTGTTGGTTTCGAGTAAGCCTTTTGCTAGGGTAATATTGGGTGTAACCCCTATGGCTAGCCCAACAAACTGACAGTCTATAGATTGGTTTTGGTGGGTAGTTATACCAATTACTTGCTTTTTTTCATTCAAAATAAGCTCTTTCAAGGTATTGCCCGTAATAACCTGAACCCCTTTCTGGCGGAGATATTCCGTTACAAAAGAGGCTTCTTCTGGTGGAAGAGTATTGCCCCAAAAATAGGGTTCACGAATAAGCATGGTAACCTGTATTTGTCGAGCCATAAACATTTCGGCCATTTCAACACCTATTAAACCACCACCAATAATAACTGCCGATTGAACACGCTGGGTTAGGGTATCTATTGCCTCCAAATCCTGAATAGAGTACAACCCCTGTACACCTATGGCATCTTCTGGAATTTTGGGTAGGGTTTTGTACTGCGAGCCAGTTGCCAAAATCAGTTGGTCGTAATGTAGGCTTTGAGTACGCTGATTGATAGTTACAAGCAACTTTTTTTGCTGTGGTAAAATTTGATTTACACAGCCTTGTAGCAGGTTTATATTATTTTTTGACCAAAAATCAGGTTCGTAAGGTTGCGTTTGAGCCAACGACATCTTGCCCATAAATACATACATCAATGCCGTACGAGCATAGAAATAGGGCGATTCGTCCGAAATAATAGTAATCTCGTAATTACTCATTTTGCGAATATGCCGAGCCGCCGTAACGCCAGCAATCCCATTCCCGATAATAATAACTTTTTTCATAAGTAACTATTTATGAATAATTTAAGTGGAAGTGCTAAGGTTTTGAGGTAATCGTATTAATTATTAAGTCGAAAAAGTTGACTTTATTTTGTACAACTCCTTAATAAGACGCTAGTGTATTTTACAAACAAAACCAAACATAATGTTATCTTAAAAATCCTGATTTTGAGGAGTATTTCAGAAACTTTAAATTGGTGTTATGAATCTAACCCGAAATAAGTTGCAACAGTTATTAAATCTCAAAATTAAGGTTAATGCTGTTTTGGAGAACACCAACTAAAAGCAACCCTTATTAGTTTTAATTATTTAGATAAAAGCCTAAAATCATAAAAAAGCTAATCATATCCTGTAATTTTGTGGAAAGTTAAATTCATTCGGCATTATTTACAATTCATCATTAGTTCTGTACGAAAGTATAAATGCTATTTGGGTTTTTGGGGTATGATTAAAAGGCTAGATTTATCATCAAGAAAAGAGCAATAAATCTTATCAAGCCAAAATCAAAAATCAGACATCTGAAATTTTTCAATCCTTCGCACACTACTGATTCATAATTAACTATTATCTTTGCAGTCGATGCAACGTAAACTTATTCTTTCAAGCCCCCTCTTAGAGATAACAATCAGTCGTCTCTGTCAAGAATTGATAGAGAACCATCAGGATTTTACTGATACAGTTATCATTGGTTTGCAACCACGAGGCATATATTTTGCCCAACGAATTCATAAAGAGTTATTAAAAATTACGGGTAAAAATATTCCTATTGGCCAGCTAGATGCCACATTTTATCGTGATGACTTTCGCCGTCGTGAGCCTTTAAAACCCAATGCCACCAAAGTACCATTTTTGATAGAAAATAAAAATGTTATTTTGATTGATGATGTTTTGGCTACAGGACGTATGGTTCGTGCTGCCCTAGACGCTATGACGGCTTTTGGCCGCCCTAATAAGGTAGAATTGTGTGTTATGATAGATAGGATTTATAACCGTGATTTACCCGTAAAGCCAGATTACGTAGGCAAAAAGGTAAATACCATAGACACCGAGAAGGTATTGGTAGAATGGCAAGAACAAGGCCATGATGCTGACAGAATTTGGTTGATTACAAAATAATATGAAGGCACGATTCTTGTGAGTCGTGTATTTTTTTGAGCTATTTTTATCGATTCGAGCGAATCGAGCCATATAATCCCATGCAAAAATTAAGCACAAGACATCTTTTGGGCATTAAAGACCTTACGCCCGACGACATTGAACTTATCATGGCTACGGCCACAGAGTTTAAGGAAGTGATTAACCGTCCTATCAAAAAAGTACCTTCGTTGCGTGATGTAACGATTGCCAATGTGTTTTTTGAAAACTCAACACGAACACGCCTTTCGTTTGAATTAGCCGAAAAACGCCTTTCGGCCGACACCCTGAGCTTCTCGGCTGCTGGTAGTTCGGTAAAAAAAGGTGAAACACTCCTTGATACTGTCAATAATATTTTGGCAATGAAAGTAGACATGATAGTGATGCGTCATGCTAGCCCAGGGGCGCCACACTTTTTGTCGAAGCATATCAACGCTAATATTGTGAATGCTGGCGATGGTACACACGAGCATCCAACTCAGGCATTGCTTGATTCTTTTTCAATGCGAGAAAAACTGGGAGATTTGTCAGGTAAAAAAATTGCTATTATTGGCGATATTTTGCACTCAAGAGTGGCATTATCCAATATTTTTGCCCTGAAAAAACAAGGAGCAGAAGTAATGTTGTGTGGGCCTTCTACTTTGATTCCAAGACATATTACCGACTTGGGGGTTTTGGTGTCGCACGATGTAAAACAAGCTTTGGCTTGGTGCGATGTTGCCAATGTATTGAGAATCCAATTGGAGCGTCAGCAAATCAAATATTTCCCTTCGCTTCGTGAGTATTCTTTGTATTATGGAATCAATAAAAGAATGCTGGATGAACTTGACAAAGAAATCGTATTGATGCACCCCGGCCCAATCAACCGTGGCGTTGAGCTTTCGTCGGATGCCGCCGATTCGCATCATTCCATTATATTAGATCAAGTAGAAAATGGTGTAGCCGTAAGAATGGCCGTTTTATATTTGTTAGCAGCTCAAAACTAATTGATATTATATCGTTGGAGTAACCTGAACTCCAACGATATAATAAGCCTACTAGCTTACAAGTACAGAGTCTTGAAACTAAATAGTATAATAACTAACGGCTTGTTAAGTAATTGTATATCAGTATATTTTTCTTGGTGTTAGTCAAAATCAATAAGATTATATTTTGAAACTATCTTCATGGTTTTTTCTGCATAGTATCTCCCTCCTAAGTGCGTATAGCCCCTTTCGCCGAGCATATAAGCAAAATTATAAGCAGCCGTTGACTTTGATACACCACTATTAATTTGGCGTTGATAAAACCTCGCAACGCTAGAGTAATCTCTTTTCCACAGCCCTGTTTTATGTAAAAAAACCTCTTCTACAAGAAATCTGATACAGTCAGAACGAGACCTAAACGAGCGATACCAGTTATCTTTTCTGATACTTTCGTCGTAAATATGCTGACCTAATTCGGTAGTTTTAATGATTCTTACCTGCCCATTGTGTTCGTCGGGTTGTCCCTTTAGCTGGTAGGCATTGGCTGTACTTTTCCATTGTTTTAGACCAAAAAAATTGTTGGCATATACAGCAGTACGGCTGTAGCCATAGCCACTTTCGAGGGCGGCCATTGCCATGATAATACTAGCAGGAACATTGTATTTGCGGGCAATACTTACTACTTCGGGCTGAATTTCTCTTAGAAAATTATTGGCATCTTCAATCGACGGATAGCCTATTGCTGTTGAATATACATTTTGATTGAGTCCATTGACAGGGTCTTCGCTGGGAGTGGCAGGAAAAGTTAGGTACGATGCCCGACTTGTAGCCACCAAAGCCGCTGTAATAGGTGAAGTGGTTGATGGATTGGGAGTATAAATTTTATCTTGAGCTGGTTGAATATTTGAATAGGCATTAGGCTCGTAGCGGTGAGCATACACATGCAGGGTTTTATTAATGGTAATTTCACCTGTAAGTACACTAAGAGAATCATTGCTCGAAGATAAACCTACAAATTTAAGTTTTTTGGTACTTGGATACGCAAACTTAAATTTTAGCTGAGCTTTGTTGTTAGAAACCCACGCAGAGCCAAGGCTAGAGCCATTCACAAAGACTCGAATCCTTTTGATATTATTTTGGGTTGAAAAAGAAAATACAACCTCTTGCCCCGTATTGGCATTACGAGGATAATTGACGTATAACCCCATAGAAGTATCTTTTGTGGTAAAAGATAAAAGTGAGGATAATATTATGGTGGTTAGGAACAGGGCGAAGCCTGAACAGTCGATAGCATAAGCTACCGATTGTATTTTTCTTTTAAGCATAAATAATTAGGAGTATGATAGGTAAATAATAACAAGTGTGACGGGAATATTACTGACGGGAATATTCAAAAAAAAAGCAACAAAAATCGTGCCTTTTTGTAAAAATAAAATAGGATAAAAATAATATTTTATTATAAAAAACGAATTTTATAAATAGGTTATTCCTAAAAAAGCTTGTTTTGAGCATACAAGACCATTTTAAGTATAATTATGGGTTATGACCTAATTTGATAAGTTTTGGTAATAATAATTTAGTTTTTTAGCAATAGAGGCTGAAGAGAACTGTTGGATATGTGACTGTCCTGCTGTAACTAACTGCTTAGCCAATGTGGGGTTGGTCAAAATCTGAGTAATTTTTTCGGCAAAACCCATGAAATCCTGAGGGTTAACGTATATTCCGTTGGGGCCACCAGCCTCTTCCAAACATGAACCCGTTGCTGCAATTACAGGAATACCACTATGTAATGACTCTACAATAGGAATACCAAAACCTTCAAAAAAAGAAGGATACACCGTTAGCGAAGCCCCTTGATACAAGCTTGGCAAATCGGCAAAAGGTACTTTATTGAAAATATGTACTCCTTTTAGTTTATGAGTAGCTATATAATGGGTAAGGGTATCTTGGTATTTACTTTTTCCCCCCACAAGAACCAACTCATAATCTGGCGATTGCATAGCTTGAAAAGCCTTTAACAGCGTAAGTTGATTTTTGCGTTCGGTCATAGTGGCTACACACAAAATATATTTTTTACGAAGCTGATATCTTTGTAAAACGGTATCAATATAACTAGAAGGTAAAAGCCGAGAAAAAGCCTCATCACAATCTTGATACACAACAACAATTTTATGCTCGTTTATGCCCAGCAAGTCTATAATATCCTTTTTGGTTTGTTCGCTAATCGCCACAACCAAATTGGCTTGTAAGCAAGCTTGTTTAAATTTTTTTTGATAAATCCAGCGGTCAATAGCAGGGTATAGCTCGGGGTATCGTAAAAAAATAAGGTCATGGATAGTTACCACCGATTTTACCGAAGTTTTGTGAATACCCCACGGGAGTTCGTTGCTGAGGCCATGATAAATTTGTACTTGGTCATGTATCAATTGCTGATTGATAAAATAACTTCGCCACAAAGATTTTGAAAAAGTTTTTTGAGGAAGTTTTACCGCCAAATGCTGAGGTTGCCACGAGCCATTGCCTTTTTTGGGAGTGTAGGCCAAATAGTCGTTTTCGGGAGCATGCTCAAGTAAGGCATTGATAATGAATCTACTATAATTGCCGAGTCCTGTATGATTATGAAAAGCTCTTTTGGCATCGAATCCTATACGCATAGATTGGTGGAGTTGAGTGTGTTTAAACAAAGCCTGCAAAAATACCCAAGTTGCCGAAACTTTCCCAAACACCGAATGTATTTGATAGAAAAAACGTTTCTTAAAAATATCAAAGTAACAGAGATTTTGGGCTTTTCAAACACCAAATTTAAGTATCGCTTCAAAATTGCGTAACTTTGTAGTTTAATAAATATAGTAGTTTAAAAAACGAGAATGAATGGCTTGCATTGGTAGCTACCAAGCAAGGTATGAAGGAATAAGAATGGAAGGAATTCAAGAATATAGTTTGCCCAATGGAATCCGTGTAGTACACCGTCAGGTAACACATACGGCAATATCGCATATTGGTATTATGCTAGATATGGGAAGTCGTGACGAAAAACCTCATCAACAAGGTTTGGCTCATTTTTGGGAACACATGGCTTTTAAGGGTACTCCAAAGCGTACTTCTTTGCAGATTATCAATCGTTTAGAAATTGTTGGAGGCGAGCTAAATGCCTATACCACCAAGGAAAAAATATGTTTTCATGCCTCGGTGCTAACACCACATTACGAGCGTGCATTAGAATTATTGGCCGATATTACCTTTAATTCTATTTTTCCTGAAAAACAGGTTGAACGAGAACGTGGCGTTATTTTGGAAGAAATGGCAATGTATTACGATTCGCCCGAAGATGCTATTCAAGATGATTTTGACGAAATCGTATTTGCCAATCATCAGTTGGGGTGTAATATATTGGGTACACAAGAAAGCGTAAAAGGCTTTACTCGTCAGGATTTGCTCGATTTTATAGCTGAAAATATGGATACTCATCGTATTGTATTTTCATCGGTGGGCAATATGCCTTTCAAAAAAGTAATAGCTTTGGTAGAAAAATTCATGAAAGATATTCCTGCCAAAAGTTCATCGCTGATTCGTACACCTCCTGCATGGTATCAGCCCAAAAGTGAGGTTGTCAAACGCAGTATTACCCAAGCCCAAGTAGCCATTGGCCGTACTGCTTATCAGCTAGCCGACCCCAATAGGTTACCATTTTTTATGCTTATCAACTTATTGGGAGGGCCTGGTATGAACTCCCGCCTCAATTTGGCGGTACGTGAAAAAAACGGATTGGTGTATTCTATTGATGCAGGCTACACGCCGTTTATTGACACAGGCTATTGGGGTATCTATTTTGCTACCGAACCCAAGCATTTGAACAAAACTAATGCTTTGATTTTGAAAGAATTGAAGATTTTGAGAGAAACACCTTTGACCAAAACCCAATTGCATAATACCAAAGAACAACTCATGGGGCAAATGGCGATGTCGGAAGAAGGCAATATGAGTTTTATGTTAATGATGGCCAAAAGTCTTTTGGATATCAACCGTATCGACTCCCTAGACGAGCTTTTTGCTCAGATAAAAACAGTTACTGCAACCCAGTTACAAGAATTGGCAAATGAGCTTTGCCGTGAGGAAGATTTGAGTTATTTAACATTTTTGCCAGAATAAGATAGTTGATGATGGACACTGCAAAAAGCAACCGTACTAATATCAATATCAGACAAAAAGCCAATGTATCATCAAACTGACCGAGATTAAAATTGTAACTTTGCAATATGGATTTAAAAGTAAAAAATAAATATAAAACAGAGTTTAAAAAGGCGTTAGACACCTTTACTGAAAAACTCGAAAAATATGTTTCAACTGAAAACGGAGATTGGTCTGTGAAAGGGTTTATTGACGTTTACAAAAATATTTATACTATCTCATCTGACACTAAAATTGTTTCTAAAATACTTGAAATCCATATTTTCCCACAAATCTTACAGTTTGCAGAAGAAAACGGTTACAATATTGCTTTAACTGAACATCAAAATTATTATCCTGATCTTACTTTTATTCACAAGGAAAATGAAGATGTAAAATTTGCTGTTGACTTGAAAACAACCTATCGCAAGAAAAATGGGATTTCGAGTTTTACACTTGGTAGCCACGGTAGTTATTTTAAAGAAAGAGATAAAAAGAAAAACATTCAGTTTCCTTACAATCAATATTTAGCACATTTTTGTTTGGGGGTAATTTACACACGAACAGATTTGATAAACGATGTTTCAGAAACTGAAATTTACCAAGTTCAAGAACTTCAAGCGGGCGGCGATTCGCAAGAATACGAAACGCCTAATAAAAAAGTAGGCGACAGAGAAGTTACAACTGTTGATAATTTAAAATCAATCACTTCGGTAATTAAAGATTTTGATTTTTTTGTTGCTGAAAAATGGAAAATTGCCAGCGACAAACAAGGTTTTGGAAATACGGCTAATATTGGCTCAACTTTAAGCATAGACGATTTAAGAAATGAAAATGGAATATTTAGCCAATTAGGCGAAGATTGGTTTGACGAATATTGGATAAATTACGGTTCTGCGACAATGATAAAAGATGGCAAGCCAACAAAAATTACAACACTAAAAGACTTTTTAGAATTTAAAGGTAGAACAGACTTGTTAGATAAAATTGTATCGCGTATAACTAATAAAAAAGATACAAAATGAAAGTAATAGTTCCCCCTATAAAAAGCCAAGGTATAAAAACCAAGCTCGTTCCTTGGATTATGGAACTTGCCCCAAAAGTTCAAGGTAAATGGATAGAGCCTTTTCTTGGAACAGGTGTAGTAGCGTTTAATTCTGGGTATAAAAACGCCATTTTAAATGATACAAATCCACATATAATTAACTTCTATAAAGGTATTCAGCACAAAAAAATTACGGCACCTTTGATGAAGCATTATCTTGAAAATGAAGGAGCGATTTTAAGTAAAGCCGAAAATAATGGCTATGAATATTATTTAGAAGTTCGTTCTCGTTTTAATAGTGGAGAATTTTCGCCTTATGACTTTATTTTCCTTTCAAGAGCAGGATTTAATGGAATGATGCGTTTTAATAATAAAGGACATTGGAATATTCCATTCTGTAAAAAACCAGACCGTTTCGCTCAAGCCTATATTACAAAAATCACAAATCAAGTAGCAACGGTTTCTCAAATTATCCAAGCAGAGCCCAATTGGACTTTTTACAATAAATCATTTGCCGACATCATTCCAATGGCAACCGAAAACGATATTATTTATTGCGATCCACCATATTACGGAAGACACGTTGACTACTTTAATGGTTGGACAGAAAAAGACGAAGAACTTTTATTTAATCTGTTGAGCGAAACCAAAGCAAAATTCCTACTTTCAACTTGGCATCATAACGATTGGAGACAAAATGAAATGATTGAAAAGTTTTGGAATAAATTCAATGTAGTCACAAAAGACCATTTTTATCATAATGGAGGTAGCATTGAAAATCGACGCACAGTTGTAGAAGCATTAGTTTGTAACTTCAGTATAGACCATTTTGACCAACACAATCACGGACTAAAAGAAAAAATACAAATTGAGCAATTAGAAATTGATTGGAAAAAGTGAAATAAGCACTGGGTATAATATTGTATTGGTAATAGTGAATATGACACCTATCAACTCAATATTTGTAATTCTATCGGAAGTTTGTATAAATATTAGGCTTACGATTTAATCCCTCTTTATGTTTGACATATAAACAATTAACTTACAGTAAGTTAACCGATAATAGTATATTAATGACAAAGCAAGAACTTTTCGGACAGATTCTGTCCAAAAAATCCTATTTATGTGTAGGGTTAGATACAGACCTTCAAAAATTGCCTAAGCATTTATTGAATGAGGAAGACCCTATTTTTGAATTTAACAAACAGATTATTGATGCTACGCACCAATACGCTGTAGCTTACAAGCCTAATATCGCTTTTTATGAGGCTTTTGGGGCAAAAGGATGGGAAAGCCTTCAAAAAACGTTGGCCTATATTCCGAAAGAATGTTTTACTATTGCCGATGCCAAAAGAGGTGATATTGGTAATACATCGGGCTTATATGCACGAGCTTTTTTTGATAAATCTTCGTCTGGCTTAGACTTCGACTCGGTAACGGTAGCTCCATACATGGGCGAAGACTCAGTAACGCCATTTTTGCAGTTTGATAATAAGTGGGTTATTTTATTGGCTTTGACATCCAATGGCGGTAGCAAAGATTTCCAAACCTTGAATGTGGGCGATAAGGCTCTTTTTGAGGAGGTTTTGACTAAATCTCAAGCATGGGGAAGCGACGAGCAGTTGATGTATGTTGTTGGGGCAACAAAAGCCGATATGCTTACACGTGTACGTGAGCTTGTGCCGAATCATTTTTTATTAGTGCCTGGCGTTGGTGCTCAGGGTGGAAGCTTGGAAGAAGTTTCAAAATATGGTATGAATTCATCTTGCGGTTTGTTGGTCAATTCTTCACGAGCTATTATATATGCTTCAAGTGGTGAAGATTTTGCCGAAGTCGCTGCTCAGGAAGCTCAAAAAGTACAAGCTGAAATGGCAAAGTATTTGGAAATATATCTTTGATAGATTTAGTGAGTTGTGAATGAAAGATGGCGCTTTAGAAATTCAAGGTAATCAAATCAAGTTTCTAATGGTTTACTTCCTCAATCCCTAATTCACAACTCACGAATTAATCGTATGCTATCTAAAAAATAATCGTTCGTTTTTCTTTGGCTGAGCGTTTGGCTGCGTCTAGTATTTCTACAACCAGTTTATTGATTTTGAGAGAAGAAAGGTCATTTTCTGAATTTTTTTTCCCTTGTACTACCGATGCCAAATAAACAAAGGCATCGTTGATGGGAGCATATAAAGGATTGATTTTTACTTCTACACTATTCCTATCGCCTGCTTGCACTTTCAAATTCAAGGTTTTATCGCCAAAAATAAAACCATTTTGTCCATAAATTTCAATATCTTTTCTATCGAATGGCCAATTCCACGAAGCCTGAATAATAGCCTGAGCTTTTGGATAAGTCAGAATAATACTAGCTTCATCGTCTACGTTGGGATAAATATGAGGCTTGATTTGTTGGGTTACGGCTGTGACAGAGAGCGGTCGTTCGCCATTTTGTAACCACGACATCAAATTGGCACCATAGCAACCAAAATCAATAATTGCACCACCGCCGTTCATGATTGGGTCGGTAAGCCAATGCAGGAATGCCTCCGAGCAGCCAATTTCTTTAGGGCCACGATGCCCATCATGAATCACCACTTTCCGAATATCGCCAATCATTTTTTGCTCATAAATCATTTTATATGCTGCCTGATTGCTAGCATACCAAGTAGTTTCGTAGTTGGTAAGTAAATGAATTTTGTGTTTTAGGGCCAATTCTTCCATTCTATTGGCATGTTCAGGGCTTACGGCCAAAGGTTTTTCTACCATAACATGTATACCTTTAGGAGCACAGGTTTCTACAACTTGCAAATGTTCAAAAATACTATTGAATGCACAAACCGCCTCGGGATGTGTCTGGGCAATAAGGGCCTCTAAGGTAGGAAACCAAAGCTTTTCGGAAAGATTATGCTGTTTTAATAACTTCATAGCCAAGGCTTTGTCAGGTTCGGCAAAACCAACGATTTCGACAGGTGAGCTTTCCTTAAAATATTGGAAAACCTGATTGACGTGGTCGTGAGTCATACCTGCAATACCGATTTTGGTTCGTTTGGTCTGTGAAAAAGATGCTTGTGCCAGAAGTAATGTTAGTAATAATACGATTGTTTTCATAGCTGGATATTCAGGTTAAAATAGAGACAAAAAAATACCACTAAAAGTAATTTTTTTAACCAGAAACTGTTGCTGTTCTACCCTGAAAATATAAAGGAAAATGTTTTGAAAAAATAGGTAAAAAATTGAGTAGATCCTGAACTGCACCGACTTTCTGAAATAATTTACTTTATGATGGAAAAATTATAAAATAAATTAAAATATTTTTATAAAAACCATTTGTATAACAATATCTCTTCTTTCAAACTATATACAGCCATCAGCATCAATATGAAAGTTTCTAAAAATACCTACTCTATGGGTGAATTATCACTCAATAATATTGGATTGTTTCCCTGCTTTTTTTCTGCTAGTGATAAGCGATAATATTGCACTTTTCAAATAGCTTATTATCAATAACAAGAAAGGATTAATACGTATGATTGGATTGGTTGGGTATTGCAAAAGTTGTTCATAAATAGCTTTCTCAATATGCCTTTTTGATGCGTATATTAACAATAAATCATTTCTTGTTAATAATTTCTTTACTTTCCATGCTGTTCGATTGGATAACTTGCACATTCAAATTTAGTACAATTTTCTATATAAGTACCGCTATTGCTTTCTTTCATAAATTTTTAAAAATATAAATAAAGAAAGAATTGATAAAACAATGGCGTACCGTTTTTAAATAAACAAACCCCAAAGAATATGAACAAGCTTTCCATTTTAAAACCCCAACGCCAACTCACGTTAGGCGTATTACTGGGCTTTTCTATTGGCTTTTTTCCGAGCCCTTCCTTGGCAGCTTCCATTGCCAAAGAGCATTCTTTACTCATGGAAAAAAAGAGCAATAGCGAAGTTACCTTGAAAGGGCAAGTAGTTGATGCCGTTACCAAAGAGCCTTTGGTAGGCTGTAGTGTATCCATAAAAGGTACAAAGCGTGGTGTAAATACAGATGTAAAAGGAAATTTTAGCATAACACTCGACGATAAAGCTACGATTGTTGTGAGTTTTGTTGGATACGAAAAGCAAGAAATAGCAGTAAACGGTAGAACGTCGTTGACGGTAGCCCTAAAATCGTCGGCATCCGACCTTGAGCAAGTAGTTGTAATTGGTTATGGTAGCTCTACCAAAAAAGATGTAACAGGTTCGGTAAAGTCTATTAAAAGTACAGAATTTAACCAAGGTATCATCAATTCTCCCGAACAATTGTTGCAAGGTAAGGTATCGGGTGTAAATGTAACGTCGGCAAGTGGCGAACCCGGAGGCGTACAAAATATTAGTGTCCGTGGGCCAGGTGGGGTTCGTACAGGAAGTACACCGCTATTTGTGGTAGATGGGTTGGCTTTGGACAACTCTAGTACAGGTGGTGCTACCAATCCACTCAACTTTTTGAACCCACAAGATATTGAATCTATCGACGTACTGAAAGACGCTTCGGCTACAGCTATTTATGGTTCGAGAGGTGCCAATGGGGTTATTTTGATCACCACCAAAAAAGGAAAAGCTGGATTCTCCACTTTCAATTATTCGGCTAGTTATGGGGTTTCGTCGATGTCCAGAGCTTTGCCTGTATTTAGTGCCGACGAGTACCGCAAGCAAGTACCCGCAGTAGGGGGGGTATTGGAAGATTTGAATGCCTCGACCGACTGGCAGAAAGAAATAACTAGAACTGCTATTACCCAAAACCACAATATTTCGTTGGGAGGAGGGGCCGATAAATTAACTTATTATGGTTCGTTTGGTATCCAGAATCAGGAAGGTATTATTAAAAACAACCAACTAAATCGCTATTCGGGACGTATCAATGTATCACAGAAGTTTTTGGACGACCACCTAACGGTAGACGTAAACTTGAGTGCTTCTCAAACTTATAACGAACGCCCACCGATTGGCTCGGTGTTGGGAAGTGCTATTTCTACCAACCCAACTTATCCTGCTTATGATACAAAAGGTAATATATTTTTGTATCAGTCAGGTACAAACCCGTTGTTGTCGTTGAAACTAGAAAAAGATATTACAACAATCAACCGTATCATTGGTAATATTTCGCCATCACTCAAAATCATAGATGGCTTGGTATATAAGCTTAACTTTGGCATAGACAATTCCAATTCGGCACGTGACCTCCAATCGTTGGCAAATGCCGTTCCTCAGCAAGATGGACGCTTAGAAACTATTAATAGTACTATCAATAACAAGTTGATTGAAAACTATTTGACTTATACAAAAGCCATAAAAGACCATAGTTTCTCGGCATTGGTAGGTCATTCTTACCAAAAAATCACTTTACAAGGGCGTTCGTATAGTATTAATAAATTCCCTATTTCAGATATCGAGCCTATCTATAACCCAGGCTTGGGTCAAGATTTAACATTGGCCAACAACCGCCCAACAGGTTATGCTGTAATTAATGAATTACAATCGTTTTTCTCAAGGGTTAATTATCAGTACAAAGACAAATATTTGTTGACGGCCACAGTAAGAGCCGATGGTTCTTCAAAATTTGGAGCTAATAACAAATATGGTGTTTTCCCGTCGTTTTCAGCAGGATGGAGAGTTTCGGAAGAAGAATTTTTGAAAGGAACAGCCATTAATAACTTGAAAATCAGAGCAGGTTGGGGAAGAACAGGAAACCAAGAAATCCCTTCTAAAATCACGCAGGCAAGGTTTACTTCGCAAGTTTCGGCAACAACAAGCTATCCACTCAACGAAACTTCGGTGTATCCAGCGGGTACTTCATATACTCGTTTAGCCAATCCAAATATCCAATGGGAACAATCTACCCAAACCGATTTAGGAATTGACTTTGCTTTCTTGAATGGTGCATTGACAGGTACAATCGATGCCTTTAGTAAGGTTTCGGGCGATATTTTGTTGGAGGTTATCCCTGCCGACCCTGTACAGCCAGCGGGTACATTCTGGACCAACGTGAAAGATATGACAATTACCAACAAAGGTTTGGAATTGGAATTGAACTATCGCCATACCAACAAAGGCGGGTTGACGTATGAAGTAGGTGGAAATATTACATTTATTGATAACGTAGTAAACAAATCACCCTATTCGGTGATTCCTTCTGGCTCGGCTTCTGGCTCTGGCTTAACTTCGGCTACTATCAATGGCTATATAAACGGACAACCAATAGGCACATTTTTCTTGAAAGAATTTATTGGATTTGATGAAAAGGGTATCAGCAAATTCCGTGATGTTGATGGTGACGGTATTGTAACCGACAACGACCGTATTGCTGCAGGAAGTGCATTGCCAACCAAACAGTTTAACTTCTTTGGGCGTGTATCTTACAAGGGTTTTGATTTGTCGGCCAACTTCAATGGAGTATCTGGCAACAAAGTCTATGATAATACCGCCAATGCCAACTTCTATAAATTAAGACTTTCAAAAGGAATCAATACTACGCCCGAAGCCATTGCTTCTGCTCAGGAATCTACTAATAACTCAGCTCCAGTATCAACAAGATACTTAAAAGATGGTGCTTTTTTGCGTTTAAACAACCTTTCATTAGGCTATAGTTTTGATACCAAATCGCTAGGAATCAACAAATGGGTTTCGGGATTGAGACTTTCTGTAACTGGCCAAAACCTATTCGTTATTACAAAATACGATGGCTATGACCCAGAAGTAAATACCGACAGAACAATCAACGGTATTACTTCTTACGGAATTGACTACCTGAGTTATCCAAAAGCTAGGTCAGTTATGTTTGGCCTAAATGTTTCATTCTAATACGACATCAATCATGAAAAAGAAAATATATGTACTAATGGCCCTTATGGCCGCCTTATCTATTCAGAGTTGTACCAATCTTGAAGAACAGGTATTGGACGAAACTTTGACATCAAGTTTGTCAGAAAGCGAAATTGCCAATGGTATTATAGCTCCAGTGTATGCTCAATTACCTAATATTTTTACGCATACCAACTATTTTGCTATTCAGGAAATCTCTACCGACGAAGCTATTTTGCCTTATCGTGGCGGTACCGACTGGGGCGACAACGGTATTTATTTGGCATTGCACCAGCATACCCATACCAGTACCGACCCCAACCTTCGTAGTACATGGAACTTGATTTTGCAAGGGATGTCTCGTGCTATTACCGCTATCAACACATTGCCAACGTCGAAAAGCGAATCGGCTAAAGTGTATTTGGCCGAAGCACGTGGTATGAGAGCTTATTATTCGATGCTTACTTTTGATTTATTTGGGTTGGTTTTTGTAAAAAATGATATTGGCGAAAACTCAAAAGTGATTCGTGGCGAAGAAGCATTGGAATATATCAAAAGCGAATTGTTGGCCGTAGAACCTAACTTGTCAACTACCGTTGGGCCTGGTCGTTTAACCAAAGGGGCGGTTTGGGGCTTATTGGCTAGACTATATTTGAATGCAGGAGTTTACCGTGACCGTTATGCAGCCAATGTAACCTTCAAAAATGAAGATTTAGACAAAGTAATTGAATATTGCGATAAGATTATTGCTTCTAACCAATATCAGCTATCAAGAGACTATTTCTCTATTTTCAATTCAGACAACCATACCAACAAAGAATTGATTTTTGCTGTTGACCAACGTGCAGAATTGAATGGACATAACCGTTTGGCTTATTTCTCACTTTCGGGCGACCAGTTCCCATTACCAGCTTATCCAGGTGCCAATGGTACAGATGGCCCAGCCATTACACCCGACTATTACCGTACTTGGGCAAATGCCTATGCTCCGCAAGACCCTTCGGTTGACCCTAGATTTTACAAACAAAATCTTTCTATTTATTCTAACCCAGCCGATTCATGTGTAGCTGCCGATAATTTCAATATCAATAGAGGTATTCTGAGAGGGCAGCAATATGGCTTGATTCGTAAAAATGGGGTGTTCTTGAAATGTGCCGATGGCAAAATGAAAGTTGGTAAATTGTTTCATGATACACGAAACAGACCAACAATGCCTGTTGATTTTACCGAACAAGTGGATTTTACTGTAGCTGGAAGTAATTATAATACGGGTTATCGTGTAGAGAAATATGAGTTTAGTAAAAAATCGGTAAGTGGTCGTAACTTTGGTGAAGCTGATATTGTGATTTTACGTTTGGCCGATATTTATTTGATGCGTGCCGAAGCTAAATTAAGAAGAAGCAACGATGCAACGGCTGCCCTAGCCGATGTAAATACGGTAAGATCTGCCAGAACGGTGTCGACTCCTCCTCCAGCATTGACAAGCATGTCGCTTGATATTTTGTATAGAGAACGAGGATTTGAATTTTATTGGGAAATGCTAAGACGCAGCGATATGATTCGTTTTGGTAAATATGAAGGTCAATGGACTGAAAAAACGAATACCGATAAAACCAAACGCATATTCCCTATTCCGCAAACCGCAATTGACGGTGCTTCTAACCTTCCAGGATACTTGGTACAAAACCAAGGGTATTAAGAATGTATTTAGCACTATAAATACCGATTCTGTTATGGAATAACGTGTAAGCCCCATCAAGGAGAATCCTCTTTGATGGGGCTTGTGTTTTGGTAAAATACTTGAAGTTTGATTCGACAAGGTGTTTTTTGCTGAATGTAAAAAACAGCCTACCGCTCTTCTTATTTTACGATAGACACTTTATGGATTTCATGTTTACCGTCTTTTAAACTAATATTGAGCCAATACAAACCTGAAGGAATAGCTTTGAGGTCGATACTATTGCTAGAAAGGTTTTTAGTTTCAAAAACTGTCGAACCATTGGCACTTTGTAGCTTAGCCTGTGCAATAGTACTAATATCGTCAGTCATGATGTATAATACCTCCGAAACAGGGTTTGGATATACCACAGCACGGGTTTGGAGTTCTGGATTTCTGCTTTCAGTCAACTTGTCGAACCCTGAAGCAAGTTTATAATTAGCCCCTGATAAAATACTTTGTGTGGTTTTGGCTGTTTGTGAGCCTACTTCGCTCGGAATAACAAAAATCGGAGTTTCAGTTACGGCTATCTGAAACTGTCCATTGCTATTACTTACACTTACACTATCCATTTTTTCGCTACCTGCTTTTGGTGTAAAAATCTTAATGTCATGGATATTGCCCAAATTAAGAGTATAGCTACCCGTGCGACCGATTTCGTCGGGAATCGTCAAAATATATGCCGATTTACCATTTAGCTCGTAGCGGTCAACCAGTGGGTCGAGTGAAAGCGTTTGTTTGTAGACATAGTCTCCAATAAGATTTTTGGTTTGGTACAAATAATCAGCTATTGGACGACGGCTTTTATCTTGATTGATTAATCCTGATGACGAAAACTGTACAGGATTTAAGGGATTGTCATCGTATAGCATAAAGAAAAAGCTTTTTTCTACTCCCAAACGATTGTACATCAATGCCGAACGGAGGCCCCAATCGGCTTGGGTAATGGTAGCTGGTTTGTCGCCAATAGCAATGGCTTTGAGAGGACTACCTTGGTTAATATCAAAGCCTAACTCGGTAATCCAAACAGGCATATCATAAGCTTCTTCGTGAGCTACTTTGACAAAAGCTTTGGCTACATTGCCTGCAATAGATACCTCTGGTGCAGCAGCACGTGAAGATGAACCACTTTGGCTGGAATTGGCATTGTCAGAATACAAATGATAATTAATGACATCCCAACAAAGATTGACCGTACCATCGGGTTTGTAACCTCTAAATTCTTTACACCAATCAATCATTCCACGGATGTAGTCGGGCGATGCCGATGCTAGGCCAGCCATAACAACTTTGATATTAGGGTCTGCATTTTTAGCTCCAATACCTGGCCCCATCGTATTTTTGTGACCATCATAAAAAGCCGATAAATTGGCGGCATATTCACGAGCCGTTTGATACGCTTTTCGGCCTTTCCACCATTTATCACGTTCATTGCCACATTCAATATATTGGATTGTACCAAGCCCTACTTTAAGGGTATTGACATTGTCGTTTGTCCAACGAGGCTGAGTAAAGACACTCAACAGGGTAGTATCTACATTGGGGTTACTACCATAGCGAGCAACATACTGGAAAGCTACCTGAGCTTGTTCTCGATACGAATTAGGGTCGGAAAAAGATTTCCCGTATTTTACAGGAACAATATTATTGTCTTGGTCTTCGGCAGGATAAGTATTGTACATCCAGTTAGGAGCACCCTGCAAACATGGCAGCACAACAATACCCGCCTGTTGGCAACGTTCGTAAATAATATCATAATTCCAGCCACCATTAAAACAAGGATTATAGGTATAAACGTCTTCGTAGTGTTCTAGTTTTTCCCAGTCCATATATTGACGGAATCCAGAAAATGCACTAAACGTTGCCATTTTACTTTCATCAATAAGCGAGGCATCGGTACTTTTCAGAAAATCCCATTCAAAGGCATTGATACCAAAGCCATCTTTCATTTTGATATTTTTGAGCGGAGGCGTTGTAGTTACTCCTGTACCAGCGGTATAAGTACCATATAGCTCCATTTCGGTAGGATACGCCCCATTGCAATTGATAACTAAATACCTAAAATTGGCACTAGGAGGGTTGGCCAAAGTAAATACTCCTTGGTTGTTGGGGTCGGGGCCTACCCAGCTCATATAAGTCGCTCCTGTAAAAGTAGCAATCAGCACCCTTTCCCATTGGTCTGTAATACCATAGAGTTTGAAAGGAGTATTTTCCATAGTACCAGTGCCGTCATAAAATTTAATACTTTGGATATGAATACTTTCGCCTACTTGAAGCGGATAGTAGGCATCAAAATTATCGAGTATTTTACCCCAGCCTGTAAATACATTTACATCGGTTACGCCATCGAATAGAGCATCCAAACCATTACTTGTATTGTTGAGTTGATACCATCTACTGGCTACAATCGGGATTTTTGTACCAATAATAGTTGGGTTATTGGGGTTGGTTGGTGGAGGCGTTACCGCACCATTAATGATAGTTCCATAAACTTGTACTTTTAGCGGAATATTATTCCCGAATTTTCTAATAATAACGGCATCGGCAACTGTAGGGTTGGATAGCACTAAGTCGACAAAGGTGTTGTAACTCAAGCCCTCAAAATTACCTAGAAAAGTTAGTTGTGTACCATTGAGGGCATAAATAGAGGCAGGCTTGTCGGTAAACGTACCCGAACCATCGTAAAACGACAGTTTGGAAAGAATACTTCGGTGCTCAAGGGTCAGTTTAATATCTACCCATTTGTCGTTGCCCCCCCAAACACTCTGAACAACACTATTGATGTCGTCGGTTATCCAAGGGGCATAGTCTTGCCCTGTATTTTCACTTGGTGTGATACCTATCACTTTGAGTTTTTCCATTGGAGGTACCAGCTTAGGGGTACCAGCTATTGCCTCTCCATAAATTTGTACTTTTTGAGGAATATTATTCCCAAATTTTCGGATAATAATGGCTTCGGCAATCGTAGGATTGGCAACTGGTATATCAACAAAATTCATGTATGTCAAGCCTTCAAATTTTCCTAAATAGGTCATCGTGGTATCGTTGAGGGCATAAATAGAAACAGGGTCATCGACAAAAGTACCAGTATAGTCATAGAGCGAGAGCTTGGAAATTAAGCTTTTATGTTCTAAGGTTAGTTTTATGTCTACCCATTTGTTATTGCCTGTCCACGCATTTTCAACAAGCGAATCCAAGTTGTCGGTCAACCAAGGCGAGTAATCCTGACCTGTATATTCGCTGGGATTGATACCCATAATTTTGAGCCGATTGCTTGGAGGTAATACCTTGGTAGCTCCAGGGATAGGGTCGCCAAAAACCTGTACTTTTTGAGGAATATTATTGCCAAATTTTCTAACAACAATGGCATCGGCAGTGATGGTATTGGGCAATACCAAATCCACAAAAGTTAAATAGGCCAGTCCCTCAAATTTGCCAAGGTAGGTCATCGAGGTGTCGTTCAATGCGTAAATGTAGGCAGGGGCATCGGCAAAGCTACCCTCTTTATCATAAAAAGAGAGCTTAGAAACAGCACTTTTGTACTCAAATCGAAGAGTAACGTCTACCCATTTGTTGTTGTTTATCCAAGCATTGGCAACAAGTTGAGAGAGGTCGTCGGTGTACCAAGGCGAATAATCTTGGCCAGTATCTTCGCTAGGTGTAATGTGAATAATTTTGACACGGTTGGTTGTTTGTGATAGGCTGTTTTGTACCCAGCAGAGGAGTACCAAACAAAGGAGCACATAGTTTTTCATAGTTAAAAAGATGTGATAGATGGTGGAAAAGAAAAAGCAATAAATAAATTTTAAAGTAATAGCGAGAAATGTAATCAAAGGTATAAATAATCATTTATCATTAAAATTCTTCTGAGAAAAATAATTTTATGGTAGTTTAATGGTAATATAGAACATTCTTTTTTGAGTTTTTTTAGGATAAAAACCTTGAGATAGTACGAAAAATTACACTGTATAAGCCTAAAGCATAACAAAACATGACGTAATTTTGTACTTCATCAAAATCATCATTATGTCTATCGTTTTGCTTTTAGAAAAAATCCAGAATACTCCCGACAGTATTGAGTTTAGTGAGGTTATTGCAACTATCGACCAACACTATGACTTTACGCCAACAGCTTTTCGTAATGGCGATACCATAAATCAGGCAGGGCAAAATTCGGGTTCTTGCAAGTTGTTTTCGTTTGCCCAAATACAAAACCTAACCCAAAGTCAAACTTTGGCATGTTTTGGTGCGTTTTATAGAAAAGATGTACTCGAAAACCCCATAGGAACAGACCACCAAAACATCAGAAATTTTATCAAATTTGGCTGGGATGGTATCCAATTTGAAGGAAACGCACTTACGCAAAAATAAGATTCGGAGGAGGTGTGTCGTAGGTATAAGCCTCCTCTTAGTACTTGTTTAGCATTTGCTGATTTGTACTTCTGCTACTCATAATTCATATACGCTTACTTTAATACCCATTTATCAACTAGAAGAGTTATCAATGCTTGCAGAGTTACATTCGCCCGAACATCTTCCCAATAAAGAACTCGATACCTACCTTGCCGATGGCTGGTTTAGGATGGGGCAAAGTATTTTTACAACCAATTTTCTGAAGTTCAATAGTGTTTTTTATAGTGCTATTTGGCTTCGTATTGATTTATTTAATCTTGTGTACCCCAAAACCAAACAAAAGCTTGCCAAACTCAATGCAAAATTTAGGGTAGAAATTCAGCCCGCATCGCTGACTATGAAGCAGGAAGCCCTTTTTGCTAAATACCGACAACATATTACTTTCGATACCTCTTCATCTTTGCAGCAGCTGTTATATGGCGATACCCAACGAGAAATTTTTGATGCCTACGAAGTGAATGTGTATGATAATCAGAAGCTGATTGCCACAGGTTTTTTTGATTTGGGAGAAGACAGTGCCGCAGGTATTTCGTGTTTTTATGACCCCGAATATAAAAAACATAGCTTAGGCAAATATTTGATGTACCTAAAAATGGATTTTTGTCAAAGCAAAGGGATGAACTACTTTTACCCGGGGTACTTTGTGCCAGGTTACCCCTTATTTGATTACAAAGCTGACTTAGCTCCGCAATCGCTCGAATATTTAGATGTTTTTTCAGAGCTTTGGAAGCCTTTTAGTACTTTTTTGCCCGAAAATACGCCTATCAAATTAATGCAAAATAAACTATTGGCTTTACAAGATTTGCTTGAAGAAGAGGGCGTTCCTGTTGAATTTATGCACTATGAGTATTTTGATGCCAATTTGGTAGCTAGTCTTAATGGCTTATCGTTGTTAGATGCCCCATTGTTTTTGTTTTGCCTTGAAAAAGAAGCCAATTTTATTAATCCCATCATTACTTTCGATATTCAGAAACAGGCATATCGGTTAGTATTATGCACCAGTGTTTTTCAGATGGATTATAAAGGTACAGAAAAAGGGTATTTTGGTGAACACCTTTTGCAGCCATCAAAGTATTTATTTACAACCGAATCGGTTGATATTATGGCACATATTATTGCTCATTCGCTCAAAAAAACAGTGCAATAAGGCAGCAGGTTGATACAATAAACTGATGTGACGGGTTTTATTGCAAAGAGAATCTATTTACTCAGAAATAATCTTATCTATACACTTACTTCATTTGTTTCATTTTTTTACTAACTTATCCTATCAAACAGAGATAAAATAGATTTTTTTACAAAATAAATATACACAATAGCCGTATATAGTGTATAATAGCCGATAATTTGATATTAAATATATAAACACACTCGTTTTTATAAAATCCCTCTAAGTAGAATCGAAGGGTAAAATGTGTGAGTAACTTATGCCTAAGCATTTTGAATGTTCTATCTGAATTAATATTTATATCAGGCAAAGTGTATGAATCTATTGAAAAAAACTCTGTGTGAATCGAACATTTCGAGTGAGTTGCCTTACTATGACATTTTTGCGTTATTATTCTTTTACCACACTATGAAACTACCTGCTCGTATCTATACAACATGGGTTGGATGGATACTTCTTTGCCTAGCTATACCCAATATGGCTTGGTCTCAAACAATAACCGATGGTGCAATTGACCTTCGACAATATGACTTTTCAGCAAAAGAACCTATATCATTAGCAAACAATTGGGCATTTTATTGGAAAGAGTTATTGACTCCCCAACAAGTACAAAGCGGAAAATTCGCTCCCAATTACTATGTTCCGTTTTCTAAGATATGGAATGAACAGCCCCAACTAGCACTACCCATAAAGGCGTTTGGGTATGCCACTTACAGTAATACCATATATATCAATCGTCGTATAAACCCTGTTGTTGCCTTTACCATTCCTGCAGCGTATTCGAGCTATAGCTGTTGGATTAATGGCGAATTAATCGCCCAAAATGGTATTGTAGCCAAAGACCGTCAACACTACAAACCACATTGGCTTCCTATTCTGAAAATATATGATATAAAATCTGACACTTTACGAATAGTTGTACAGGTAGCCAACTTTGACCATTCTAAAGGTGGTTTTTCGCAAGTAATTAAGATAGGTAATCCTCGGGATTTATATGAAACCAGAGAACGAGAATTGGCTTCAGATATGCTACTGACAGGTATTTTATTGATGGGGGCATTCTTGTTTTTTGGCTTGTACTTTATGGGGCAACACGAGCGGGAGGTACTCTATTTTGGTATTTTCTGCCTATTGTTTGTCTATCGAATTGTTGGGGTCGATAACCTATATTATCTACATCATCTGTTTCCTAATATCGACTGGCATATAACCATACACCTAGAGTATGGAGCAATGTATTGTGCTATTTTTGTATTTTGTATTTTTTTAAGAAGACTCTATCCAGAAGAAACGGGCGACCTTTTCCTTAAATTTATTGCGGGTAGTAGTTTAGCTTTTACGATATTGCTAATCGTAGCACCTATTTATATATATACTTATAGTGCCCGCTATTTTTATTATATCGTTTTGATTTTTGTGGTCTATAACCTCATTACTGTGATTAGGGCATTTTTGCTCAAGCGACAAGGCTCGTTTTATGCTTTACTGAGTTTTATCTTTTTGGGTATTGCTGTAATATTCAGTATATTAGGTTATTATCGTTTTATAGACTATAATCCTATTTATTTCTTTTTTGGCTATTTGAGCTTTATTTTCTTTCAAAACCTTATTTTATCCTATCGTTTTTCTTATTCGTTGCGTCATGCCAAAGAACAAGCCGAACAGGGTGGGCGAGCTAAATCTGAATTTTTGGCTAATATGAGCCATGAAATCCGTACTCCTTTGAATGGAATTATTGGTTTTACAGATTTACTGATGAAAACCAAACTCGACGAAACTCAGCATAAATATATGTCAACGGTGTTTCAGTCGGCCAATTCTTTGCTTGATATTATCAATGATATATTAGACTTTTCAAAGATTGAGGCAGGCAAACTGGAGTTGGTTATCGAGAAAACAGACCTCTTAGAGCTAGGTCAGCAGATTATCAATATTATAACTTTTCAGGCCGATGAGAAAAAGTTGGAAGTACTCTTAAATATTCCACCAGACATTCATCGCTTTATTTGGACAGACCCTGTGCGTTTGAGACAAATCCTTGTAAATCTTTTAGGAAACGCTGTTAAGTTTACTGAAAAAGGCGAAATAGAACTCAAAGTGGAGGTATTGCCAGCTACCAGCGAAGGCTATACCAATTTTAGGTTTTTGGTACGAGATACAGGCGTTGGGATCGATACTACTAATCAAACCAAAATATTTAATGCCTTTGCACAAGAAGACGCATCAACTACACGAAAATTTGGTGGTACAGGACTTGGGCTTACTATTTCTAATAAACTACTGAGCTTGATGGGGTCTAGCCTCAAGCTAGAAAGTACCAAAGGAATAGGCAGTACTTTTTACTTCGATGTGTCTTTGCGTTCTGAGCAGGGAGAACCAATGCAGTGGGACAATATCGACAAGATTAAGAAAGCCTTAATTGTAGATGATAATGCTAATAACCGCCAAATTTTGCAGGAAATGCTGGCCCTCAAAAATATTGCTTCTCAACAGGCCGAAAATGGTATCGTTGCTTTGGAGTATCTGGAGGAGGGTCGACAATATGATGTAATTCTGATGGATTACCACATGCCCTACATGGATGGCCTAGAAACGATTAAACATATTCGTAAAAAAATAGATTATTCGGTTGATAAACAACCTATTATGTTGTTGTATAGCTCTTCCGATGATCAACACATTAGTACATCCTGTGCCGAATTGGGAGTACACCATCGTTTGTTGAAACCTATCAATATTCAGCAGTTGTACAACTCATTGTCGAGGCTTACCGAAACTCATATATTTACGAATGGGCTCGACAAAGAATATGTGCCAAAGGTATTGTCGTCTTCCGAAAAGCTAACAATTATGATTGTAGAAGACAATCCAGTGAATATGCTTTTGGCCAAAACAATTTTTAGAGGGCTTTTTAGTAATGCTACTATTTTAGAAGCCGAAAATGGGCTTCAGGCCATCGAAACCTATAAAACTAATAATATTGATATTATTTTTATGGATGTGCAGATGCCCGTTATGGGGGGCTACGAGGCTACCAAGGGTATTCGTGCTTTGGAGTCGGACACGCATATACCGATTATTGCTCTTACAGCGGGAACAGTTAAGGGTGAACGAGAGAAGTGCTTGGAAGCAGGGATGGACGATTATATAACCAAACCTGTAGTGCGAGCAACCTTAGAAAAAACGATTGTGAAATGGATAAATGTGCAATGGGAATCATCTGTCCAGCAAACCAATACCACTATACCCGAAGAAATGGATTACCATTTTGATAAAGCCGAGTTGTCTAAACGCTTAGATAACGATGCCAATTTCATGGCTCAGTTGCTACTGATAGCCAAAGAACATTTGGGTACATTTGATATTGAATTACAAAAACTGATTGATGAACAAAATTTGAAGGAAATAAAAGCCTTGGCTCATAAGTTAAAAGGTACGGCACTATCGAGTAGCTTTCCTTATTTGGCAAGCCTAGCCGACCGCCTCGAACATATTGAAGAGTACAACGAAACCCTAATAGTAGAAATACAAGCAAATATGAAAGCTGAAATAGCAATATTAAAGACGTTGATTTAGAAAGCTGAGGTGCATTTCTTGTATGTTGTGGCTGAGTCTTATTGTTCTATTAGCAGGCCGATTTGCCTGCTAATAGAAAAGTAGTAGAAAATGGTAAATAGATTCAGTCGCTTATAATTCTGCCTTATTTTTGTCCAGGGAAATAAGTTTTTTCGGCATGTTTTACAATATCATCTTTATAAAATAGTACATCTTTAAACTGTCCCTTGGTGTACATTTCGGCTTGGTCGTTAAAATGTTTTGATAACATATCGCCGCTTTGCCCACCAGCAAGTAATGATTTTGCCTTAATTTTTGTACCAAACTCTACAGCACAAATAAAGCTATTGCCATTGACACCGTAGCGTTTTTTAGTACCCGCAAAATAACGCCCTGTATAAGAAGGCAACATTCCCCATGCCGACGAAGCAAATGGTACAGGAATACTTGGTTTGGTATCGTCATATTGTTGGTCAATATCGCTCGAAATTCTCTGAAAGCGATTGATTTCGCCCCATGCTACTTGCCAAGTACCAAATTTGGTTTTTAACTCGGTAATAGTTTCCTTGAAAGGCCCTAACAAATCGTTGGGCGAAGCTGTGGCTGCAAATTGCGTTGTTTTTCCGACTTGGTCAGCTTTTTCCTCATCGGCAACTTGTACTTTTTGAATAGCAGGTAATAATCTTTGTCCCCATTCTATCGCCAAAGAAGTAGGCACAGACGTAGTACTACAACGATAATCCCAAGCTTTGAGTTGGGCTATTGGCTCGGCCAGTTCAATATAGCGAGGGTCGGCGGTAGGAACACTCTGCTCAAAGGCTTTCACCAAAGCAGGTACAAGTACCCTAAAGGCCGCCAAATAAGTATCGTACCCTGCAGCTATAACTTTATCGAGGGTATAATCCTGATAGCTATTTAGTACTCTTACGGCATTGATACCACGAAAATTTTCGCCATCAGGAGCCATATATTTAGGGAAGTCTTTGCGTTTAGGGCTATTGATACCTGCAACCGTATAAGGTGTAGCATTACAGTTTTGTAACCAGCCATTGCTTGGGTTATATACATGCACCGATTCGTCTACCTTATGAAGTCCTTTCCATTCTGTAGCCGAAGTAGTACCATCAACGGGCTTCGACCAGTCAAATTTGGTATCTCTTATTGGTAAGAAATTGCCATGCCAATAAGCAATATTACCTTCGGCATCGGCATAAACGGTATTGTTGGAAGTATTGGCCAATAAGCCCATTACTTTTTTATATTCTGCAAAACTTTTGGTTTTGGTACGTTGCCAGCTTTGAATAAGCCCTACCATTGAGCGGTTATTGGCTTTCATACTAAGCCATTGTCCATTGCGTTTGGCCATAATTGGGCCATGATGCGTAAACAAGGCATCAAAGCTTTTTTGTTCGATAGTTCCTCCTTTCAAAACGCCGAGGTTAATTTTACGCTCAATCACAGGCTTTTGGGTATTGTCGTAGGTGTAATACCATTTTTGGTTTTTCTTATCAAGTTTTTCGATATAAGTATCCGAAATATCGGTATAGCTAGAGGTGTGCATCCAGCCACAATGTTCGTTAAAACCCTGATACACAAAAAACTGTCCCCATGTAACAGCCCCATAAGCATTGAGCCCTTCTTGGCTCACCACATGAACTTCTGGGCGAAAATAAAAAGTTACGTGTGGATTGATATACAAAATAGCCTTACCCGAAGCCGTAATTTTAGGCGAAAAAGCAAAACCATTAGAACCAGTCAAAATCTCCTCTTCTACTTTTTTGGGCGAAATAGCTCCGACAACATCTTTGCCATCGTACAAATTTTTTAAATCATGCGTAGTCAAATCGGCGGTATTGATAGCCCCAATACTGCCGTCTGTCCATAACAAAGAATACCAAGGCTGAAAGCGAGTTAATAAAGCGGGCTTTACCTGAGGGTTTTTATAGATATAATAATTGATGGCATCGGCGTGGGCGTTCAATAGTTTTTTGAGCCAGATAGGTGCTTTTTTATAGTCGGCAATAGCCTCGGCCGAGTCGATAAGCATTCGTATCAGTAAGTCATTGTAAAGTTCGCTTTCACCTTTTATTTCCGACAAACGACCAAGTTTTTCAATATAATTGAGTTCTACTCTTTTAAAATCGTCTTCGCATTGAGCGTATAATAGTCCAAAAACGGCATCGGCATCGGTTTTACCATAAATATGAGGAATACCCCAATGGTCTCTAATAATTTGAACTTGTTTAGCTTGTTTTTCCCAACGAGCAATTTCTGTTTTCGAGAAACTTTGGGCAAAAAACTGGAAGGGTAATAGCAGCAAAAGTAAAGCAATTTTTTTCATATTAAGGTTGATGATTTAGTATTTTCCCAAGAAAGCCTTCTTTCTTAATAATGGTATTTTAGTAAAAATAGCCATTTTTATTGCTTGTCAAAAATAATAATAAACTTTAGTAGACCTCCCAAGAAATATACTATGGCAACAAACCAAAAATCCATAAGGGTATTAGAAGAATCAGAAGGGGTGGGGGTGGTCAAAAATACACTGATTTATGAGGCAATAATGTTGTTGGCTGACTCATGTTTAGAATACAGGAAATGGATAAAACAAAGGCTCTTTTTTATCTGAAAAACCAAAACTTAAAGTAGATTTAATTTTGCAATAATAAAATTATCTGGCAGATGATAGAAGAGAAGTTTTTTGAGATAATGTATTGATTATGTGTGTATTGTATGTCGTATGAGTAAGTTTATTTAGAGAAAAAACATTGTAGCGTCTTGTACAATAAAAGGTAATATAATGCTGTTGGTCGAAGGGATTTTGAAACGCTTTTTCTTTTGTTTAAATTCCATTTCAAAAACAATCAAACAAACCGTCTATTCAATGAAACCTCATTTCTCCAAATCCTTTTTCATTAGCCTGTTGATACTATGCTCTAGCGTTTCACTTCTGGCTCAAGAAACATTTGTTTATGGCGATGCCTTACCCGATGCTCCAGAGTTATCGCCCCGAGGTACTTATATGGTTGGCGTTCGTTCGCTTCAATGGGTTCACAAAAATCAAGTAGATATTTTAAAAAGAAAAGATGGCATAGACCCTCTGTACGACCGCCCGCTGTCGGTAGAAGTTTGGTACCCAGCCAATCATTCGGCCAATAGCAAAGGCTTGGTTACATACAGCGATGTGTTGGGTACAACCAACGACCCCAAACGCCCCTTGATTCCTTTTAGTTTTTTGGGTAGAGCCGAGCGAGATGCCAGTCCCAATCTCAAAGATGGAGCATTTCCGCTGGTGATAGTGTCGCATGGCTATTTAGGGTCGAGTCATTTGATGACCTACTTAACCGAAAATTTGGCTTCGAAGGGTTATGTTGTTGTGGCAATAGACCACACCGAGTCTACACATAAAGATGGTGCAGCCTTTCAGAGTACCTTATTGAATCGCTCAAAAGATATATTGTTTGTCTTGAACCAAATGGCTGAAGAAAGTAATAATAAAAATAGTTTTTTGAAAGGGTTAGTCAATGCCAATCAAACGGCATTAATAGGCTACTCGATGGGAGGCTATGGTGTATTGAATGTTGCAGGTGCAGGCTATAGTCAAGCCCTTGTGAGTACCTTTGTAGGAATGACCAATGGTAGCAAGGCTATCGAGATTCGGAGTGCTAACAGTGAAGTATATACGAGCTCAATTGATTCACGAATTAAAGCAGTAGTTGCATTTGCTCCTTGGGGTATGCAAAGAGGCGTTTGGGATGCTGAAGGCTTAAAGGGCTTAAAAGTTCCTACCCTTTTTGTGGCAGGCGACCAAGACGATATTTCAGGATATGATACAGGGATAAAAGCTATTTATACAGGAGCTATCAATGCCGAACGCTTTTTGTTGACTTACAAAAATGCTCGACACAATGTTGCTCCCAATCCTCCGCCAGTGGCTTCGTTGCAGAGTGGAGTACCTCCTCAGGAATATATGCACTATTCGGAGCCAGCTTGGGACGAGAAAAAAATCAATAATATCAATCAACATTTTGTAACAGCCTTTTTGGGTACATACCTCAAGCAGTTAGATTACAAAAAATACCTAACAGTAGAACCCAATTCAAATACCAAAACTTGGACAGGATTTAAACCACGAACAGGCACAGGGCTTGAATTGTTGAGTAACTCGCCACAGAAGTAAACATAGTAAAAATCAAAGTTGCTATTAAACTTTGTAACGTTTGACAGCAACTTTGATTTTTCTAATAAATAATTTAACTATACCTGCTCCTTCCAAGATATTTGTTTATTTTTACAATAGTTTGTTTTATCTCAGCCGTATTTAACTGTACCCTCATGTCCTTCAGAAAATATTTGAAAATCATGCTATTGCTAGCATGTTGTACTTCGTTGCAATCCTGTGTTGACCCCTATGAAATAGATTTTGAAAAAGATGGAAAAAGGTTAGTGGTAGAAGGCTTTTTTACCGACAATGCACAAGAGCCCGACACCATTAAAATTTACTATTCTTCCTATTCACAGGAGTTTGCCAAAACTTTGGCAATAGAGGGCATAAAAGCCTTTATTCAGGTGGAAGAAACCAAAGAACAAATAGCCCTATTATCGCCAAGTGTAGGAAGATTTGTTCCTCCCAAATCGTTTGTAGCACTTCCTAATCAGCATTACCGTTTGTTATTTAGTTTGCCCAATGGCGACCAATACCAGTCTACTGCCGAACAACTCACCACAACACCGCCAATCGCCAAAGTACATAGCCAGTTTAATCTGAAAAGCAAAATGTCGGACGATGGCCAAAGCTATCTTTCGGCACATGAGTTATATGTTGACTATCAGGATATTCCGAATAAAACCAATTTTTATCTTTGGCGATATACGCATTACGAAAGGCTTCAGCACTGCAAAACCTGTAATAACTCTATATTAGACTACGGTTCACAACAATGTGTTGTGGCTAGCGGAAACCTTAGAGGTAGGCCCTATTTTGATTATGGCTGTGAAGGGCTTTGTTATGCTATTTTTCATAATCCCAATATAATAGTACAATCGGACCGAGCTTCGGACGGGCGTTTGGTTCAAAACAAATTAGTAGCCCAGATTCCCTATTATTATGATTATGGCTGCCTGGTCAATATCGAACAAATTAGCGTATCGTTAGAAGTATATAAGTTTTATAAATTAGTAGAATTATTATCGAGTTCATCTGGTGGGCTAGCAGATACGCCACCATCGGCTATTGTTGGCAATATTCAGAATATCACCAACCCCGATGAAAAAGTAGTTGGTTTTTTTGGGGTAGCCAATATCCAAAAACAACAGTTTTGGCTCGATAGAACCGATGCTACAGGAAAATATGCCTACATATTGGGGCATTTAATAGTAGAAGAACCGTCAAACCCACCAACGAGGCCACCATTTGCTGCTTGTGTTCCAAGCGACACCCGAACGCCCATTCAGCCCAAAGGTTGGAAAAACTAATCTATTGTAGTACCCATTTCCTCCAGACATTTTACTTATGAAAAATTATATACTATTACTGATACTTTTGTGTGGAGGCAGTTTTGCTGTTTTGGCACAACAAAATAAAGTTAAGCAATACACTACTTTTGAGGGTGTTGTCCGTGATTCTAGCGATAGCAAACCCTTGGAATCGGCAACTATTAGGATAGAACAGCAAGGGGTATTTACGGATAAAACAGGAAAATTTTCGGTGTTGATTCCTTACGGAGAATATAGTGTCATCATCAGTATGCTAGGTTATCGTAGTTTTAGAAGGAGAATAGCTTTCAAACAACCCACTTTGAGGCTAGAGGTTAGCTTGGTGAATGTTGCCAAAGAACTAGACGAAGTAATGGTAACTACACAGGGTGTTGATAAAAATATAGAGCGGCCACTGTTGGGGGTAACGCCTTTGAGTATCAAGACCATTAAAAAAATCCCCGCAATTATGGGTGAAACAGATATTCTGAGAGGTATTCAGATGTTGCCGGGGGTTACTTCTGTCGGTGAAGCTGCCAATGGTGTTAATATTAGAGGAGGTACTACCGACCAGACTTTGATGTTACTAGACGATACCCCTATATTTAACCCGACACACCTTTTTGGGCTATTTTCGGTATTTACCCCCGATGCTATTGCAGGTTTAGAGCTTTATAAAGGGGGAATTCCTGCTCGTTTTGGTGGTAGAACGGCATCTGTATTGGATGTTTCGATGCTTAATCCTAGCTTGACCCAAACCAAAGTTACGGGGGGGATTAGTCTGGTTTCAAACAGAGCAACGATAGAAACACCACTTATCAAAAACAAGTTGGGGTTATTGGTGTCGGCACGAGGCTCGTTCAATGATTTTTTATTCAAATTAGGTTCGGCTCGTTTAGAAAATATCAAAGCTAATTTTTATGATGTAGCTACCAAGCTGTTCTATAAAATGAACGATAAACATACCTTTACGTTGTCGGGGTATTTGAGTAAAGATTTTTTTCAAACAGATTTATTGGGAACAATCGGAAATATCAATGCTACAGCTACTCAATATGACTATCGCTCGGTAAATGCTTCGCTGAAATGGTTTTATTTGGTCAATAGCCAATTTAATATCCAATCTACCGCTATTTTTACGAGTTATCAGCCCAAAACACTCTTGCCTGAGCTAAATACCGATAATAAAGTGGCGATTGAGTCCGAAATTTTGTATCGTCAACTCAAAACCAATTTTAATTATATACCCAATCAACAACATCGCTTAGAGTTTGGGGTGTCATCTATTTGGTATGATATTAGTCCAGGAACACTCAATCCCAACAAATCTACAAGTGTAAATTACAGTGCTATTCCACGAGAAAAGAGTATCGAAGCAGGTATTTTTGCCGAAGACGAAATTACAGTAAACAGCAAACTTACTTTATCTGTTGGTTTACGATATGCTCAATATTGGTCTATGGGCCCTACTACTTTGCGACAATACCAATCAGATGTACCAAAATCTGACTTTACAGTAATTGATTCTACTATATACCGAGCAGGGCAAGTAGCTCAGACTTACGGAGGTTTAGAACCTCGAATAGCCCTAAAGTATTCGCTGAATAATAGTTCTTCATTGAAATTTGGCTATAATTTTATTCGCCAATATTTGCAGGTAGTATCTAATACTACTACACCATTACCAACCTCACGATGGGCAACCAGCAATGCCTATATCAAGCCACAAAGCAGTCAATTGTGGTCGGTAGGATATTTCAAAAATCTGAAAGATAATATTTATGAGTTTTCGTTGGAAGGTTATTATCGCCAAAACGAAAATGTATTAGACTATAAGCCAGGGTCCGATTTTTTGTTACAACCATATTTAGAAACACAAATTTTGCAAGGTAAAGCCCAAGCATACGGATTAGAAGTAATGTTGAGTAAGAAAAAAGGGGAACTCACAGGCTGGATTAACTATACTTTTTCACGAAGCCTCAATCAGATAAAAGTAAGCGACCGCTACGAAGAACAAATCAATGGGGGCAAGTGGTATCCTAGTAATTTTGACCGTCCTCATAGCTTCAACTCAAGCCTTATTATTGGTCAGGGGGCACACCACGAATTTGGTTTTACTTTTGTGTATAATACAGGCCGACCGTTTACTGTACCCTCAGGCATTGTTCGTTTTGATGGCGTAAATTATCCTTTTTACCAAGACCGAAACAACGAACGCATCAAAGATTATCACCGACTAGATTTTTCATGGACAATCCGTAATCCAAGTATGAAAAAACGCCGTTGGGAGGGTAGCTGGACATTTACGGTATATAATCTATATGCCCGCAAAAATGCCTATTCGGTATATCTCCGTACCGAAAATGGTATCAAAGCCTACCAATTAACTATTTTCGGCTCGCCGATTCCTTCACTGACTTATAACTTCAAGTTTATATAAAGATAAGTGACGCTTTTAAAAACAGCAAGCCTATAGTATGAAGTTTATAATTGTATAATATATTTATAGTGATGTTTTTAATAACTTTTGGATATTAAAAAACAGCAATATTCAAAGATTGATTAGGATAGTTGTATGGGGTAATGATATTTATCTTTGTGATACATTTTATTTATTTTTCAATAAATAGACTTTGTATAGTTATATAATTTGTTTTTATCCTTTATAAAATACTAACTAACCTTCTATGGAATCAATTTTTGGTCTTATTTTTCACTCAATTGGAGGCTTTGCTTCTGGTAGTTTTTATATTCCTTACAATCGTGTAAAATCGTGGGCTTGGGAAAGTGCTTGGATAATTGGCGGTGTTTTTTCTTGGTTGTTAGTACCCTATTTAGCGGCCTATTTGACTATCCCCGACTTTATGGGCATAATTCAGCAAACCGACCATACCATTTTGTTTTGGACATATATCATGGGGTTATTGTGGGGTATCGGTGGGCTTACTTTTGGGCTAGCCATGCGTTATTTGGGAATGTCGTTGGGGATGTCGATTGCCCTAAGTTTATGCTCCACTTTTGGAGCATTGTTACCCGCTGTTTACCGTGATTTATTTACTACCGATACTGTTGGTACGTTTACCTATATGATTACGCATACGGGTGGGCAAGTGGTACTGCTAGGAGTATTGGTTTGTCTGGCGGGTATTGTAGTTTGTGGCAAAGCAGGCATGATGAAAGAGGCAGAACTGACCGATGCCCAAAAGAAAGAAACTATTAAGGAATTTAATCTGACCAAAGGGCTAATTGTGGCAGTTATTTCGGGTTCTATGAGCGCATGTTTTAATTTTGGAATTGAAGCAGGCAAATCAATGGCCGATGTAGCCGTAGCCAATGGGTGTAATCCTTTGTTTCAGAATAATGTCATTTTTATAGTGGTACTTTGGGGAGGTTTTACTACCAATTTTATTTGGTGTATGTACCTCAATACCAAAAATAAATCTTTCGGTGATTATCTCAACAAGCAGTCGCCTTTACGCAAAAACTATACCTTTGCGGCGGTTGCAGGCACAACATGGTTTTTACAGTTTTTCTTTTATGGAATGGGCGAAAGCAAACTCGGCAATGGTGCAAGTTCGTGGATTTTGCACATGGCTACGATTATCCTAACCTCTAACTGTTGGGGAATTTTCTTTGGTGAATGGAAAGGCGTTTCCAAACCCACCTTTCGTACTATTTTGTTGGGCATTGGGATTATCCTTTTATCTGTAATTATTGTAGGCATAGGTAATTCATTATGAAAAAAGAACTTTTTTTAGAATATCTTATTATCGACGAGTTTTCGGCTACACCCAAATACCAACAGCTTGTCAACTCGGTATTGAGCGGTATTCGCCAAGGTATACTTACTACTGGCGATTTACTGCCTTCTATCAATGAACTCAGTATCGAGTTCGATATTTCACGAATTACCGTAGAAAAGGGTTATAACGAGCTTCGGAAATTAGGTGTTCTAAAATCGTCGCCAGGTAAAGGGTATTTTGTAGCAAGTACATTCTTGTCGCAAGAGCTCAAGATATTCTTGTTGTTCAACAAACTCAGTACGCACAAAAAAATTATTTATGATGCTTTTGTAAAAACCTTGGGCGACAAAGCCGCTATAGATTTTTATATCTATAACAACGACTACGTACTTTTTAGTAAACTACTGAGCCAACAAAAAAGTAATTATACCCATTATGTAGTAATTCCACATTTTATTGATGAGGAGGAAAAAGCCTACAAATTACTCGACCAATTGCCCAAAGACAAGCTTATTATTATTGATAAAAAAATCAAGGATATACAAGGGAGCTATGGAGCAGTATATGAAAATTTTGAAAAAGACATTGTCAATGCTCTTACCGAGGCATTAGACGCTTTGAGTAAATACCATACTATCAAACTGATATTTCCTGAAAATAGCTATTTTCCACAAGAGATAATCAAAGGATTTATTACTTTTTGTAGCAATTACGCTTTTAATCACCATATTGTTCATCATCTTAGCGACGAACCTGTCAATGAGGGAGAAGTATTTATTAACCTAATGGAAGACGATTTGGTGAAGTTATTAGAAAAAATCATCGCCCTTAATCTAACCGTTGGCGAACACGTAGGTATTATTTCTTATAATGAAACTCCATTGAAAAAATTTATTATGAAAGGGCTTACAACAATTTCGACCGACTTTGAAGCGATGGGCATTACCGCTGCCCAATTGGTACTCAATTCGTCGAAAGAGCATATCGAAAACCCTTTTTATTTATCATTAAGAGGTTCTTTATAAGTTGATTAAGTATTTTTGTGCTAAATAGTACACTAATAGATTTCCTAGAAATAGGTAATCAACCAAAATTGATTTGATAATTACTTGATAATTAGTGGTTTAGCTTTAAGTATTGTACTCGTGCTTACTTTGTGATGCCCCAATGATTTAATATCCAAATGGAGTTACGACAACTAAAATATTTTATAGAAGTAGCGAAAGAGCTTCATTTTGGAAAAGCTGCTGAAAAACTTTGTATTTCTCAGCCTGCACTTACCAAACAAATTAATTTGATAGAAGCCGAATTAGGAATAGAACTTTTTGATAAAGCCAAACGTCTTAATCACAAGAAAGTAGCATTGACAGAAGCAGGAAGATTTTTGTTGAGAGATGCCACTCGCTTTAGTGAGCAGTTTGACAGAATGCTAGAAAATACCAAAAAAGTAGGCCAAAAAAACAAACAATTGCTATTGGGTATTTATCGACTAATGACCAAAAGCCATGTAGCTCAAATTACAAAACTGCTACTTGATAAAAATCCCAATACCGCTATCAAACTCATTGAATACCAAACCTCTGTAGAAGTGCAAGAAGGTCTTATTAAAGAAGAGATAGATTTAGGAATAACTCACTTACCATTACTTTATAAGGGTTTAAGCTATGATTATTATGAAGAAAGTTATTTGAAAGTGATTCTCCCTATCAATCACCCTTTGGCTAATTATAAAAAAATCAAAATAGAACAGCTTCGCAATGAAAAATGGATAGAAGTAAATAAAGCAATCCATATTGTGTACGATGAAATCGAACGCCGCTGCCGAGCCATAGGGTTTTCTCGTGAAGCCAATATTATTCAGGAAGTAACGAGTATTGAGTTATTAATAAGTTTGGTAGGAATAGGAATAGGTATTGGCGTAATACCCTCTTATGTTATAATCAACGATGTTGGGGTTGTAGCCAAAGACCTAGAGTTTAGTGATGATATTGCCAATGCCAAACTCATTCTGAGTCAAATTGTGGCATTCAAAAAATAAAAAATGGTTAATGACGAAATGGGCAAGGTTTTACTTTGCCTTATTCTTTAGCCTTATAAGTCACTACCGATTGTCTTTATATGGATAGAATATAATTTTGTCAAAAATAAATATTGTATTTTTGGTCTGGTTTAGCCCCAAAGAGCATCAGTATATCTTCATTTAATTGTACAACTTTATTAAAGAATGCCGATTCCAACAACACCGTTTATAGATGGGAAAACGCTTGTTTTTGCCACTCCAGGATACCCTGTATCACAGATACGATTGCCGATTCTTATGAATCACGTTTTTCCTTTTCTAGGACTTAATGCCATTTGGATTCCAATCGAAGTGCAGCCTCAAAATTTGCAGAGTATTTTTACAACCTTCCGTAATTTTGAGAATTTCAAAGGAATGACTATTGCTATTCCATACAAAAATCCTTTGGTTAATGATGTGGATGAAGCTACCGAGCGAGCTAGGCGTTCGGGGTGTGTCAATCTGATTCGTTTTGATGAGCAGGGGAGGTCGTTTGGCGATACCGTAGATGGTTTGGGTTTTGTAACAGGGTTGTTGGCCAAAGGTATTACAGTACAGCATAAATCGGTCTTTTTGGTAGGTACAGGTGGGGCAGGTTGTGCCTTAGCAGTGGCCTTGTGCGATGCAGGTATTCAGAAATTATATTTAAAAGATATTTTTATAGAAAAAGCCCAAAATTTAGCTCAAAAATTAAGTAGTTTTTATCCTGATATTATTTTTGAAACTACAACAGAGCCTCCAGCCAACATAGATTTGGCCATCAATGCTAGTAATAGCGGTTTACAAATTAGCGACCCCTTGCCTTTTGACCCTTGTTATTTTGAAAAAAGTACTGTAGTAGCTGATATTATCATGAAGCCCAAAGAAACAAAACTTCTAGAAAGAGCCGCTACAAATGGGTATATCATTCATCATGGACACCATACTTTAGACTATCAGATTTCGTTATACCTCGATTTTTTTGGAATAGAACACGATCCCGAAGCGGTACTACAATTGGTTCAGTCGATACCTTAATAGCGTTAAAATCAGCAATATTATTTGATACCCATTATTTAGAATGACCCAGACTAAGAAAACAACGAAAACCCGCTGGACAGTTTGTGCTTTAATTTTTTCAGCTACCACTATCAACCTCCTCGACCGACAAGTATTAGGGATTCTTGCAAGTGATTTACAAAAGAAAATAGGCTGGACAGAACTCGAATATGGCTATATTGTAAGTGCCTTTCAGTTTTCGTATGCTATCGGAATGGCTCTTGTAGGTAGATTATTGGACAAAGTAGGAACTCGATTGGGTTATACGCTTTCTATAGCATTGTGGAGTCTAGCCTCGATGGCACATGCCTTTGTAGGGAGTGCATGGGGTTTTGGAATAGCCCGAATTTTTTTAGGAATATCAGAAGCAGGTAACTTTCCTGCAGCTATCAAAGCTACAGCCGAGTGGTTTCCTGCCAAAGAGCGGTCGATTGTTGCAGGTATTATCAATGCCGGGTCCAATATGGGCGTAATAGTAGCTGCATTAGCAGTTCCTTTTTTGGCGATTCATTGGGGGGGGCAAACAGCATTTTTGGCTACAGGTATATTAGGTATGGCTGTAAGTGCGTGGGTCTGGTTATTTTATAGAGTACCACAGCAACATTCAAAGGTTTCGAAGGAAGAACTCGCCTATATAGAGCAAGACAGTGTGATTCAAGATGAGCCGATTAAGTGGACAAAACTCTTGTCCTATAGGCAATTATGGGCATTTACCATCATGAAGTTTTTGATAGACCCCGTTTGGTATTTCTATTTGTATTGGTTACCCAAATTTTTGGATAAAGCCTTCGGAATACCTTTGGGCAAGTTGAGTTTACCGTTAATGACCGTTTATTTGCTCTCCGATGTTGGGAGTATAGCAGGAGGGTGGTTTCCAACATGGCTTATCAAACGAGGATATAGTTTACACAAAGCTAGGCGAACAGCCTTTTTGGTATGTGCAATGGCCGTATTGCCAATGTTTTTTGGTACATATTATACCAATTTATGGATTGCTGTAATATTAGTTGGCATTGCATTAGCAGCTCAGCAAGCATGGTCGTCCAATGCCTATACCTTGGTATCTGATTTATTTCCGAGCAATGCCGTGGCTTCAGTGGTGGGTTTTGGAAGTATGGCAGGGGCATTGGGAGGAGTATTGTTTTCGATGATAATAGGTTGGGTTTTGAATCAAACAGGGAGTTATGCACCATTATTTGCTTATGCAGCAAGTGCTTATTTTATAGCCTTTGGAGTATTGAGCTGGCTTGTTCCTAAAATTGAGCCTATTCGATAAAAACTACTTAGGGTAAAGAAGAAGATTTGTTATAAATAGAGCTAACCTTAGAGTCAAGTGACATTTGTGCACCGAATGAACTTGACTCTTTTGATTAGTTCTGTGAAGCACTTATACATACCATGTATGGCCTATTTACTGTATAAGTGACTTAGTCTTAAACACTTTGCTCATGAAGTAAACTTTGGACTCCGCCATAGTTCCAAAATTTATCCTATACAGTGTTATACTTGTTATTGTTTCAAATTTACAATGCTTAAATGTAATTATTTTAGAAAAGTAACAAACTCAATAATTAATATGACAAAATGCCCAAATAAGATAATGAACTTATTTGGGCATTTTGTCATATTATAAAATTGAGCCTACTTTTGAAGATTAATTGTTATACAAAACGTACAAAATTTTGATGTTTGCTTCCTGTATCTTAGACGTAGGTTACTAAAATTAACCCCAAAATATAATGGAAACATTTGTTCCTATTCCTTGTTGGGAGACTACTTTTAGCTTTGCTTTGTTAAGGTCGATCAATTTATGAACAAGTTCCAATCCTATTTTTGTACTTCGGGCGTTGGTATGATGTACTGAAGAGCCTATGCCATTGCCAGTATCTTGAATATGGATATTTAAAAAATCTGTATGAGTGGTATATATATAAATAGCCCCTTTTTTAGGAGTAAATTTGATAGCATTATGTAAAATGTTGCGAATAATAATTTTAAGATGATATTCATCAAATACGACAATCGTATCATTGATATTGTAATTCACCCTGATGTCTACCTCTGCCAGTTGGATGAATGCTTCTAATTCTTCCAAAACCTCCTCAATGACATCGAATACATTAATTTCTATTCTTTTTGGAAAAATTTTTTCTTGTTGCGAAATAGACCATTGTAATAGATTATCGACTGTAAATAGTAAGTTTTTTAGATATTTTTCTTGATTTAGTTGAAAGCCAGGCCTGTTAATTTGTGGTGATAGGCTCAAAATAGAAATAATAGGCCCTCGTAAATCATGCCCAATGATAGAGAATATTCGGTCTTTGTTTTCTATGAGTAAAGCAAGTTTTTTAGTTTGTTTTCTTAGCTTTGAACCCAGATTAATAAAAATTACTAACATTACAAATAAGCCAATTAGTAATATAGAAATCAGAATGATTTTTTTCTGAGCTACTAGAAGTTGTTGTTGTTGTTGTACTTTTTCCAGAGACTGTATTTTGACCTTTTGTTTCATCGAGTAGATCTGCAAACTATTATAATCATCTATAAGTTTTTGCTCAAGAGTTTTTAATTCTAATTTTTTTAATTTTTCTTTTTGTCTTGCACTAAGACTATCCATTTTTTTATAGATATAAAGCGCCTCTTTATATTTCCCTTCATGTTCTAGTACTTTGAATTGGGTTTCAAGAACAAGCATATTATCTTCTATAGTATTTTTACAAATTACAGCACGTTTATTAAGCATTTTTCGAGCTTTTGAGTAGTCTTTATTATAGACATGAATCACGGAGCGGTAGAAATAATAGGCGGCCTTTTCAGGAGATTTTTGTCGATAAAAATAACTAGGATGAATCATTGCCATTATTCTGGGGGCTTCCCGTTCATTATGGTATTTAATACAGGTATTAAGCACCATGATTAAAGAGCGATGGTAGACTTCCGTCGAAAGTTTATGCTGTTGATAAAGTCGCTGTGCCTCCTTTAAGTATTTATATGTGTTATCGGCATCATGTTTGTACAAACTGAGCTCTGCAAGAAAGAAGTTGTCTATTTGTTGAATAGTAATAGGTTTGTTGTTTTTATTATAATATTCGTTCGATGCAACAATATACTTTCTTAAATAATGAGCCCACAAAGAATCTTCTCCGAGCTTCAAATACAAATTAGATAATACAATGAAATTATTAGAAACGGGTTTTATGCTTTTGGGGATACCTGATGATTTTATGTTATGAAATATCTGATTTACAGCTTCATATTGCCTATCCATATCTAGGTAAATAGTAGCCTGCTGGTACATGATTTGCCCATATATGAAATAATCTTTTAGAATTAGAGCCTCTTTTGCTGCCTTTTTTATCAATTTATCTGCTTCTGGCAAATCATTTTTTATAAGCTTATAATAAAAGCAAAGATAGTAGTAGTAGTATGGCAAGTAAGACCTGATACGCTGTTGTTTTGCTATTAAATATCCTTTTTGGGCATAGTAAAACACGCTATCGTATTGACGATTTACCTTTGCATTTTCAGCTTTATTTTTATAGTATGATAATGTATAACCCTTTTGTTTTGTATCAATAGCACATATATTAAAAGTTATTCCGACCATAAAATAGGCAATAAAAGTAAAGCATAATAGCCTAGAAAGAACCATAGTTATTTTATTTCATGAAAGGGTTCATGGTTAGGATAAAGTCAATTTTACTACGATATGCCACACCAATAGGGAATGGTTTATTTAAAATCCAGATACATTTACTATCAAAAGATTTTATATGAAGCGTATTAAAAATATATGATTTATGTAACCTGAGAAGCTTTGTTCCTTGAAGCTTCTGTTCTATTTCAGATATATTATCGTTGGCAAGGGTAAAGGTCCCATCTGCTGACCATATCTTACTATAAATACCATCAGCTTCGATATAGAGAATATCGGCTATTTTAAAGTTTTGGATTTTGCGGCCAACCTTCAGCCAGAGAAGCTCTTTTGATATTTCAGGCTTTAGACTAAGATAGAGGCGATTCAATGCCCGTATGAGCCTATTGAAAGATACAGGCTTTTGGATATAATCAATAATGTTATGATGATCAAAGCAATCCATTGCAAAATTGGAATGAGATGAAACCACAATAGTTGGGAGTGAGGTTGTCCATATTTTCAGAAAATCTAGCCCATTGATTTCTGGCATCATCATGTCTAAAAATAGCACATCTGCTTGATTAGCGGATAAATATATTAGTGCCTCTTGTGGCGTTTTGAAATAGTGAATATGCTTAATATATAATATATTCTCCAAATGTTTGATCAGTACATCAGCCTCTTCAGGGCTGTCATCAAGTATTATTGCGGTAATGAATGGCATATATTTTTAAGATTTTTGTATTGTCTGTTAAATCATAAACGAGTAGGAATAATTAAAATAATCGAATATGATAGCTAGTCGATTTTCAATTATTATACTTTTCAGTAGTAATACCATAATGAAACTAGGTATTATGCTTAGGTGGGAAACGATCAATATTTTTAATTTTTATAGTATGACAACTAGGGCGGAACAAATATGCTATTTCAGATGGTGGCTCTGATACGGAATTGTTGTACATAGGGGGTTGGAATCTTATTTATATACTTACGAGAAAGTAAATGTTCTGGATTGAAGAGTTTAGGGTTTTATACAATAATATTGTTGATTGAGGTTACAGCATATCTGATGATTTTTTAGTATATGTATTACTATCCATAAAAGGGGTATCTATTGCGTCATATATTGAAAGATTTGTAGTACTAAGCAAGAAATTTATTTGCCCGAATTTTTATAGTAGAGCTACAATTTTTATCGACTCGTATACCTGTTCATTTATATTACCTGCAAGTTTTCTTCTACTAAAGTAGTCTTGTTAAAGAGCCATTAATAGTTAAGATTGATAATCTTGAATACATCTTTAGCAACATTATCGAACAAATATACAGATTACTTTTTACAATATAAGGAAGGTTTATACCACCAAAGGTATAAATAGACAGACAAAATTTGTATAACTGAAATAATTTCGTTAGCACTATTTTATTGTTCATGGTATTAAAAAGTAGGTTTCATTATAGAAACTAGTCATTTCATATAGTTACGTTTTTTCAGAGTATAGTAAAGGCTTACTTTTGTTATTAGAGTTAAATATGGAGTTGTAATAGTTTGTTATAAATTAATTAGCCACATCGCTCTCTAACATATTCTGATATGATTTCAGTACCCAACAAATGTATATTAGTCGACCCTAGCGGAGATTTCCCCCTTTCTTTAATCAATCTGGTTAAAGAAAGTACTTTTTTGGATGTCGTTATCATTAAAGATATATCGCTTTTTCAGAAGGTATTGATGAAAGAGTATATAAGTCTTGTATTAATTAATATGCCCTTGATTAGCCAAAATGACCTAGATTTAATAAAGACAATTCCTTCAAAAACGCATATTATTATATTGAGTTCGTATAGCGAATATGCAGCTGAAATGTATGATTTTGATAATGTTATCGATTTTATATTGAAGCCATTTAATACTACACGATTATTAAAAGCAATAAGTAAAGTTATGCGTTTGCACTTAATGAATCACCCTTTGTACAACAAGGATTTTATATTTCTGAGAACAGGTCGTAGTATTAAGCGTTTTAATTTTCAAGATATAGATTTTATCGTGGCATTGGGTAGTTCTACCAAAATATATCATGGCAAACACTTTGATATTGTCAATGATTCAATATCTGTTTTGGAAGAAGTTTTTCCCTCATCAATATTTAGACGTGTTCATAAATCGTATATAATTAATATTAAAAAAGTAACCAGTTTTGATACCAGAACATTTTCAATTGAAAATGTAGTCATTCCTATTGGTAACGTGTATAGAAAAAAGCTAGGGTTATTTTCAAAATTGATTCACCTAACATAATATTTATGAAATACAAATTTTAAATAGTAATGCACCTATTAAAAGATTTATGCGATGTTCCTATTACATTGCTTTTTTGCTATTCCATTACTAATACCTATTATGATTAAGTAAAAACCACTTAGATTCTAAGTGGTTTTTTTATAGTATCTCAACAACAAGGTTAGATACTACACATCAACATAGTTATTTCTTAGGTGAGGAAAAAACAGTAATGATTTTTTATAAAAAGAACCTATAGGAATGAGTTTGGTATCTATATGAAAATACTTGGTATCAAACCCCGTAATTTTATTAATATTTATGATATATGACTTATGAACCCTTCTAAAAGTATCTTGTGGTAGCATGTCTGACAGAACAGTAATAGATTCATTTGCTACATCTGTTTTTTTCCCACGTTGGATTTTGGCATAGTTACCAAATGCCATGATAAAATCTATATCGTTAAAATCAAATCGAATAATCTGCCTTCCCACTTTGATAAATGCAAATTGATTATTAACAATAGCATTGGGCGACATTTGCACTTTCATGGCTCTATTTATCGCTTTTATAACACGGTCTTCTGAGATAGGTTTTAATAGGAAGTCAACCACATTATCTAATTCATACGTTTGAGCTGCATATTCCCTGAAAGAACTGACTACTATTACAGGGATATGCGGCGGAAGGTTATGAATAAACACCAACCCAGCTTGGTCTGTAAGCTGAAGGCTCAAAAAAATGATATCAAAGGTTTCTCTGTTGAGATAGAGCTGTGCAATCTCATAATTTTGAACAATTACAACATCCAAGAATGTATTTTTTTCAATATGTTGTAGTAAATCTAAAGATGACTCGTCATTTGGCTCAATGATTAGGCATTTGTTACAGAGATTCATATTATGTCAGTATTTAATGTTTTATGATTATGAGGTACTAGTGTGTACTATTTTTTTAGACACTAAGTTAAGATTGAAGTAACGGATTGGTTTGTATTTCTTCATTACGAAAAGGGTACAAATTATCCTGATATATAAACTATAAGATATATATTATTTGATTAGTGATTAGGAAAGCGATACGAAGAGACGGTTGTTGGTTTGTGGAGTTTTATGATGTTAACAGACAATATTATTACAAAGTAGGTCGTACTGAATGAAAGTAGGATATAAATGGCGTTTTCTTTTCATACATTGTTATCAATTAGAGTTGCTATAATAAGTTAAGATAGATTTTATGAAATATTCTTAGAACTATGGATTCTATTTTAAATATCATAAAAAAAAGTTAATGAAAGATATATAATTATATAAGTGACAATAATACAATTTAAGTGCCACTTTATTGTAGAATATAAATATTTGACCAAATAATATTAAAACTATCTAATCTTGTCTCTAAAAATAATTACTTGATAATAAAGCAGATTGACATCTTCAGAGCTTTTGCTATTGATAGATATATCAATAAGTCGACCAACTGAAAAAATGTGATTTTAAAAAACTATGATGAGCGTATGAAAAGGTTAAGGGCTGTTGTATCTAAATATTTATTGCTCTTGTTTACGTATATTTAATATAGTTTGAAATTTGTTTTTGGTATAGATTTAATAGATATTTTGTTTTATTTTTAGTGAGTTTTGTATGATATTATTATTGCATGCGAGTAATTGCAAGGGATACTATTTGCTAATAGAAAGGAGAATAAAAGGGGGAGTAATCCATTGAATTTTTTCATAGAATCGTTTTTATTGGCCAGCATACAGAATAAAGTATGCTACGGAAAACCACTATAGTAATGGATATTTTGACAGAAATAGCAAAATAATGATGAGTTTATAAGATGCTTGAGGGCTAGTTTTTTTACTAATATTCAGAATAAAATATATTTACGTATATATAATATAGTTAGTAAATATATGTTTTGTTTTGTTAAAATGATATTTTGTTAGGTATAATACTGCATTTGACATTTCTTATAGTTTCTATGACTAATGAAATTTAGTTTTTTTTGAAAAAATATAAATAGTAGTAGACTCATTTTTTTGCTAAATATTTAGTTAATTAACTGATAATTAGTCGTTTATTGTTTTAAATTTTATTGATGTACGAAGGGAGTTATTAGCTTACTTTTATATTCGATGTAGTATATTATTTTGTATGTTATTTTAATGGTTTTGAGTGATAAAAAATGCTTTTTGTATGAAACATACCTATTGTATATAATTGATAGCAATAACATGAAGGTATGGTATAATTCTTGATAATCATGACATTAAAAATACGTTTGATGGCTAAATAAGTCCTTTTGTATGTTAAAAATGATAGTTTGTGGGCATTGTGTTGTTATTTATCTTTTTCCATCTTTTTGGCTTAATTTTTGTTTCTAAATTGTTTGTTAAAATCCATTTTAGATATGATGGATGGACTAATTTTAAGGTACATTATAAATATGTCGTATTAGTAGTGTATGTATAAAACAGCTATTAGGCAAAAATTATAATTACTGTGACAACTCATTAAAATATCCGTATACTTATTAGTACTTATCACATACAAATTAATATTGAAAATCACTTTTATGGTTAAACTCCTAAGTTCTTTAACGGGACTAGTTTGGCGTTACCTCTCTGTTTGCTAACGTTTTAATAAGTAAAACAATGTAGGTTGTTGGAAAAGTTTTGGTAACTTACTCAAAGAAACTTAACGTTATCTTGACTTACTATGACTTTCTCTGGACAGATACATCTTCAAAAAGGAAACGAGGTAGTTTCCTATCTAGAAATTGAGATATTCAAAGTACTTCATTATTGATGAGTACATCGCAAGTTATCAATCATTATGTTTTTAAACTATATTATTGAATCCTGAGAGCTTTTAAAGGAAATTAAAATTAGTTTAGATAGCTTGTCCCTCAATACTGATGGATAGATTGAATGTTGTAGCTAACGGCTCAAAAGAACAAAAAAGAGTATACTTTTAGAAAGTAACTATTGCTAAAATCAAACCCAATCTCATTAGGTTTGAATTCTTATTGTAAAATTGAATGTGCTTTTATTTTCTGTCATTTTAGTAAAACAAAAGTTTAAAAGGCTTTATGAATAATGATATAGGTTTTTTATAATGAATATTTTTGTAGTTCAGGATGTAATAAAGAGAGGTATTATCATGAGTGTTAATCAATGTTTTCTACATACTAAAAACATTCACTGCATTGCATATATCGCTGATTTTTCAAGAACTGTAATAAGTTTGACTAATTAGAAATTTTTCTCGTGATGATAATGAATTCTGGATTCAAGAGAATTGATTTTTCTATTGAATCTCTACATAGTAAATCTAGTTTAATAAGTTAAAATCTTTTGTGATGAAAACAAATCTATCTAAATGCACATTGAGGTTTAAGCTTAATGTATTATTGTTTATATTAGCTTTAATATACAATAATTCAAGCTTTTCTCAGTCTCCTGGTGGTGTATCTACCAATATTGTAGCTTGGTATCGAGGCGATTTGGGTCTATCTTCCACTGGTTGGACAGATCGAACCTCAAATGGCTATGATTTAACAAGAGGTACAACTCTTACCAATAATAATTTTATGAACTTTAACCCTGTAGCGACTTTTAGTAGTACTACAACTCATACCTATAGTAGTGTTAATACCGCAAAGGGAAGCTGGCCTGTAGGGACTACAGCTAATACATATTATTATGTTGCTTTCATGGGAACTACAGCTGGAAATGATCATGTTGCGGGGATAGGGTCAAGTGGAGCCAATACTGGGCAACACTCAGGAATGGCTACCACTACAGGTAATTTTGGTTCAGGAGGGAGTACGTCTCTTACTGGTACAAATAATGCAGTTTATGCTACTCAAACTTGGCTTACCAACCCAAAAAGTTTGGTACGATATGGCTTCAATGGAGGTACAGGCAATAATTATATGTCAGTAAATGGAAATATAGAGACCACCTCTTCTATTACTGTTACTCCAACTATTGCCAATACAGCACCATTCAGAGTAGGTTCTTCTGGAGTTTCTGGTACAGGTAACTGGACCGGAGATATTGCTGAGGTTATTGTATTCTCTGGCAAACATACACAAGCAGATTATGATAAGGTAGAGTCTTATTTGGCTTTAAAATACGGGCTTACTAAAAACGGTAACTACATAAGTAGTACAGGGGCATCTGTATGGACAGTTGCTGGTCACTCTGGTTATACAAACAATATAGCAGGGATTGGTAACGATGATGCACTTAATCAAAAGCAATCGACGAGTTCAAATAATGGTACACAGCTTATTATTGGTACTACTGGTATCTCAAATACTAATGCTCTTAATGGAACATCACTTAATAATGGACAATATTTAGTATGGGGAGACAATGGGCAGCCTAAAACATTTTCAACACCATTCACAGGAATCGCCAACATTAATTATAGGGTATCTTCGGTTTGGAATGTACAAAACACAGGTAATGTTGGTATAGTAAGAGTGCTTTGGAGAGCTGGAATGTCAAATTTAAAGCTCATTCAAAGTACTGATGCTACTATTGATGCCTCAGATATAATCACAGACATGAGTGCAAATACCACTACTATAAATGGTAATACTTATAATTACGCAGATGTAACATTGGCAAATGGGCAATTTTTTACATTTGCAGGTTATGTGTGTGCACCAGGAGGAGTATTGAATAGTCTAAGAGTATGGCTTAAAGGGGATGACGGTTTTACTCCATCAGTTTGGTATGATCATTCAGGAAATAATAACCATTATATTCAGCCAGCTTTAGATCAGCAACCCCTTATTACAAATGGTGTTAAGTATAACTTTAACCCTACTGTAGATTTTAATAATAATACAAGGAATATGTACATTCCTAATGGGCCATTTTCAGCTGATGCAATGCCGGGTACTATATTTATACCTACACTAAGACAAGTTGGCTCTGGTCAACAACATATATTATCTTTTGGAGGGAGTGTTTATAATTCTGGAACTAATGAATTTCCGGCTTTAGGAATTGAAAATACAGCTGGAAATATCTATATAAGAAATGCTGGTACAGGTACACCATCAAGTGCATCAGCGGGTTTTGCTCTTGGCCAGAATGAGTTTCGTTTATTGGATTGGAGCTGGATTTTAGGAACTCAAAATGTAAAAATAGGTAGAGATGGTGAGGATTTTCAAACTGCAACAACCTCTGCAACTTATGGGAACGGTTTTAAATTGGCTAGTGGGTCAATAATTGGTAAAGAATTAGCCGATTATTATTATGGTGATATTCCAGAGATAATAATGTATGAAAAACAATTAACCGCTCAGGAATATTCTAGGGTTAGATCATATTTAGCTATAAAATATGGTGTTACGTTGCTTCAACCACAAAACTATGTTAATTCTAGTAATGATATTATTTGGAATAGTTCTATCAATACAACATTTAACAATAATATTTTTGGTATAGGTCATGATTTAACGTCTTGTTTGAATCAGAAAATTTCTACAAGTTTAACAGCATTAAACAATCCATCATTAAATGCACAATTAATTGTTTCTACTACCAATAATTTTACGTCATCCAATATTGATGCAAGCCGAACAGCATTGACTAACGGACAGTATCTAATGTTTGGCGATAATGGGAATAATTCTAATGTGCTTACTGATGTTGATCCATCAATTTGCCCAGCACTATCAAGTGGTGTTAAAAGAATTGCCAAATCTTGGAGAACACAAAATACAAATGGAGTTTCCAATGTTTGGATGGAGTTAAATCTAAATGCTTATGAGATTAATTCAAATATTTTCTTATTAATAGGAGATGCTATTGATGGAAGTGGCAATATTACAGGTAATTTAACAAGAGTATATGCTTCTTCATTTTCATCAGGCAAAGCTATATTTAATGCTTCATTATCAGGCATAAAATATTTTACAGTATTAGGTGAGCAAGCCCCATATACTTGTACTCTTTGTGAATCAGGAAAAACTGTAGCCAAACAAGGAGAGCCATGGAATACTTCAGCCAAAAGATCTGCTAATAACACAGGTACTTATAATGCTGGCACACCAGTAGGCTCAGGTCAAATTACTGCTGTAAGCTCTATCGTATACAATGGCACTGCTGTCGAAAGTAACCCAACGTCATATCCAAGGAATGATGGTCGCTTTGTTAAAATTAGCAGAAGAGATAATGCAACAGGCACTGGTAATACTGCTGTTTATACGACACAATTTAGTGCAGCCTCGAAGGTAAGCTTCCTCGTTCGTGGGATGGAGTTGAGAAGTAACCAAGCTGTTATTGTTTCTGTAAAAGGATTTTGTGGAACAGGTATTGTTTTACCAAAAATTACTTATGAAAGACCTGACAAGTATGCTAGATATAGAACTTTTAGTATCTCGGGCAATACAATGACTGGATTTAAACGTGGAGTATGGTATTCTAGAAATTCTGGTGCAATCGTTACTTTCGAGAAACCCGTAGAAAAAGTGGAAGTAACTTATCAAGTTAATAGATTTGATACTAGAGTACGTACGAAATACATCAGAATTGGTGATATGACATTAACTTGTTCTAATCCAGTAACACCAAATCCAGACAATGTTCATGTTGTTCAAGATTATGCAGATAATAATATTACTCAATGCGAAGATCCAACATTAACATTTAAAATTTCAAATACCAATTGTACTGATAGGGTTGTAAATATTACCGAAAATACCTTGCCTGCAGGGCTAGAGTATATTCCAGACACCTATAATGGCCCGGGTACTCCTACTATTACCGCTACTACTTTTAGTTTAAGTAATATTACTGTTCCTCCTGGAGACAACACTGTAACATTCTCTATCGGTGTACAACCTATTGCTACTGGAACTTTTGAGGTTCAAGCCAAGTATAATGCAACGGTTGCAAGTGGAGGTTCTGGAAACACTATCTTGAGTGACGATGAAAGCGGGCAAGTTGGCTTACAAACTACAAAATTAAATGTTGGACCCGCTACTATTGTACCACTACCAGACTTTACGGTAACACAAGATGCAATAGGTTGTGGAAATATAAACTATACTGTAACCTTTAACAATACTACAGGAAGTGCGGTAACTAATGTAATATTTGATTCGCAGTTAGATGGTACTCAGTCATTGAATGCAGGAACAGTATCGAATACTTTTGGAGGTGTAACAGACCCAGACCCTTATACTGACGTTGACAACTTACAAATAGTAGGGATGACTATACCTACTGGTATAAGTACATTTACTTTCCAAACTACAAATAGTACCAATTTGATAGACCCCGAAAATATATTCACCATAATGAGAGATCCTGCAGTTGATGCATGTGCTTTGAAAAATGAAAAACAAGCGATTTCTCCAGCTAAAACATGTACATCATGTATCGGAGGGAAACAGGTTTTGAAAAATAGTGAGGCAATGTACAACCAAGGAACAACCACACTTAATACTGTTATCAATAAAGCTTTAATTGGAAGCAGCCCAGAAAGTGGAGCATTAAGTGCTGATATTACCTTTAATTATTCAAATGGAGCATTAGAGTATATTCCTAACTCAAATCCAAGGAAATATGGAAAATGGGCAAGATTAAGTAGATATGATAATTCCTCGACAGGAAAAGTTACTTATACAGTTAATTTAAAGGATGCTTCAGGTGCGGTGTCAGCCACTCCAAGTTTCTTAATTGCAGGTATTAATAAGCAATCGGAAACAGCCGATGTAGTTAAAGTTCGTGGATACTGTGGGGCAACTGAAGTTTTGCCTAAAATGAAATATATGTATAACAAAACAGCAAATATAAATACAACTCGTAGAAGATACACAATTGACTCAGCAATGGCTACCGCTACAGGAATAAAATCGAACTATGATTTGTACGCGGAAGCAACCTTGGCTGTAGAGTTTGAAGCTAAAGTAGAGAAAATTGTTATAGAATGGTCTAATACTAAAACACGAGTAAGAAAGCGTGTGCAACGTCTATATATTGGTGATATGACATTTGTATGTGATAACCCACTTGAGCCTAATGCGGATTTAGTGAATATAAATGCAATGTATGTAGAGGACAGCCTTCCAACTTGTGAAGAAGCAACAATGAAGCTAAAAATTATTAATCAAAATTGTACCAACAAGGTGGTTAATATAATAAATGCACTTCCAACAGGGATTGAATATGTCGCTGATAGTTATGTAGGGCTCGGTACAGAAACACCAGCTACTTTGAGTGGGCAAAATTTTGTACTTAATAATTTAAGTGTACCAAGTGGTATATCCTACTTATACATGAAAGTAAAGCCTACTTTAACAAGTACAAGTGGAATATACTCAACTCAATACAACTATACGATTGTAGGTGGTACCAATACACCGAATCCTTATAGTAGTGATAATGAAAGTAGTCTGGATGGTTTACAAGCTACCTCACTTACTTACACAGCTGTGGCTACGCCTTCAAAACCAACAATTACTTTAGCTGTGGATACATGTTATAGTAGTAATACTAATAGTGTACTAACTTATACTATTTCTGTTAAAAACACATCTACTTCTACTATTACAGTAGCTGAAATACTACAAAATTTAGAAGCTAGTCAAACTTATGTTTCTGGAAGTTTTGTAGCTGCAGGGTTTAGTACAAATGGTACATTTACTAATGATACCAGTTATGTTGCATTCGATAATTATCAGTTAGCTGCTAATGGTACTGGAACATTAACCTACTCCGTAAATACGAATGATTCCTACAATTATGATGAAACGGACACTTCTGTTTCGACTACAGGGGATTTTATGAGAACATCGGTTCAAGCCACAATAGATTTGAATGGTGAGTGTGCTTCGAGTAGTACTATTTTATCAAATGAATTAATTGTCAATACATGTGTAGGCAGTCCAAATGCGGTAGTCAATATTAAAGTATTACTTCAAGGAGCACTGAATGGTACTACAGGTACCATGACCAAGGCATTGAATACACAGAATTTGATACCCCTATCAGATCCTTACGACTTAGGAGCTACAACCACATCAACAGTTCTGACTACAAACGAGATAACAGATTGGGTTCGTGTAGAACTAAGAACAGGAACAAGTGGAGCTACTATTCAGGAAAGTATAGCTGCATTGGTTTCGACAGATGGAACTTTACATAACCCAGATGGCAGTACTCCGTTAAAGTTTCAGGCTACTACTGGGAATTTCTATGTTGCTATTCGTCACAGAAATCACCTAGGTGTGATGACTACTTCACAACAAATGATTTCAAGTACTCCTATTACGATAGATTTTACCTCATCCACGACTTCTACATTTGGTAGCAATGCACAGGCCACCATTGGAAGTATAAAGGCTCTTTGGGCGGGTAATGCTACGGGATTGACTGTAGGAGGCACTGATAATGTTCGTTACAGTACAGGAGACATCAATGCTGTTACAGGTTACTTGACTACTCAAACAGGTAGTGCAGGAGGGGTAAAAATAGGTGTATATACTAAAGAAGATACAAACCTAGATGGAGTAGTACGCTATTCTGGAGCAACAAGAGATATTCTTCCAATTATTAACACTATTCTAGCTCATCCTGGAAATGCTTTACAACAATTAGGATTTATCGTTAGTCAAGCTTTCTAAGTATACTAAACATAGTTGTTATTTGGAAGTATTACCCAAACACAATTTGGGAATCTTTTAATTGTTAATGACAATTCATAATAATGAATGTTATACGTTATTTGATGAGAATCCACCCCCAAAAGGTGGGTTCTCATTTTTTGGATGTTATTTTTTGAAGTAGATATAATGAAGTTATAACTTAGTTAAACAAAAAAGTTAAAAGTCTTAATGATGTTTTAATCATTTCCTGCCTTACGTTTGAAGAGCTGCCTTTAGGACAAGGCTGTAGATGTTTTGGGAAAATAGTCCCTTTATATACTACTTCAAAGTATTGTTGACAATATGCTAAAGTAAAATTTGATAGTTATCTTGAAGAAAAGAAACCACAACAGCTTTAGTAACCCCAAAAGAGAATATATCCCTAGTTTCAATAGTGTTATTGTTCAAGTTCATTATGCTGTGTTCATACTACTTTTAACTAAATTATTCGTTAAGGTTGTATTGGGTATTGTTAAACTAAAGCCTACCAAAATCTATATCCCCTTTTTAAATGCTATTGTATCTTGGTACTACTATGCTGGTCAGCGAGAAGTGGTGAACTTATGGGTGTTTTTACGTATATTTAATATAGTTTGAAATTTGTTTTTGATATAGGTTTAATAGATATTTTGTTTTCTTTTTAGTGTGTTTTGTATGATATTATTATTGCATGCGAGTAATTGCAAGGGATACTATTTGCTAATAGAAAGGAGAACAACAAGGGGAGTAATCAATTAAATTTTTCATAGAATCGTTTTTATTGGCCAGCATACAAAATAAAGTATGCTACAGAAAACCACTATAGTAATGGATATTTTGACAGAAATAACAAAACAATGATGACTTTATAAGAAGCTTGAGGGCTAGTTTTTTTACTAATATTCAGAATAAAACACATTTGCGTATATATAATATAGTTAGCAAATGTATGTTTTGTTTTGTTAAAATGATATTTTGTTAGGTATAATACTGCATTTGACATTTCTTATAGTTTCTATGACTAATGAAATTTAGTTTATTTTTGAAAAAATATAAATAGCAGTAGACTCATTTTTTTTTTGCTAGATATTTGATTAATTAACTGATAATTAGGTGTTTATTGTTTTTAATTTTGTTGATGTACGAAGGTGGTTATTAGCTTACTTTTATATTTGATGTAGTATATTATTTTGTATGTTATTTTAATGATTTTGAGTGATAAAAAATACTTTTTGTATGAAAAATACCTATTGTATATAATTGATAGCAATAACATGAAGGTATGGTATAATTCTTGATAATCATGACATTAAAAATACGTTTGATGGCTAAATAAGGCCTTTTGTATGTTAAAAATGATAGTTTGTGGGTATTGTATTGTCATTTATCTTTTTCCATCTTTTTGGCTTAATTTTTGTTTCTAAATAGTTTGTTAAAATACATTTACAAGATGATTAACGGAGTCAAACTCATAATAAATATGCCTACTGTTTCAGCAAAGAACAAGCTTAATAGAAAAAAGTGTACAATAACTAAATTTAGATGATTCAGAAATAAAAGAAACAATCATTTGATTATAATGAAAGTGTTAGTAGTATGAATAGTGTAGGATAAATATTGTATCAAAAGTTACAATGATTGTGACAATTTATGAAATCTCTCGTATCATTGTTAGTGCTCATCAGAGCAAATTAGCATTAAAATATGATTTATATGACTAGGACATCATTTGCTTAAGTAGCTTCTTGTCTTCCCAAAGTCAATTAATACTGCAAATAACATTTGATTAATATAGGTTTATCTATACCAATATTTACTTTTTCTATACAATATATTATCGTTAAGCAACTGTTTTGTAATCCTCTAACTAACAGAAGATTATGATATTAAGCTAATGAATTAATAATTCATACAATAAATTTAATTCCTTATCACAATGAAGATGAATAATTTACTCAGAATGATAGCTGTAGCTATTGCTATGTCATTGACATTCAGTGTAATGGCTCAAGTTAAAGTAGGTAATAATCCTACTACGATAACTCCTTCTGCAATTCTTGATGTTGAGTCTACTAACAAAGGTGTGATTTTTCCAAGAGTTGCTCTTACAAGTACTACAGATCAAACAACTATTTCGTCTCCTGCCACAGGTTTATTAGTTTACTGTACAGGTACTGCTGGCCTAACAGCGGGTTATTACTACTGGAATGGTAGTAATTGGGCTAATCTAGTAGCAGGTACGGGTGGATCGGGTGGCTCAGGCGGTTCAGGTGTGGCTCAGTACTTTAATTTTAGAATAGTAACAGGTGTGTATACTCCAGCCGCACCTCAAACGGTCTCTGGTGGCGATCATGTTCTTTTGTTAAGATATGATGGTACTTCTACTGGTTCAGCTAGTGGTATTTCATCGTCAGCTCCTTTCCTAAATCCAAATGCGACATTAATTTTGCCAGATCCAACTACATGTCCGGGTAGAGTTTTACGTTTAGTGAATGATAGTCATCGTATGCCTACTGGGGGACAGTCTGTGTATACAAATTATCCAATGTATACTTATGACTCATCAACCCAATATACATCGGCTCCTCCTGCATTATCATATACAATACAAGCAGGTTTGAATGGTTCACAATGGGTAATTATGAGTGACGGATTCAGATGGATTAGTATAAATGTTGTAATTGTATAAAATAATTGATATTCTACCTACACCTAGCACTTACAAAGTTGCCTATGTAGTATCTGAGAGTATTGTCAAAGAAATGAGTATTTTCTCTGTTCGACATTATTTAAAATTACAAACAAATGAGTTTTTTAGTTTTAACAAATTGCTTTAAAGGCTAATAGGTTTTAATGAAAAACTAGAGCAAATTTCTCTTCATAAAACTGTAAAATAACTAAGTAGAGTATGTTGTAAAATAAGTATTTCGATAACACTCTGTAATTACATGTATTGGTAGTTCATTTTCAAGAGTAGTTTTTGAAGCTTTAAACATCATACACATAAATAAATAAATACCATGAAATTTAAAAAAGTTTCTCTTTTTGCTGCGATTGTAATCGCTGCGTCTGTTAAGTTTTCATTAATAGCTCAAGTAAAAGTAGGGGATAACCCAACCACTATGAATTCATCGGCGATATTAGAAGTCGAGTCTACTACTAAGGGCTTTTTGCCCCCTAGAGTGGCATTAACGTCGACTTCCAGTGCCTCGCCTCTTGCATCTCATGTACAAGGAATGGTCGTATTTAATACTGCAACTGCCAATGATGTCGTGCCTGCACTATATGTTAATGATGGTACAAAGTGGATGAAAGCTGTAGCTGCTTCAACTACTTCTAATACAAACTCCAATATAGTTACATTAGATGTTGGCCAAACGGCTGTATATTATAGTGGACCTATCGCTGCAAGTTCTTGGGCTAACTCTGCTCTTCTTTCTGCTGTAGCTCCTACAAATCTTCCTATTTCCTTCGAAGGACTACGAATGGATGTTGCTAAAAGTGATGCTACATACTGGAAACCAAGATTATATAATACTAGCACAACTACGGCAATTACCTTTTCATATAGCTCAATAGCAAATGTAACTTACAAGGTTTCTGGCACCAAAACTACACTGGCTGCTGGCACTGCTAACTTTGAGGAAATTGATGGAGATGCTCTCGTTTATTGGTCAAACAATGCCAATCAAGAAACCGAAACAATGGATTTGATAGTAAATGATAAGTGGTATAGAGGTGTTTGGTTAGGCTACCAAATAGACAACAATCACTATATCAGAATGACCCTTACACGTATACAATAGTTGCTTCAAAGTTCATGCCTAGAGGTTATAAATAAAGTATTTATACTCGGATGTACTATATGTTTAACTCAAAAATATCAATAGAATGAGATATTTAATAGAGTTGAATGGGCATGAAACAATCTAAAATATAATAAGTTAATTGATACTTATATGAAAAAGGCAAAATATATAAGTAGGATACTCATTGGTATAAGTATCCTATTAGCATCCAAAGATGTTTTTTCTCAATCAGCATCCTCTGGTAATACCAATATTGGCTCATCAGGAGAGATGGCTGTTATAAATGGCCAACACAACTTTCTTGTTGGAGGAGGAACACAGCCAGGAGTAATCAGTACTCAGCGCACGCCGCCTCGTGGATATTTTAGTTTTGTTGGAACATCAACTCATACAGGTGCTTCAAATACTGCCTTTGTTAATGGTTATGTAAAGTCGTATATGACTACTGCATTTACATTTCCAATCGGAAGTGGTACTAAATTACGAACAGCTAGTGTCAGTACATCGTCTAGTTCTGCTCCTACCGATGCCGCTTATTATGGTGTAAACCCTACAACAGATAGCTATACAGCTACATCTGTAGCTTCAGGAGTGACGGGAGTAAGTACCAAAGAATACTGGGATATAAATGGTACGACACCTGCTCAGATAACTTTGACTTGGGATGGTGGTTCAGGTGTACAAGTACCGGCTAATGTAAAAATTGTGGGCTGGAATGGTAGCCAATGGACAAATATTCCAGCTACGGTCGCAGGAGGTGCAACAACTTCTGCAGGGGCGATAACCACATCTAGCACTATAGCACCAAATACCTATGCGGTTTATACACTAGCAGGTCTTGATGCTGTTCTGTCATTTACTGGAACAGGGCCTGGTGTAAGTTCAGGCAACCCTGTAGTTACAGCTAATACTAATGAACCCAAAACAGGTAATGCCGCTACAGAGCTAGTACCTACTGGAGGTACTGCACCTTATGTATATAGTAATGGTTCGTCAGATGCAGGATGTGTTGCTCCTGTAGGAGCTTCACCACTGCCACCAAGCAGTAATTTTACTGTTCAGAGCAATGGAACTTATTCTTATACAGCACCTAGTACAGCAGGTACTTATTATTACTGTATTAAGGTTTGTGATAGTAGTACACCGACACCAGTATGTAAAGTAGCAGTGTATACCCTTAATACAACTGCTAGCCCAGGTGCAGGAACAATCGACTGTAATAAAACTTTGGTAATGCCAGCACCAGTGGCGGGTACTCCAAGTCAAGTAGTGCTTGCTGTAACAATGAATATTACCACTGTTGGAACTTTGCCAGTAAGCGTAAGTGGTTCGGGTATGACACTCGTTAGCGGCTTCTCGAATGTTACAGCAACAACAACAGGAACGCAAGTGTTTTATATTCCAATGAAGTATGATGGTACAGCATTAGGAACACTCACATTTACAGTAGGAACAGGTACTTGTACCGCTGATTTGAATTCAGCAACTGCAAAGAAGAAAGCTTTGGTTGATGTATGGACATTAGATAATTGTACCTACAAAGTGGCGGCACCTGCTTTAAAATAAACTTCCTACTCAAATAAATATTATTAATATGAAACAATATCTGTACATAAAAAGCTGGATATTGGTTTGTGGTATTTCTTTGTTGGGGTTTGTCAATAAGACCATTGCCCAGACAGTAGATTTAACTACTCACCAGCCTAGCGTAGCACCGCCAAGCGGGGCTACATTTGAGTGGCATAACGCATTGCCTGTTTCACCAAGTAATCTAGTGTCAAATCCTGCTACTGCGGCTGCAGGTTTATACTATGGTGTTTATAACTTTGGAACATGTTACAGTGAGGCTGCTCCTTTGCGCATTGCGTCGAATGACTGTAGTGTAGGAGCAACAGGGGTTGATTTACGTACGTTGGTCGATTCTACAGATAAACCATCAGGTACAATAGTTACCTACCATACAGGATTACCAGCTTCAACGTCAAATAGAATAACTGGTACAGCTGTAACTTCTGCTAATGCCAATACCTATTATACTGCCTATTATGATGTAAGTAATCAGTGTTTTAGTAGTGAAAGCGTCCTCGTTATTTTGAATGCTCTTTGTAGCGGACAAATAACCGCCAAAGTATTGCTTCAAGGAGCACTGAATGGTACTACAGGTACGATGACCAAGGCATTGAATACACAGAATTTGATACCCTTATCAGATCCTTACGGCTTAGGGGCAACAACCACATCAACAGTTTTGACTACAAATGAGATAACCGATTGGGTTCGTGTAGAACTGAGAACAGGAACAAGTGGAGCTACTATTCAGGAAAGTATAGCTGCACTGGTTTCGATAGATGGAACTTTACATAACCCAGATGGCAGTACTCCGTTAAAATTTCAGGCTACTACTGGGAATTTCTATGTTGCTATTCGTCACAGAAACCACCTAGGTGTAATGACGGCATCTACCGTTGCATTGTCCAGCATTATTCCTGTGGTTGATTTTACCTCATCCACGATTTCTACATTTGGTAGCAATGCACAGGCCACCATTGGAAGTATAAAAGCTCTTTGGGCAGGTAATGCTACGGGATTGACTGTAGGAGGCACAGATAATGTTCGCTACAGTACAGGAGACGTCAATGCCATAACAGGTTACTTGACAACTCAAACAGGTAGTGCAGGCGGGGTAAAAACAGGTGTATATACTAAAGAAGATACAAATCTAGATGGAATAGTACGCTATTCTGGTGGAACAAGAGATATTCTTCCAATTACTACAACTATTTTGAGTCATCCAGGAAATCAATCTCAAACTTTTGGCTTTGTTGTAACACAATCGTTCTAAAAGCTAATCAGGGTAGTGCAAATTGAATATTTGTGGCTATCCTACATTTAATAACGTTTAATCTTAAAATATTAGAACATGAAACCATCCAGCCTTTTTGCAAAATTCGTGATGTGCATGTTATTAATTGTTGGTTTTGCCCAGATAGCTACTGCTCAATCAGGTGATCTCTCAATTATTAATGACAACGGTACTTATAAGGTTAATTTTACCCCAACTTCTTCGGGTAGTTTTACGCTAGGAGCGTCGTCTTTAGTCGCTATGAAAGCTCCTTTAGGAACGATGACACTCCCAAATGTAGTTACAGATGTTACGGGTGGTCCTTGGACATTAACAAGTCCCAAAAACTCAGATGCTTCTTTCGACTATTGGGGATATACAACCAGTGGTAACACACCACTTACTTTTACTAGTGGTGTTCCTATTACATTATTTACATTTCCAGCACCAACACCATGTTTAGGTACTGTGACTATTGTAGATCCAAATAACCTACCTGCCTCTGGTACAGGAATTGTCAATGGCTATGACTATGGGACGACGATTAACTCCCCTTTGAGCGGAAATATAGCAAGTGTTTCAGGAGCTGGAGCTACTTGTAATGAACTAACTTTTGCTACAGATAACCCAATGAAGTCTGGTGCCGCTGGCTCAACAGTAAGTGGCAATGTGGGTACAGAAGTTGGACCTTCAGGAGGAGTTACTCCATATAACTACAGTGTAGCTACAACTGGATGTAGTGCACCAAGTGGAAATCCTAGTGCTTTACCACTTCCTTCAAGTAGCAACCTAGTAGTTGATTCAAGTACAGGAGCATATACTTTGACTGCTCCAAGCAATACAGGTACTTATTATTTCTGTATTAAGGTTTGCGACAATACTGGAACTACATGTAAAATAGCAACATATACATTGACTGTTGGTTGTGCTGCCAATGCAGGTAGTTTGAATTAAACTCATGAAAGGCCATTTTCATTTGTTTAAAGTAAAGAAAAATGAAGCTCATTTTTCTTATCACTTTAGTCCAAAGTAGGAAATTATTAAAAATTTGACAGATGAGAAAAGAAAATACAGTTTTCACTCAGGTGTTATTTTTAATATTGTCTATCATAAGTTTAATGTCAAATACCTCATTCTCCAATAATTATGGAGGTATGGTAATGAAGACTAAACGAGTAGATAATATTGTAGCACCCTATTTTAAAAAGCCTAACCTGAAATTTATTTCATCGTTGGCTTGTACTCCTGCTGTTTCAGGGAGTGTAATATCTGCTTCAGCAACAGGTAACAACTTGGCATATACAACGGTATATGTACTTACTGATGCGGCAGGAAGTATCATAAACTCAAATTCTGCAGGAAATTTTACAGCTCCTGTAGTGAGTACAGTAACTACATATCAAATTTATGCTGTAAACTACGATCCTAATGGAAGTAGTATCCCTAGTTTTACACCTGGGACACTTATTGGAAATATAGGAGGGAGTTGTACTTCAACTTCTTTACCAAAATGTTTTGAAGTTAGTCCTTCGGGTTGTACTACAACAAGCAATGTTGCTTTGGGAAGTCCTTTGACTGCCACCATATCGGGTAATAATACTAGTGCGGGTTATATCACCCAATATGTATTAACTGATAATAGCGATGTTATACTGCAAGGCCCATCAAATACAGCTAGTTTTACTCCTAGTTCATTAGGTTCTTATAAAATTTATGCAGTTAATTATAACGGAACGGTAAATAACTTAGCTGTTGGGAAAAATGTTGTTAGTGACTTGAGTGGCGCGTGTTTTGCCATATCAGCACCTAAGTGCTTTGTTGTACTAGTAGACAGCGATGGCGATGGCATAGCCGATGCTAATGATTTAGATGATGACAACGATGGTATTTTGGATAGTGTAGAGGATGCTGCACAATGTACAAGTGTAAGTGGTGTAGTAACAGCCAGTACCGACTGTGATGGCGATGGTATCCCTAATCGTTTAGATTTGGATAGTGATGGCGATGGTATCAAAGATGTAATCGAAGCAGGAGGTACAGACCCAGACAACGATGGTAGAATAGGCACAGGCGTACCAAGTGTAGATTCCAACGGAGTACCAACGTTAGCCAATGGCGGATTAACCCCACCAAATACAGATGGTACAGGAGGTAGTGACCCATACGATTTAGACAGCGATGGTGATGGCATACCAGATTCAGTAGAAGGTACAGTAGATACCGATGGTGATGGTAAACCAAACTATGTAGACCTAGACAGCGATGGCGATGGCTTACCAGATTCGGTAGAAGGCACAGCCGATACCGATGGAGATGGTATACCAAACTATTTGGATTTGGATAGTGATGGCGATGGCGTACCAGATGCTACCGACCAATGTCCATTAGTAGTTGGAGTAGCCCCAAGTGGTTGTCCATTAGACAGTGATGGCGATGGCGTAGCCGATGCTATCGACTTAGATGATGACAACGATGGTATTTTGGATAGTGTAGAGAATGCTGCACAATGTACAAGTGTAAGTGGTGTAGTAACAGCCAGTACCGACTGTGATGGCGATGGTATCCCTAATCGTTTAGATTTGGATAGTGATGGCGATGGTATCAAAGATGTAATCGAAGCAGGAGGTACAGACCCAGACAACGATGGTAGAATAGGCACAGGCGTACCAAGTGTAGATTCCAACGGAGTACCAACGTTAGCCAATGGCGGATTAACCCCACCAAATACAGATGGTACAGGAGGTAGTGACCCATATGATTTAGACAGCGATGGCGATGGCATACCAGATTCAGTAGAAGGTACAGTAGATACCGATGGTGATGGTAAACCAAACTATGTAGACCTAGACAGCGATGGCGATGGCTTACCAGATTCAGTAGAAGGCACAGCCGATACCGATGGAGATGGTATACCAAACTATTTGGATTTGGATAGTGATGGCGATGGCGTACCAGATGCTACCGACCAATGTCCATTAGTAGTTGGAGTAGCCCCAAGTGGTTGTCCATTAGACAGTGATGGCGATGGCGTAGCCGATGCTATCGACTTGGATGATGACAACGATGGTATTTTGGATAGTGTAGAGAATGCTGCACAATGTACAAGTGTAAGTGGTGTAGTAACAGCCATACCGACTGTGATGGCGATGGTATCCCTAATCGTTTAGATTTGGATAGTGACGGCGATGGTATCAAAGATGTAATCGAAGCAGGAGGTACAGACCCAGACAACGATGGTAGAATAGGCACAGGCGTACCAAGTGTAGATTCTAACGGAGTACCAACGTTAGCCAATGGCGGATTAACCCCACCAAATACAGATGGAACAGGAGGTAGTGACCCATATGATTTAGACAGCGATGGTGATGGCATACCAGATTCAGTAGAAGGTACAGTAGATACCGATGGTGATGGTAAACCAAACTATGTAGACCTAGACAGCGATGGCGATGGCTTACCAGATTCAGTAGAAGGCACAGCCGATACCGATGGAGATGGTATACCAAACTATTTGGATTTGGATAGTGATGGCGATGGCGTACCAGATGCTACCGACCAATGTCCATTAGTAGTTGGAGTAGCTCCAAGTGGTTGTCCATTAGACAGTGATGGCGATGGCGTAGCCGATGCTATCGACTTAGATGATGACAACGATGGTATTTTGGATAGTGTAGAGAATGCTGCACAATGTACAAGTGTAAGTGGTGTAGTAACAGCCAGTACCGACTGTGATGGCGATGGTATCCCTAATCGTTTAGATTTGGATAGTGACGGCGATGGTATCAAAGATGTAATCGAAGCAGGAGGTACAGACCCAGACAACGATGGTAGAATAGGCACAGGCGTACCAAGTGTAGATTCCAACGGAGTACCAACGTTAGCCAATGGCGGATTAACTCCACCAAATACAGATGGAACAGGAGGTAGTGACCCATACGATTTAGACAGCGATGGTGATGGCATACCAGATTCAGTAGAAGGTACAGTAGATACCGATGGTGATGGTAAACCAAACTATGTAGACCTAGACAGCGATGGCGATGGCTTACCAGATTCAGTAGAAGGCACAGCCGATACCGATGGAGATGGTATACCAAACTATTTGGATTTGGATAGTGATGGCGATGGCGTACCAGATGCTACCGACCAATGTCCATTAGTAGTTGGAGTAGCTCCAAGCGGTTGTCCATTAGACAGTGATGGCGATGGCGTAGCCGATGCTATCGACTTAGATGATGACAACGATGGTATTTTGGATAGTGTAGAGAATGCTGCACAATGTACAAGTGTAAGTGGTGTAGTAACAGCCAGTACCGACTGTGATGGCGATGGTATCCCTAATCGTTTAGATTTGGATAGTGACGGCGATGGTATCAAAGATGTAATCGAAGCAGGAGGTACAGACCCAGACAACGATGGTAGAATAGGCACAGGCGTACCAAGTGTAGATTCCAACGGAGTACCAACGTTAGCCAATGGCGGATTAACCCCACCAAATACAGATGGTACAGGAGGTAGTGACCCATACGATTTAGACAGCGATGGTGATGGCATACCAGATTCAGTAGAAGGTACAGTAGATACCGATGGTGATGGTAAACCAAACTATGTAGACCTAGACAGCGATGGCGATGGCTTACCAGATTCAGTAGAAGGCACAGCCGATACCGATGGAGATGGTATACCAAACTATTTGGATTTGGATAGTGATGGCGATGGCGTACCAGATGCTACCGACCAATGTCCATTAGTAGTTGGAGTAGCCCCAAGTGGTTGTCCATTAGACAGTGATGGCGATGGCGTAGCCGATGCTATCGACTTAGATGATGACAACGATGGTATTTTGGATAGTGTAGAGAATGCTGCACAATGTACAAGTGTAAGTGGTGTAGTAACAGCCAGTACCGACTGTGATGGCGATGGTATCCCTAATCGTTTAGATTTGGATAGTGACGGCGATGGTATCAAAGATGTAATCGAAGCAGGAGGTACAGACCCAGACAACGATGGTAGAATAGGCACAGGCGTACCAAGTGTAGATTCTAACGGAGTACCAACGTTAGCCAATGGCGGATTAACCCCACCAAATACAGATGGAACAGGAGGTAGTGACCCATACGATTTAGACAGCGATGGCGATGGCATACCAGATTCAGTAGAAGGTACAGTAGATACCGATGGTGATGGTAAACCAAACTATGTAGACCTAGACAGCGATGGCGATGGCTTACCAGATTCAGTAGAAGGCACAGCCGATACCGATGGAGATGGTATACCAAACTATTTGGATTTGGATAGTGATGGCGATGGCGTACCAGATGCTACCGACCAATGTCCATTAGTAGTTGGAGTAGCCCCAAGTGGTTGTCCTGCAGTACCATGTGCTCCAGTAGCACCGGGAACAATTACTGCCAGTCAAGCTTGTTGTGTAACTGTTGGTGGTTCGTCTAGTTTTACATTGAGTGGAAATGGATCAGGCGTGGTAACATGGTATGTTGTACCTAATAGTGCGACACCAAACTCAGGAACAGGAACAACAGCAGGGCCAATTGTCTTTAGTAATGTTGGTACTTATCAGATTGTATTTAGAACAACTAATTCGTCTATTCCTGCGGGATGTAATGTGCCAGCCGTTTCGGAAGCAACATTGGATTATAAAGTAAAAGCTAATCCAGTACTGTGTACAGCACCTAGTAGCAGTAATGTATCTGTGGCACCATCAAGTGCTTCGATTGTGACAGGAGGTAGTGCATCATTTGTCTTGAATGGAGGCTTACCATATAGCAATGTACAATGGGTTGTTAATCCAGCGGTAGGAGTAAGCCAAAATTCAGGCACTGGTTCTAATACAGGTAATCTAGTATTTACCCAGCCAGGCGTTTACAGAGTATCATTTATCATGACGAATGTTGGTGACGGAACTTGTATACCAGTACAGAAAGTATCTTCAGCATTGATTTGTGTAGGTGTAGATCCTTGTTCTCCTCCATCAGCAATAAGTATTGCATCTGAGACAGGAAACGACGAGTTATCGAAAGGACAGCCTCATACATTTACAGCAACAGGAGGTATCCCTGGTACAATGACTTGGACAATTACTCCAGCAACAGGAGTATCGGCTTCGTCAGGAACAGGTAATGTAGCGTCTGTAACATTTAGTCAAGTGGGTAATTATGTGGTGACATTCTCGTCTACCAACAGTAGTTTACCACTGGGATGTACTCAACCAGTATCTGTGTCAGAGTCTAAGAATATAACGATTGTATCTACTGATAAGCCAGTGTTAGCTTTGGCAAAATCAGTTTCATCTAGCACCGTTAATACCAATGTTAATTTTACTTATACGCTTACAGTAAGCAACGTAGGTACACTTGCAACAAATGGTGTTATTACAGTGAAAGATACACTACAAGCCAACTTAGCCTTTATCAGTGGTGGTAGTGCAACGGGATGGAGCTGTAGTGCAATAGGACAAATTGTAACTTGTACAAGTTCTGCTACAATTGGAGTTGGAGCTTCGAGTCAGATTAATCTTACTGTGAACGCTATTCAGTCAGGGACATACCAAAATAAAGCAGGTGTTTATGGAGGTGGCGACCCAGTTGCAACTAATGGTGCAACAGCCGCACAGTCAAATAATACAAGCGTAGCAGTAGGTATGTCTGTAGTAAAAGTAAATGTGAAAGCTATTCTAAGAGGTGCTTATATTGATGGAGTTGGTCTTATGCAAGACTCTCTTCGCTCGCAAGGTATCATACCACTGGTACAACCTTATGGTAAAGCTCCATATTTAGACATCCCGCACCCTGGTGTTGATGAAGTAACAACAAGTGCTGTATTGGCTGTAACAGGAAACAATGCTATTGTTGACTGGGTATTAGTAGAATTGAGAGATAAAGCCAACCCTAACACAATCGTGGCTCGTCGCTCAGGACTTATTCAGCGAGATGGTGATATTGTGGATACTGATGGCGTAAGTTGTTTAAGCTTTGCAGGTTTGAATTCAGATAATTATTACATAGCAGTTCGTCATAGAAATCATTTAGGTGTTATGACATCAACGGCAGTAGGATTATCAGGAGTGTGCTCGTCGGTAGTTGATTTTACGAATCCATCGACAAGTACTTATCGTAAGCCAACATCAGACCCAGAATATACAGCATATCCTCAGGCAGTAGTTGGTTCTGTTAGAGCAATGTGGAGTGGTAATACGCTTGTAGATACTTATGTGATTTATCAAGGACCTGGTAACGATAGAATACCAATCTTTAACGTGGTATTCACAGATCCTGAAAACACAGAAAAGCTAAATAACTTCCCTGTATTTGGTTATCTACGTCAAGATATCAATTTGGATGGCATAGTGATTTACCAAGGGCCTTCAAATGATATAAACTTGTTATTCAACCAGATATTTACACATCCTGAAAATACGGAGAGGCTGAATAACTTTATCATTTTCCAACAATTGCCATAAGTTCAATTAGGTGGGGTTGACCATACATTGGTCAACCCCATATTAAACCAGCAATACAATGAGGCATTTTATTTTATTCTTATCGGGTATCTTGATTCTATCAATGCAATCAAGTTTTGGACAATTACGCTTTAAATTAAGTTTAGACGAGGACCTGAAAACTTACAAGGTCAGTGCTATTTCAGAAAAAGACTTATATAAACCAGATAGTTACCTTGGAACAGCTCAAGTAACCTTTAAAGTAAGTGCTCAGTCATCATTTAAGATAACGAACATTCAGACTAAAAGTAGCGAAGTGTTCTGGGATGTTAATAGTGTTATAAACGCACATCCATTAGCTCCACAATATATTTATTACTCTATTGGTCTACGTTCAGAAACAGACTTTTACACTTTTAAGGCAAATGAGCCAGTAGAGCTATTTTCATTTCAAAATAAAGGTGATGATAATCCAATGATTGAGCTGATTACTAATCAGGATATACTGGCAAAATCAATGAAAGTAGCCAAGGCAAATATAGGTAATCAGATTAATGTATTAGGTATAAACAATGGGATGACCAACGCCTATGTAGGTAATTATCTTTCAGAAGGAGGCAATAGTGACATTGCTAACCTTCAAATCCAACAAGTATATCCAAATCCAGCAACAGACAAAATATCGGTAGTTTGGGAGAATCGATTACAGGAGCCTGAAGCGGAGATGAATTTGTACATTATTGATAGCCAGAGTGGTAGGGTTGTTCAATCTCAGGGAGTGGATACAGGGTATGGGAAGAAATTGGCTACTGTAGCCTTGAATGATTATAAGTCAGGAGCATACTTACTAAAAATACAAGGAAAACAGTTTAGCTCAAAGGCTGCTCATTTTACGATAGTAAAGTAATAAGCGTTTAAAATATAAAAACAAGAAAATATGAGAAAAATAGCATTATCTCTTAGTGTGATGATAACTCTGCTTTTATTCAGTGTATCAGCACATAGCCAAGTTGCGAGTCCCCACTTTAGTTATAAAATAGAACTGAAGTCGGATGGCTACTATTATGCTTCAATGAAGTCAGATATAGCCTTGAGTCTTGCTGCTGAGCAGACCAACATCTCAACGATTCAGTATACCTTAGTCGCTCCGATTGGAACATTTGCTCCTGTGGCACAAACAGGAAATACCATGACTAATGTAGCACCTTTTGAAGATCTCTTGCCTTCAACCAATTCAGGTCAGTATAGCTGGATTCGTCAAAGAACAGCATTTAATGCCACTACAGAATATGGCTTTTTTTCATTGCCTGTATCTGTTATCTTAACAGACATAGCAGCTAATGTAGACATTCCTCTATTTCGTTTCAGAACACAATCTTGCCTTGGTGATGTAAGAATGTATAGAGTAACAGCCGACGCTAGTGGCCCCGCTGATACCAAAAAACTGAATTCAGGCCTTTCTATTACTATTAGTGGTATAAATGGGGGTCTTAATGAGGCATACAAAAATAACTATGGAACAGCTGCAAGTTGCCCAAGTACTGGTACACCTGATGTAACTACATCGATATCAGGGCCAACGACAGCAACTCCCAATGTAGCATATAGCTATACTGTAAGTATAAATAATGTAGGCTCTGTACCAACTACTGGTGCAATTACAGAATCAATATCAATCCCTTCAGGAATGACCTTTAATAACGGAGGTGGAAATGGATGGGTTTGTAATCCATCTGGCCCAGTAGTTGGCCCACTAACATTAACTTGTACCAATAATGCTCCCAATATAGCTGCTAGTGGTAGCTCAAGTTTTCCAGTTAGTGTAACTCCAACAACAACAGGCTCATTTAGCATCACAGGAATTGTATCTGGTGGTGGTGAAACAAATACAGGAAATAATACTGCAACAAGTAATTCAACTCTTGCAGGATGCGGTATTAGTGCTGGTACATTAACTAAAAATTAGAATGTTATTCTAGCCAAACAAATCTAGATTTATGAGAAAAAATACATATCCAAATAATTTCCTATCATTACGACCAAATGGTTTGTACAGCATGATAGGGATAGTCATGCTTATGCTTATAATTAGCATAACAAGTTATGGGCAAGCTTGTAACTATAAGACAGGTACAGTGACAATGACACTTACAGGGCAATCTACAGGGGCAAATATCTCTAGTCAGCTTGTTTTGACCAATGCGTCAGGTATTATTCAGTATGTTTCGCCTGTAAATACACTTACAATTAATAATGTAAGTGCCAATAACTACCAAGCAATTGCGGTAACGTATAACAATAGCGTTGCTCCAAATTTAGTAGTAGGGGGAGATATCAATCAAGTAAGCTATTGTAATAAAACCACCCCAATTGCATTGAACGTTTGTGATTGTAATAACACAACAGGAGTATTTACTGTAACTCAATCGGGGCAAACAAATAGTGCTGGGCAAACTAATAAGTATGTCCTAACAAATGGTACAGGTCGTATTATAGCTATTTCTAATAGCCCAAGCTTTTCAGGATATAGCAATGGTATTTATAATGTATACGGTGTGAGTTATGCAGGTAATATAAACGGTTTGGTTGTTGGCGGTTTGATCAACTCTATTAGTGGAGATTGTTTTGATATTACTGCGGCTGTCGGATACGTTGTCTGTGTGCCAGAGTTAAGTTTGTTGAAAGCAGGGCCGAGTGTGGCAGAAAAAGGTGTAAACTATAACTATACATTGACAGTAAGTAATACAGGTACAGCACCAACTTATGGAACAACTGTGGTATCAGATACCTTAGCTACTGGCTTATCTTTTGTGTCTGGTTCTGGTTCTGGTTGGTCTTGTGTGGCTTCTAATTTGGCAGATGGTAGAAAACTAGTAACGTGCTCAACAACCTCATCTATTCCTTCTGGAGGTAATAGCCCAATTAACTTGACTGTGATAAGTAGCGTTACAGGTACAATTGTGAATAAAGCTTGGGTAAGTGGTGGCGGAGACATTGTTCCTAAACGTCCATCGAATCCAGTTACAACTGTTATTAACGAACCGGCTAAGCCTAATTTAGTAATAGCAAAAGTAGGCCCTTCTTCAGGAACTGTAGGAGTTAATTTCGACTATACCCTAACGGTTAGTAATACTGGAACAACTGGAACAAGTGGAATTATTACTGTTTCAGATAACTTACCAAACAATTTGTCTTATGTAGGAGGTAGTGGAAATGGTTGGACATGTAGTGCCGCAGGACAGTTAGTGACTTGTACAAGTAGCTCAGCAATTGCAGTGAACGCTAGTAGTAATATTGTGATTACTGTGCAACCAATCTCAGCAACGCTTGCTGGTTCTCCAGCTCGTAACGTTGCTTATGTATCTGGTGGTGGCGACCCTACCGTTGATCCTAAGCCATCGAATCCTGTAGAAACCGTTATTAATCCAACACCTAAGCCTAATTTGTCTATCAATAAAACAGGGCCAATTACAGCTACAGTAGGCGTTAATTATAACTATACTCTAACAGTTAATAATACAGGTAATGCTTCAACAACTGGAACAGTTACTGTAACTGATGTTTTGGCAAGTAACTTACAATATATTGGAGCTACTGGTAGCAACTGGAGCTGTAGTGCCGTTGGCCAAACAGTAACATGTATGAGTAGTTCAAGTATTGCTGTAAATGGTTCGTCTGTTATTAATTTAACCGTGAAACCTTTAGATGCTGCAAGTGGTACAACCATCAAAAACACAGCTTCTGTAAGTGGTGGTGGTGATACAAACCCTCCAAAACCATCTAATGAGGTTACTACCGATATTAACCCTGCACCAAAACCTAATCTATTGATAACGAAGGCAGGCCCAGTAAGTGGTACATTGAATGTGAATTACGACTATACATTGGTTGTAACAAATAGCGGAACAACTTCGACAAATGGTGTTGTTACTGTAACTGATAACCTTCCTGTTGGCTTAACTTATGTGACTGGCGGTACTAATGGATGGACTTGTAATGTTGTTGGTCAAGTTGTAACATGCACCAGTTCGGCAGTATTAGCGGTGAATGCTAGTAGTTCAATAACAATAACTGTAAAACCAACTCAGGCTGGAACTTATACAAACGTTGCTAGTGTACAAGGTGGTGGCGACCCTACTCCTGAAGTATCTAATAATGTGACAACAAATGTTATTAATCCTCCAAAACCTAATTTGGTGTTGACTAAAACAGGTCCTAATATTGCATCTGTAGGTACAAACTTCGATTATACTCTTACTGTAAACAATACAGGCTTAACTGCTACAACAGGTGCTATTACCGTAACAGATAACTTGCCAAGTCAACTACAGTACGTTAGTGCTAATGCGTCAGGCTGGACTTGTAGTATTGCTGGACAGACGGTGACCTGTACAAGCTCCTCGTCGATTGCTCCTAATGGAAGTAGTGTAATTGTATTAACAGTAAAACCATTAACTGCAACTGCCGCAAATACCCCTATCCGTAACACTGGTTATGTAATAGGTGGTGGTGACCCTACTACAACTCCAAAGCCATCTAACGAAGTACCTACTACTATCAACGATGTGCCGAAAGATAATGTAAGTATTGCGAAGAGTGCTCCAAATACAGGTACTGTAGGTGTTAATTACAATTATACCTTGACCGTTACAAACGGTGGAACAGCAGCTACTGTAGGTGTTGTAACTATTACTGACAACTTACAAGTTGGACTTCAATACGTATCAGGAGGTGGTTCTGGATTTACATGTAGCACCAATGGACAGTTAGTTACTTGTACCAATAATGGTTCTACTCAGATACCTGCTGGACAAAGTATTAATATCCCAATTACGGTGAAGCCACTTTTCAATGGAGTGTTTAAAAATACAGCCAATGTAACAGCTGGAGGAATTACAAAACCTTCAAATGAAACAACAACTACTGTTAACTGTCCTACCGACATTAACCCAGGTGTGCTAGGTTTTTAAAATACTAATATCTTGGATATGACCGATGTGTCATATCCAAGATATTATTCCATGCTTTCAATTGAATACATATCAATAAAAGCAAAAATTATGAAAGAACTATTAAATAAATACTTGATATGGATTCTTTACTTGTTGCTGGCTACAGGAATAAATACTTATGGGCAGACTCAAGGATGCAATTTCAAACCGGGTAATATAACCTTAACCTTAGCTGGTCAAACCCAAGCACCAACGGTGGTTAGCTATGTTGTTCTGCTTGATGCAAATAATATTATCACTTATAAATCTACCCCCAACAATACTACCCTGTATAATGTAAGGGTAGGTGGCTATCAAGCTGCCTCTATTACGTATGATATGAACCAATCTATTATACCTAATATTGAGGTTGGAAGTGATTTTAATAATCTTGAGCATTGTTTAAAAAGTAATACTGTTGATTTGTCTGTTTGCGACTGTAATACATATAGCTCAACTATCACGGTTCCTCCTGCTAATGGAATTAACCCCCAATATGTACTTACCAATGGAAGAGGTATTATACAGGCTATTAGTACAAGTACTACATTTAACAACCTAACTAACGATGTATATAATTTATATGTCGTGTGTGGCAATGGAAGCATTAGCAATTTGACAATAGGAGGTAAAATAACCAATATTGCAGCTAGCAACTTTTGTATGCCTAATCCTTTACCGTATATAATTTGTACACCCGATTGTGTGCCATTATGTGTGCCTATCAGTGTTGTAAGAACCAGAACTAGATAATAGAATGTCCAACTTTTTGAAAGTAATCTTGTTATTGTTTGGGACTTCTTGTTTTGTAAGTGCCCAATCCACATCGATTCATTGGTTGAGTATTGACAGCCTTAATGAAAAATATAAACAGTCGCCTAAAAAAATATTGTTTGAAGTATATTCAAAAGATTGTCACTATTGCCATGATTTTGAAGAAAAAGTACTGAAAAACCAATGGTTAGCTCAATATATAAATGATACTTATTATGCCGTAAAATTAGATGCTTTTGACAAAGCTCCTATCAATTTTGCAGGACATTTGTACCAATCTAAAGATGGAATGAATCCTCTGGCAAGCTATCTCTTAAAGGGGGTAATAAAATTCCCTACGATAGTGTTTATTGATGAACAACTCAAGCTATTAAACTATTTACAAGGATATAATGACGTGGTGAAAACAGAAATGGCTATGAGATATTTTGGCGATAATGCTTATAAAACGATTGCGTGGCCAACATATCAACAAACTTTTCAAACTAAAACACATTAGTAAATATTGCCATGATATGAGAAAAATCCTTGGCTTGTGGTTGGGTCTTTTGCTAGCTTCTGTAACAGCTGAAGCACAGTACAAAGCAAAATTTGATGATTACACATCATTTGAGGCAGGTATTGGTGGAGCTTGGTATTATGGAGATCTAGCTCCAATAAAAGATTTTCTCCAATCAACCATTCATAATACCTACTGGAATGTTTCAGTAGGAGTTAATCGACAGATAAGTAGACGATTTGAAATAGGAGCAGGTTTAATGTGGGCGAGGCTAGGTGCCGATGATATACATTCTTCTAAGTTAGAGAATTATGCCCGTAATCTTCATTTCAGAAATGATGTGAATGAAGCTAGTTTGCAGTTGCGATACCTACCATTTACTAATGCTAGTAGTCAATTTAAACGAAATTTAATTCAACCTTATATAGGTGCTGGTATTGGCTATTATATTCATAATCCCAAAGCCAAAATCCCTGTAGATATGGGCGACCAATGGGTAGCTTTACAGCCTTTAGGTACAGAAGGCCAGAATACAGGTAATGAGGTCTATGCTACTCCATACGCCCTGAATGGTATTAGTATTCCTATCAGTATAGGAATACGCATGAAATATAAACGAAATATAGACATTGCCTTTGAACTTGGATATAGAGTGCTATTCACTGATTACATCGATGATGTAAGTAGTATATATCCCAATACGTTGTTATTCAGTGGTTCTGACAGGGCTCTTGTAACCCGAATGTCCAGAAGAGTAGAAGAACTTATTCATGCTCGTACTGGGCAAGACCGAACCTCTCAATTAATATATTTGCTTGAAAAAAATAATTTACCAACCAATGACCCTCTCAGTGAATTGGCAAGTTTGGGGGGAGTTGGAAGTAAAAGGGGGACTGTTGATGGTAACGATAGCTACTTGGTAGCTACTGTTAAGATAAGGTATCTAATCCCTACAACTATAAAGTGTCCTAAGTTAAAGTAAGAAAATAATGAAATATGGTATGAAAGGGAAGTTTCATTGCGAGTGAATTACCTTCGGTATTCTAATAAGAGGTTATCTTTCATAAGATACCTCTTATTTTGTAAAAAAGAAGTAAGAGCAATAAACGATGTTGTTTACATACAAAATTGAAAGTGATCACTCATTGTGTCGGTGCTTGCTCCTAATGTTATTTTAGGTTTTTCCTTGTCGGTTGTCCTTTCCCTCAATAGTTTATTGCTGCACGCCAAAGCTTAAATCATCTACTAATGCTATATTGGTGACGTTTGAAGTACCAGACTCCCAAACTATTTATAAGAATGTTAGCATATTATAACTTTTTATAAATATTTAGGCAATAAAAAGCTGTCATCGACAAGTACGAAATTTATATTTCTTCTTTTTCCCCATTGTGCAAAACCCTGTAATATTTGCACCCTTCAATGAGTAAACCTTCTGATTTAGTGTTCGGGAAATTCTTATGGTAATCTTTGGGGTGTTTTACATCAATACCTATTACTTTACCTTTGTATTGTCGGTTGACTTTAGGTTGAAGTGTATGCCCAACAACAATTGACCTTGCCTGGAACTTATTCAAACTACGCTCTACTACTTCTTGTGTCAAATTGCCTTTGAAATAACCTCTATACCAAGAAATTCCTGTATAGGTAGAAATCAACAATTGTGTTAAGTTTTTCTCTGATTTTGGATAATAAGGTTTATAATAATGCTTCCTTACAATTTCATTGATTTCATCTAAGGTTACACGATATTTTACTAAATCTGGGTGTAATCCTCCATGCGTAAAAAGTATTCCGTTAATACATTCTAGGGTATTTTTACTTGCCATCCATTTGCCAATAAATGAATTTGAATCGTATAATTCGTCTTGTCGCTTTCCTAAAATTGCTGCCACATGAAAGTATTTTTGAGATGTCGTTTCGTAATTTCCCTGCATATTTTTCAATTCGTGATTTCCCAAAATAAAATGAACAGAACCGCCTTGTATTGTAGCCTCTTGTTCTAGTTTATAAATAAACCAAAGTACTTGGGTTGTTGAAAAATCTCTATCTACAAAATCTCCCACTAACACTAAATGACCCTTTCCAAAAGTCCAATTTAGGTTTTTATCAATCACCTTATTATTGATAAGAAAATCTCGGAAAGTTTTAAAACTACTTTCAATATCTGAAATTGCTAAAATCTTGTTTTTATCATGATAGGTATTTACTGGAGTTTTTATATTCCTATTTATTGAAAATTCAAAACGGGTGGAATCAAGTGAGAAATAACAAAAAGTTGGGATTTCCTTTTCGGTTGTGTACTCTTTTTGGTCTAATGAAAATCCATTATCTTGGTTACCTCTGATATAATTCACCTTTAATACACTATCTTTTTTATAGAAAACATAAGGGCCATCTTTATCCCAATTCATCATTTTGGGGTCGTCGCCATAATGGAAGCTTGCCCCGTGATATAAACCAAATAAGATGCCTAACGTGCCGAGAACTAAAATTGCTGCAGTTATATGCTTTGCGAATCTGAAAATTCTTTGTTTCATTTTTTTAATTTTAAGTTTCTGCAAACGTAAATGTGGTTTTATCACTTTTAAAATAATTGTGACAAACACATTGTTAAGGACAATAAAAAGTCTTGTAGCGTGAATAAAGTGATTTCATCATAGATTGGTTAAATTTCAACACCGCATATCAGTTGTTGGTCAACTTTATTTTAGAAAATACACATTAGCCTTAATTTTGCGACATGATATTCAAAAAATACAATACGAATGTGGTGGTACTCGTGCTAGTTATTGTAGCACTTGTGCCGATAATTATTACAGCATTTGAAGTAATTTTCACCGACAATAAGTCTGTTGTTTTTCTAGGGAATTATCATCCCAAAGTCACTATTCTTGTTATTTTATATTACATTTTGTTGTTGGGTATTGGTATTTTTTGGTTTATGAAACAGCTAATTGCTATTGCCCAGCTAAAAAACGAAAAAGCAAAAGCAGAATTAATGCTTTTGAAAAGTCAAGTAAATCCACATTTTTTCTTTAATATACTCAATAACTTATATGGGTTAGTTACTAAGGATGCCAAAAAAGCACAAGAATTAATTCTTAAATTATCGGATATGATGCGTTATAGTATTTATGAAGGCAAAAAAGAAATGGTAACGCTGGAAGAAGAAATAGGCTATTTGAAGAATTATATTGAGCTGCATCAAATGAGGTATCACAAAAATATAGCGATTTATTTCAACGCTGATATTGATGAAAACAGTAAAGTTGTTCCTTTGTTATTTATTATTCTATTAGAAAATTCTTTTAAGCATGGAGTCGAGACTTTGAGAGAAAACGCTTTTGTGAAGGTCGATGTTGTTTCTGATAAAAACGAGATACAATTTACGGTTGAAAATAATTTTGGTATGTCTGGAAATAAAGAATATAAACCAGGAATTGGACTGGAAAACCTACGACGAAGACTGGAATTGATTTATCCCAATAGGCATCATTTATCATTTTCGGTAATTGAAAATGTTTACAAAGCACAATTAACTTTAGGCCAATTATGATTAAATATTTAATTATTGATGACGAGTTTATTACTCATGACATTATCAAAGGCTATTGTGATTTACTACCACAAATGCAGTTGATGAAGAGTTGTTATGACGCTTTGGAAGCATTTGAATATTTGAACAAAAATGAAGTAGATTTAATTTTTTTAGATTTGAATATGCCCATATTAAAAGGGTTTGAATTGCTCAAAACTTTAACTCATCCACCCAAAGTAATTGTAACAACAGCTTATAAAGAATATGCCCTTGAAGGTTATGAGCATAATATTTCGGATTATTTATTAAAACCATTTGGCTTTGAACGCTTTTTAAAAGCCATTAATAAAACGTTCAGTAGTACAATCGCTAAAGTTGTTGAGCCATCAGCAAGCAAAGAAATGTCTAATCGAATTTTTCTGCAAAGCAATAAAAAGTCCATTCAAGTTGAAACTAATACTATTCAGTACATCGAAGCTACTGGAAATTACAGCAAAATCGTAACTACAAGTGAACCAATCACCATCCGAGAAAAAATATCAACTTTATTAGAATTGTTGCCAAAAAATGTATTCTTGCAAGTGCATAAATCATTTGTAGTTGCTCCAAAACACATAAAAAGTATTGAAGGTAATAGAATATTTATTGGTGAGCATATCATTCCTATCGGGAAAACATTTAGAACAAATGTTACTCAATTATTGAAATAGCCTGTTTTGAATAATACAAAGGTCGTAGGCGAGTTTTTTCTATTAGCAGGCAAATTAATTTGCCTGCTAATAGAAAAAACTTGATTACCTATTCCGTGATAATATCAATTTCAGCATAGCCGACGGTGTCATCGTCTTTGGTGTTTCGTAAAGCTCTTAATTTGATGTATCTAGCTTTTTGAGGGGCAAAAGTTTTGATTTGCCACAAAGGATTATTTTTAATATTTGAGAATTCGCCTTCGTCAACTTGTTTCCAGTCGTTGCCATTCTCAGATACAAAGAAACTGTAATGTGTGATAATTCCTGAACCCCACCAATTTTGGTCAGGCAAGTATCTGAAACCGCTAATGTTTTGATTTTTACCCAAATCGATCACCAAATCAACGGGCATTTTAACCGTATTTTTTTGATACCATTGTGTATCTGGATTGCCATCTAATAGGTTATTCGCTGCATTATCTTCAATACCAACAATTTTCCAAGACTTTTTAGCAATATCAAATTTTTCCTCCGTCAAAGCACTTGTCTTTTTACTTTTTGGGTCATAACTAATACATTTAACGGCAACTTTTCCATCATCAGTTTTGATAGGCCCAGTATATTGATTCGATTTTAAAGTAGGCGTGCTACCATCTAATGTATAATATATTTGAGACTCGAAGTCTGCTGGAATAATTCGTACATCTCCCGAACGCTCACGAATGGCTACTGGTGGCACTAATATTTGGGGGGCATCATAAATGCCAATATTAGAAATCAGTGGGCATTCCTTAGAATCGGTTATGTTCAATCGAAGTTTTGTAGCTTTAACAGTTTTGAAACGTAGAATACGTTTATAGCCTATCGTTGTTTCTTTGGCTACTTCTTCCCATTGATTATTGACGAAGGCTTCCAAAGTAAACGATTTTACCCTTTGTCCTAATTTGATATACTCTTGTATCAAAAAACGATTAAAGGTAGTGGGTTTTGCAAAATTGAAAGTTAAGCTAGCAGACTTTACCTTATCATCGGTTGTCCAATAACTTTCAGTACTTACATCAATGGCCTTATTTGCTCCAAATTGTGGGTTGTTTCCACGCACATTAGACGCTACTACATTTGCCCCTTTAATAAGGTTTAGCGAAAATGCTTCTTTGACAGCTTTTCTAAAATCCAACACGGCTTTTTCATCATAAGGATGAATTAAACCATTGGGCATAATAGGAAAATTTAATAACAAAGTGGCATTTCTACCAATAGAATTGTAATAAATATCCATCAATTGAGGTAAAGTTTTTACTTTGCTATCTTCTTTCGGATGATAAAACCATTCGGGTCTGATAGATGTATTTACTTCGCCTGGTACCCAAGTATTCCCATTTTCTAATCCGTAACGAAGCATTTCTTCTGGTATATCACCCTTTGCATTTAATAAACTCCAGTTGGTTTCGCCAACATAACCTGCTTCCGTTCCAACCCAACGAAGGTCTGCTCGATCTCCGCCATCATTCCAAATTACAATCTTGGGTTGTAAGGAACGAACCAGTTTATACGTATTCTCCCAATCATAGTAAATATTACGGTCTATCTTGCGTGTTTCATTAGCTCCGCCATAATAACCAGAACCTCCGTTGGCACCATCAAACCAGACTTCAAAAATTTCACCATAATTTGTCAATAGTTCACGCAATTGATTTCTGAAATAAGTAATGTATTCTGGTTTTCCATAGTCTGGATGATTTCTGTCCCATGGCGAAAGATAAATTCCCAGTTTCAAACCATACTCTTTACACGCGTCGGCCATTTCACGTACAATGTCGCCCTTTCCATTTTTCCATGGAACATTCTTTACTGAATAATCCGTGTATTTTGATGGCCAAAGACAAAAGCCACTATGATGTTTTGCTGTAATAATAACACCTTTCATACCTGCCTCTTTACAAATTCTGGCCCATTGGCGACAATCTAATTTATCAGGATTAAAAATTTGAGGGTCTTCATCACCTTTTCCCCACGACATATCGGTGTAAGTATTGACCGAAAAGTGGACAAAAGCATAATATTCCATTTGCTGCCATCTCAGTTGGTTTGGGCTTGGAATCGGAAGAAGAGGGGACGGTGCTTTTACTTGGCCAAATGTAAAAAAGTTTGTATTGGCAAAAATGAAGCATGCTAAAATCAAGTTTTTATAGTTCATGTTATGATAAGAGTTAGACAACCTTATAGCGGTCTCTTTTTAAAAACAGCTTTTTGAATTAAAGTAAATAAACATAGAAAATACTTGATCAAAAGCTATTTTTTTCAAAAGAGCCAGTTTTCCAACAATTATTTTGGGCATTATGAGTTTGAGTAGTTTATAGATGGTATTTCAAACAAAAAAGATAAATGCCTGAAAACTCAATGTTCAGAGAGCATTAATACCTATCCTTCTGCTTGTCTTTTAGAGGGTGGTGAGAGCCTAAGGAACAAACTCTTAGACTCACTAGACCTGAGCAACGAAGATGATAATATATTCAATCATTTCATCATTGCCATCATTGATTTGATTAATTCCGACTTTTTTTCCAGAAATAATTTTTCTTGAATTTCTGAAGCCTTTTTGTTTTTATCAAAATCTGCTTTTATTTTGGCAATTTCCTGCTCTAAAGGATACGATTGTTCGGTTATATATTCGATTTTTTCAATTTGTGTAGTTCTGAAAAAATCCTCTGACCAGATAACCAAACCAGGCAATCCAAAATAATTGGATGGCCCACTCGAAACAGGTATTTTGTCTGTAAACCATACCGATATTAAGTAGTTTTTGTTCTTAGCTATAGCCTTAGTACAATCAAACCCAAGCATGTTTTTCTTTTCGTTAGTGATGCTCCATTCCAAATCTTTCATTCCTCCATTTGAATAAAAAGGTCTATTAAAAATACTTTCATATTTATAATATGTTTTGGGTGATGTTTTGATACAGTAAGCTAATTCATCATTTAGTTTTAATTCTACGGCTTCTTGCCCTTTGGGTTTATTGATGTTCAACCGCTCAAATTTATAGAGAGATTGGCTTGTTTTTGGGTTAATATACAGTGTATAGTGATACTTATATCCTTGTTTTAAGGCTATACTTGCTTTTACTTCATCTTGTGGACGAGAAGTATTAGCAGGAATTTGATACTGGCTCGTAGGGGTTGAAATATAGGATACCTTTATTATTTTATTTTCGGCTTGACCATAAAAAAGGTTGGACACCAGACATAAAACCACTGAAAATATAATGTTTTTTCTCATAGTAAATTTTCGTTAAAGATGTAATGATACTCCCAATATTAAGTAATTGATTCTGTAAAAATTGATATTTTGATTTAAGACGATTCCGTCTGAAAATTGATTTATTGCTGAAAAATTATCTTTGTAAATATTAAATAAATTAAATAGAGACTTGCCTTTTAAAAAAAGAGATACTGTGTCGTTCAATTTATAGGTAGCTTTAATATCCATTAACGGAATACTAAAGGAAGATGCTAACGAATTATTTACTCTTTGTGATAGTGCTATTTTTCCTTCAAATTTTTCATGATTGGCAATCAAATCTATCGTATAAATTTGAGATGAAAATTGGTTTAAAAATTCGCTATCAATATAGATCTTTTGCGTATTGGTAATGTACGAAATATCAATTTGGGTTAGAAAAAAAGATTTGGGTTCAAATCCAATTTGGAAACTATATAATTGCCCATCTAAATTAAATTGACGAGCTGTATTGTCAGAATAGGTAGGATACCGTGATGACTTTGTGCTAGAATTAACACTAAACTCTATTCTATGTAATCTTTCACCGAAATAAAAACTTTTTCTTGCTCCAATATTCAAGCCAATGTTCTTTTTTTCGTCAATTAAATAGTTTTTATAATAAAATACGTTGCGTTCTACTTTATCAAAAATGGGTTCTAAATAATTGTTTTTTATTTCGTAGTTTCCAATGATGTTAAAAGACTGCGATTTGGCCACATTAGAATAATAATACCCCAATGTGGCTTTTTTAGTATTAGTTACACGAAAATTATAATCATTATTTCCCAAGATTCTATTGTTGAAAGATACCGCCAAGGTGTCTAGGTTTTTATACAAATCGAATAATGAATTATACTGATTATAGGTAACATTGAGGCTATTACTACTATTGATTTTGTAATTAATAGAGGTATTAATTTTTGCTATTGTATTTGCCTTAAAGTCATTTAAAGCAAACCAATAGTTATCATTACCAATCACAAAATAATAATCAAGTGCTTTAGTTTTTCCACTTCCACTTAGGTATATATTCCCATTGGTTCCATTTCTTTGAATAGACTGTCTATTTTTAATGATACTACTTTGATTAAAAAAAGCGTATTTTGAGCCTAGTTCTAGCGTAAAAAGGTTAGAAAACTTGTATCGCAACCCTAATTCTGGATTTATTTGGGTCTGAGTTAAATCAAAGTTTTGAGCTATTTTTCCATTTGTAGCATTCGGTGTAAAAAAAGAAGATTCAAAACTATTATTGGACTTTTCAGTTGAATAAGACAAAGTTGCAGTAAAAATCATTTTGCTAGACAGTAAGCTACTCATATTTAGTGCATTATGGATATGTGTACTAAAAGCCGCGGTTTCATTATTCTCGATGATATTCGCAGCTACAGTGTTATAATTATTGATATTATTGATATCCTGATTTTGTTTGTGGACAGTACCAACCTCAAAGACATAATCTAGCACAGTTCTTTTATGTAGTTTGGTACTGAAGTAATATTTCAAAGAACCAAATTTTCCCAAATCAGACAGGTTATTCAGTTCTTTTTTAGCAGTAGTATTCGTAGCAAGTATCTGAGTTGTATTTTGATTAAGCTTAGTGGCTTCTAAAAAATTCAAATATCCAACAACTCCCATCTTATTATTATCTCCTTGTTTTCTAACAGTTAGGCTGGTGTTGGAGTTAAAGTTTTTTTGAAGGAGTTCATCTTCTACAAAAAAATTACTGAAATTATTTTTAAAAAAGCCAGACGATTTTTGAATAGATGATTCTGATATATCCTCAAAACTTAATTCTTTCTCTCCAATATTATTAGTATTATGAATTAAAAAAGCATTAAAAGCATCAGAAAAAAACATTCCTTTGGCTTTTAATTCATAACTGTTTTTGATACCGACAGCCCCATCAATTTTTTCCTTTAATACACCTTTAAATTCTTTTTTTGTTTTAATATTAATCACAGAAGTGGTGAAGTTATCGAAGTCGACTTTAAAATTATCTTTATAGTTATTAATCAATTGTAGTTTTTCCATCATATCAAAATTGAGGTTATCTAAGGCTATTTTATTTTGATTAATAAATACTTCTTTTTTATTAATCAAAACCTTTGTGATAGGAATACCCTGATAAGAAATCCCCCCTTCTTTAGTCACGATAAATCCTTCAGTTTTATTCAAAATGTCTCTCAAAGATGAACTTGGTGTAAGGTTTAGATTTTGGGTTTTAATATTCATGGTATCTCTTAAAACATCCGTTGTTACAATTACCTCTTTCAACTCTATAGAAGTTTCTTCTAGCATAAATTCTAGCGGTTTTTTTACTGGTAGAGATATTTTCTGAGTAATAGGACTAAATCCAAAATATGATACTTTTAGATAGACGAATAAAATTGGTTTAGGGATTTTTAACGAAAAAAAGCCTTCCTCATCAGATATATTGAAAGCAAGGGCATTTAACAAGGTAGAATCTTCAAACGCTACAATATTAGCATTAATAAGTGGCTCAGATTTAATATTTTTGACATAGCCTTTTATTATATCTTGTGCATTACAAAGGTGAGCACAGAAAAATAGGAAAAGGAATACACCAAAAAAGCAAGGTTTATATTTTAATTTCATTAGGTTGTAAGCGATAGAAACCAGCGATATTCCAAACTATTAATAGTGCTGAGAATGAATATAATCCAAGTATATAGGCAATACCAAGGTGCATTAGTACACACAAAGACAAAATCAGATACCGTGTTTTATCTATCCAAATAAAAATTGAATAGAGGGTTTCTAAAAGGACAGTACCAATACCCACAACTAAAAGAATATAAGGTGGTATTTTGAAATAATCATTGTACACAGACGATATAGAACGCCAAAGTGACATTCCATTCCACCACTCGGGGTCTAAGGCTTTGGCTATTCCTGCAAAAAAATACACGATACATAAGTGGATTTGTATGATACGAATATAATTGAAAGCATAGTCTCGTGGTGTAAAATTAAAAATACGACTATCTATTGAAAAATACCTTCCGACAGGAAACCATACACAATAAAAAAGCGACATCGTTAAAAATTGGTCATAACCATAATTCAATTCGTTGAAGGACTTAAAAATCAGTAGTTGAAGGATTAGTGCTATAGAAGTTACAAATCGTGTTAAGAAGCCTACCATCATTAGGATTAGCATCGTGACATAAATAATTTTGATGTTTCCATAGAAGAAATCAACCATACCATACAGAGATAGGTAATGATTTATCCATTCAAACGAATCTCGATACTCACTAAAAAAGTACATTAATTCACGTGGAATAAAGGTTTCATCTTTAGAGAAAAGAAGAGGAAAGTCGACCCCCAATGCCAGTATATCAACAAGGGCAATGAATGAAACAGCAATCCTAAAAAAAGTAAGAAAAAACTTCTCTTGTTCAAAATCCTGAGTTGAATAAAAAGCTTTCCATTTAGATAAGGTCATATTGGTAAATTTTTTCGATGTAAACTACGTTTTTATTTAACTTCTTTTCATTCCATATACTAATAGGAAGCACAGTAATGAGGCTAATTTTATACGAATAAGCATTGGCAATGTGTTTGGATACACGCTTCCCTAGGTGTTTAAATACCTTCTCTACGTATTTATCTCTTAAATCTATTAATTTTTGATTTGTTTTTTTATCTCTTTTCATTCTTCCTGTTTCATCAATAAAATTAGATATATGGGTAGGAAAACCATCAAAACGACTTTTACCGACTGTTGTTTGAAAATGAAAAGTATCATCTTTAAATATCACATTACAGTTTTTATCAAGTATTTCTATAGTAACAAATTTTTGAGTTGCCACACTTGTTCCAAAAAAGCCATAACCTGTATTTGTTCCCGTTAAAATACGATAAGTATTAAAAAGAGGAAGACTATAGAAAAAAGATGAAATACTACTAATGAATGGGATTGGTCGATCTATTTTTTCATTAACTGAAATATAGCCTTTAATGCACAAATGTGTGGCAAAAAAGAGAATGAATGAAAAATGTATCACTGCAAAAATTAGGCTTTTTTTCATTGTTATATTCATATTGTTTAGGCAGTTTCAAGCATTGAAACTGCCTAAAAATTACTAGTAATTAGAAAGAGCTTGATTCAATACATCTAAGTCTGAACCTGTCGCAACTTGTGTCCATTCTTTGTGATATTCGCTCCACACAACATCTTTATCCGTTTTGGTAGAATATGAATTTGAAAAAGATTTGGCTAAACCAGTATTGAAAGTATTCAATTCTGTTTGAATATCGTAAGTGCCCGTAGTTTTATCCGCATTTTTAAAAGAGAATGTCAGGAGGCTAAGAGCCAATAATGCGGAAGATAGAATGATTCTTTTCATGATAGTTAAAATGTTAGTTTTGTTATTTTTACCAATGACGTTACTAATAATTGGAAAGTGCGTGATCCAAAATTTCTAAGTCTGAACCCGCTACCACTTGTGTCCAGTCTTTATGCCATTCACTCCATACTACATCTTTATCAGACTTGCTAGTATGAGCACTCGAAAAGCTTTTTGCTAAACCAGTGTTCAACGTATTTAATTCTGTTTGAACATCATAAACTCCCGTAGTTTTATCCGCATTTTTAAATGAGAACGTCAGGAGGCTAAGTGCCAATAATGCAGAAGATAAAATGATTTTTTTCATGATATTAATAATTAAATAGTTAGACTCTCATTTTATTTAGCCTTTGGAGAGCTTTCTTAGGCTACATACATTTATATATTGGGTATGCTCCAAATATCCTTTATTTTTCTTTGGGTCAAAGGCATTATCCCGCAATTCGTAGCTACAAGAATATCTTGAGTGGTTATAAAAAAGATTGATTAAATCAACCTTTATCAAAGATATGAGAATAAGAAGAGAGAAGACAATAGGTAGCACCCTATGATTTTTTGAGTACCCATCCCCAATTTTGTCAATTTATTTATTTTTTTACGCTTTCAGTTAAAAAAACAGATAAAGCGGCTAAGTTGTGTTCAGTAGAAAGGTGTAATTTTTTACGAATATTTACTCTATGGTTTTCAACTGTTTTCTTTGAAATAAAAAGTGCCTCTGCTATCATATTTGAAGAATATCCTTTTGATAAAAGGTCTATTATTCTTTTTTCCATTTTACCTAAAGAAGGGTAATTCATGAAGGCAAGTTCTAAAACCTCGGAAGGAATAGAGTCGTATGGCTTGGAAATATTGATTATTTTGATGGCCTTCGATACAGCCTCTTCAAATCGTTCTATACTAAAGGGTTTGTACAAATAGTCTATGGCCGACACCTGTAAAGCGTCTATAATCTTTTCAGAATATCCCGATACAAAGATTACATTGATGAAGGAATGATGATGAACGGCTTGATACAATTCTATCCCTGATAATTTAGGCATATTAATATCTGTGATAAGTAAATCAACAGGGTTTTTTAGGAGGAACGAGAGTGCATCTAATGGTGTATGAAAAATCGCTTTTAATGAAAGGTGATTATTTTGTTCAAAATAGTATTTCAATAGCTCAAGGCTTGACTCTTCATCATCAACAATTACACAAGAAAGTTTGTTTTTCATTTTGTAGAAGTTGTTTAAAGGTATATTAGGTTATAGCATATTCATATGTTAAAAATAATAAAATGTAACTTTAAATACAAATTTATACGCTCATTTTTAAATTTATACGTATAATTAATATAATGGCTAAACGTAAAAAATAATAACCTAGAGGGTTTTGTCAACATTAAAAATTCTTACGTTTATCGTCTTCGATTTATGGCAAAAATCGAAATTTGAAAGAGCAGTAGAACTGAAGTTTGTAATCAGACCTACTGCTCCCTGTAACAAATTAGTAATTTTATTGCCACATCATAAACCCTTCATAGGCAAAGTATATTACCGCTACATAAAAGCTGTATTTTAGGGCTTTCTTTACTACTTTGTAGCTTTTGAAAAGTATCGGATGATAAACTGATTTGTTAAACGGCACTTTTGTTGATTGTTCCATAGTATTGATTTTAATTGTTATGAAAAGTTGTTAGTTTAATGCTTTGCAAATAGTAATAACATTGCTTCGGTAGTGACTAAACGTAGCGTTTTATCGCAGCCATCAAGGTAGAGCTTCTGATTATTCCTCCAGATCTTGTCTGTTTTATCATACTGTTGGTTGTAACAGAGGTTTTGAATACAAGACTCATTTAGCATAAAGGCTTTCGATTTGGGCAGACCATGCAGCAATCGTTTCGGCATTGGCTCTGTCAGCTTTGTCAAAGAAGAAATGTTGCTCGATTTCAAATCCACAATAAGTAAAAATACCTTTGTCGGATGTGAGCGAAAGGGCTTTGTTCATTCCAATACTTTCATATTCTGCATGTGATTTTCCATGAGTATTGATAATGGTTGTTCGTTTGCCCGTAAGCAAACCTTTTTGAACACCTTGAACGTAACGATAGGCAAAGCCATAGCTAAAGACACGGTCGATAAAGCCTTTCATAATGGCAGGCATTCCTGTCCACCAAATAGGATAAATAAACGTAATATGGTCTGCCCACAAAATGTAATCCTGTTCAAGTTTTACATCATCTGCCACTTTTCCCATGCGTTGTCCATTCATATCTTCTAATGAAAGCACAGGGCTGAAATGAAGCTGATACAAATCTCTTATTTCAATGTCGTGATTGTTGCTTTGCAAACTATCTACAACTGTCTGCATAAGGTGATGGTTCAGACTGCCATCATTAGGATGAGCATAAATAATTAAATGTTTCATGGTCTTATCTTTTAATTTTGATAAGACAAAACTACAGTAACACCTTTTGCTAAAATTGTAAGAAAACGAAATGGAACTTATTCAGCTTTGGCCATACAAATATCTTGCTGGAACTTGATGTACTTTGTTGGGCTAATATTGATATAATGCTTAAAATCGTGAATAAGTTGGCTTTGGTCATAATATCCACATTGGCTGATGATTTCAAACCAATCAATTTTACTGGTATTTGAAGCAATGTTTTGAATGAGCTGAATGGCTTTCAAAAAACGTTGATAGCGGCAGATTTCTTTGGCCGTAAATCCTAAGGTTTTTTTATGGGTGAGTTGAATATTTCTTTCGGTTTGGTTTTGCTGACTGGCAACGATTTTGATTGGATTTAGGTTTTCGTTTTTAAGATTTGTCAACTTTTCAACGATTGTATGTCGTTGTTTTAAATAAGGTTTACAAAATTCAAGCATGAACTCTACTCGACGATGCGTATCATCTATTTTATTAAGTTCTACCCATAAAGCAGTAAAACAGTTTTCATCGAGCAAATCGTCGGGGTGGAGGGGCAAATGTTCGGCAATTGATGCGTTGCCAAAGAAACGATAGAAGGCGTCGTCTTTAAAATTGGCCACTAAAATCTCGGAATTGGGTGGCAAAGAATAATCAAAAGCCTGCTTAATTGGCCCAATAACAAGGCATTTATCAACGGCTAATTCAGTATTGTATTTGGAATGAAGTATTGCTTTTACGCCAAAATTAAAAATCAGGATAGTTTGAAACGAAGGTAATAAAGTTTTTGAAATATTATCAGAAGAATTGTTTTTAGCATAATAAAAGTGAGAAAATACTTCCTCATAGTCTGTCGGAACAGCTATTCTCAAGCTGATATATTTACTTTTGTGTGCTAGCATTTTTGAATTTTAGGTAAAAATACAAAAAGAAACTACCCAAGAGTAGCTTCTTTTTGATAAAATAAACCCTATTTACTGCTTAACTGATAATAACTTTAGCACAGCTTCGCCCACTTCTTTGGCTGATTGTGGATTTTGTCCTGTTACTACTCTTTGGTCAACAGCTACGTGTGGTTGCCAAAGCCCTGATTTTTCAAACTTTGCTCCACGCTCAATAAGTGTAGTTTCCAAAGCAAAAGGAACTACGTTCTCTAATTTAACTGCGATTTCTTCTTCATTGGTAAAAGCATTGATTTTCTTACCCTCAACCAAATATTTGCCTGTCGATAATTTAATATTTACCAAACCCGCTGGCCCGTGACATACTGCACTTACAATACCATTGTTCTCATAAATTTTCTGAGCAATAATGGCAAGTTCTTTATTATCAGCCAAATCCCACATAGCACCATGGCCACCTGCATAAAAAATAGCTGCATATTCTTTCGGCTTGATTTGGCTTGGTTTACGTGTATTTTCAATTTTGGTATGGTATTTTGCATTTTCCCAAAACTTTTTGTTTACTGTATCTTCCAAATTAAACCCGTCAACAGGAGCTTTCCCACCTTTGGGGCTTACAAAATCTATTTCATATCCAGCCTTGTGCAACACCTCCCAAGGGTGTGCCACTTCCGATAAATAATAGCCTGTAGTTTCGCCTGTATTTCCTTTTTTGTCATGGCTTGTTACCACGAATAGAATTTTCTTCATTGTATTTGAGTGTTTGGTTTGTGCAAATACTTGATTGTGATATGACAAAATAGTAGCAATCACCACAATCATTATTGCGATTTTTTTCAATGCGTTTTTCATCTTTTGTATTGTTTAATATTGACAAGGCAAAGTTGATAACAAAGGCAAAAATCGTACAGGAGGTATGTCACAAATTTGATGTGATGTATGTCACATTATGAAGAAAGACGGCTTAGGGTTTCTCTGGAAACCCCAATATAAGAAGCGATTAGTGTTTTGGGAACTCGTTGAAAAAGGCTGGGGTAATTTACCAATAAATCTTCGTAACGCTCTTTGGCATTGTTGTTTAGCAAAGATAAAATTCTGCGTTGTAAGGCTATGTAGCCCAAATTTGATTTTTTTCTAAAAAAGTGTTCAATCTTGTGAAGTTCAGCACATATTTTTTCACGATTAGTAAGAGAAATACAAAGTAATTCTACTTCTTCAATACAATTAATTGCTAAAGTAGCTGTACTTTGACCAAAATAGGCTTGATAATCGGTAATCCACCAATCTTCCATCGCAAATTGCAAAATATGTTCTTTGCCATCGTGGTTGGTAAACGATGCTTTGAGTAAGCCCTTCACCACAAAATAATCGTTGATAACGCTATCACCTTCTTGAATAAGGAATTGATGTTTTTTTAGCTTTTTGGTGGTAAAATGAGAAAGAATATAGTCAAATTCTTGGTCTGTCAGCGGAGTTATTTTTTCAAAATGTTGTCTTAGCACTTTAGTCATTTTTAAAGGAAATGTTTTGAGAATTATTACCGAAAATTGACACTTAGCTACAAGTATTGTTAAAAACGTTTCTTTGTTCAATAATACTTGTAGCTAGACTTTGTAAATACATTATAAAGTTTTTTAACGATTTCTTTTGTTATTTGATTTCAAAATTGTGCTAAGATATTGTCTTACCTAGCCAGTTGATTCTATCTTCAAAAATAGTATAACAATCGATTTTAAGTATTTTTTCACGGCTCATTTGGCAAAAACAGCTAAATAAGGATTACCCTTTACCATTTTTCTTGCTACCAATTTCAATGCAATCAGCTCAGTGGCCACAACAGGCAGCCTTGAAAATTGGTAGCAATTTAATTCAAATGGTAAAACTTAATAAGCTTGAGAAATTAATGTTTTTGAAAATCTATGAAAAATGTACGTATCAAATTGAATATAGACTAGGGAACACTATAGCTGGTTGCGATGAAGTCCCAGAAGAACTCCCTTTCATCCAAGCCGACATAGAAAAGCTATCAAACACTAAAATGATCAATAATTGGATTTTAGAGAATTGTAAATAAATAAGCCCATTTAAAATTATATCACCCAAATATAAACAACCTTTTCAGCGTGACATTACTGAAAATGCTACATTAACTCTAAGAGAAAAACAACCCAATAAATAGGTTGTCTGGTTTAGAAGAAAAGACGAAGGCATTTTTTGATGTATGGGACATCGTTTTTTAAAATTATTTACTCAAATCAAGACCCATTCTATTTCGTTCTTGTAGTAGAGTTAGTAAAAATTGCAAGTTTTACGGATATTAAAAGTAATTTTTAAAGCATTCTAAAAAGGTAGGAAAGCGTCGAATATTATTCTCTATATCAAGACTATCACGATACCTTTGAGGGATATCATTATAGATTTGACGAGACCGTAATTCTCCAAAATCTATAATATGAGTATGCTTGGCAGAATCTTTCCCTTCAAAGCATTGTTATTTAAAGCTTTTGGCGAATATTGAAGACAGTATGTATTGAGGCATAAAAACAAAAAAGCGAGCTATTTAGCTCGCTTGCAGTACTTTGATAATCTGTATGGTAGTCCGTACGGGAATCGAACCCGTGTTTCATCCGTGAAAGGGACGTGTCCTAACCCCTAGACGAACGGACCAATTGGGGTATTTACTATGGACTATCAATCAATGAGAGTCTGGAAAAAAAAGCCCCGATTCTGTTTGAATCAGAGCTTTTGTAGTCCGTACGGGAATCGAACCCGTGTTTCATCCGTGAAAGGGACGTGTCCTAACCCCTAGACGAACGGACCAATTGGGGTAACGAACTTTGAAAAGTTATTTCCTTTTCGTTTTTCGTGGTGCAAAATTACTGGTTTTATTGATACACTCCAAATGTTTTTTTGAAAAAAAAATGAAATATTTTCAAACTGCCTGATAGTGAGTAGGTTTGGAAAGTATTTTTTTCTATTCTCTAGTAGAAGCCTTTTATTGGTAAGGTGTTTGATTTTTTCATTTTCAGTTTTTATTTTTTCTCCTAAATAAATTCTAAATTTAAGTTCTGAAAATACCATTTTTGAAAACAAAAACTATGAATGAAATAACATCGGCACATTTGAGTTCTCAGCAGGCATGGGAGCATATCAAAAGTGATAAGGCTTTATTTAACCAATTTGAAGCTGAAATTCTACCGCCTTATATCAATAGCTGTCGGTGGTTTGCTGGAAAAGCACGTACTCAAGAGCGTTTTTCTATCAAAACGGCCATGGAAATACCAATCAAGGATTCAATAGCTTTGTTGTGTATTGTTGAGGTGCTGTATAGCGACGGAGAAACCGAAAGCTATTTATTGCCTTTGTCGTTTATTGAGGCAACCCTGTCAAAAGAGATTATTTCAACAGGTATCATCACACTGGCTTACATCAACAATAAGCGTGGTTTTGTTATTGATGCCTTATACGATGAGCGTTTTCAGCAGGCTCTGTTTTATCAAATTGCTCATGCTGAGCCTTTACAGCAGACGGTCGGAAAGTTGGATTTTGTACGAGGGAAAGGACTTGCGGGTGAAGATATTAATGCCCCTATTGCTTCAAAAGCTCTTACTTTGGCATCGTCAAACTCGGCTATGGTTTTTGGCGAAAAATACTTTATGAAGCTGTATCGTAAATTATTCCGAGAAACCAACCCAGAGGTAGAAATGATTGAGTTTTTGACTGAGTTTTCGGATTTTGCTTTTATTCCTGCTTTTGCTGGTAGTATTACTTGGAAATCTGATGGACTTGAGGATATTACCTTGGGAATGATGCAGAGAATGGTTGATAATCAGGCTGATAGCTGGGAAATGACAGGGGGGCAGTTGGATGACTTTGTGGAGGCATTTGTTGAAAAAACATTCTCGATTAAGGAACAGGTTTTTGAACAAGTAGAGCTTTTGGCTCAGCGAACTGCCGAAATGCACTTGGCTTTGTATGCTCCCAATGCCGATAAAATGTTTGCGACTGAGGTTTTTACAGAAGATTATCGCCGATTTATTCATACTCGACTTTGCCATTTGTTAGATAAACGCTACAACCTTCTGATTGAAAAATATACTAGTATTACCGACCCCGTAACCCGAAAATTGGCTTGGGACTTTATGGAGGCCAAAGAGTTGATAGATGAATTTGCTGATCAGATTTTGACTAAAGATTTGGAATCACTTCGGATTAGAATTCATGGGGATTATCATTTGGGGCAGGTGCTAGCAACTAGCAATGATTATATCATTATTGATTTTGAAGGTGAACCTGAAAGTTCTATTACAGACCGTAAAATCAAACATTCGCCTCTGAAAGATGTAGCAGGTATGATTAGAAGCTACCATTATGCTATTTCTGCAAAAATGTTTAACGACCCTGATGCGGCCAAATTGGATACAACAAGAGTTCAATTGGCGGCCGACCGATGGTATAAGTTGATTTTGCAGACTTTTATGGAAAAATATCTTGATACTTTTGGCAAGCCGCACCCTCTTTTCAAAAATAATAATGAAATAAATTTCTTGATGTTGATTTATTTATTAGAAAAAGCGGTGTATGAGCTAGGCTACGAAATTAGTTATCGCCCTGATTGGGTCAAAATTCCTCTCAAAGGGATTGTCAATGTAATCCGAGAAATAGAAAAATTGAAAATGTAGACAAAGATACCTATGAGTATTGGAGAGGATGCAAAGGATTTGTTACTTGTTTCGATACAATAATTTGTAGCAATAGCAGGGCAACTATAACGGTTGCCCTTATAGGAGAATTGGGTATAGTAATTGGGGATACAAACAAAAAATCTGCTATTGAAGCTGTTTTAATTTCTAAAATGAGTTTGAACAGCTTCATGAGTTTTTAACATAGAAGAAACATTTAGATACGCTAATTTACTGAAACCTCATGCTTAGATAACCCCTAAGGCTTTGCCGACTTTGGTAAAGGCTGCAACGGCTTTTTCAAGATGTTCTATTTCGTGGCCTGCCGAAATCTGAACCCTAATTCTTGCTTTACCTTGAGGTACAACAGGATAAAAGAAGCCTATCACATAAATACCTTCAGCCAAAAGCTTTGACGCAAACTCCTGAGCCAATTTAGCATCGTACAACATGATAGGTACAATCGGGTGTTGGCCAGGAATAATATCAAAACCTGCCTGTGTCATCGCTTTTCTGAAAAATTGAGTATTGTTTTCTAGCTTATCGCGAAGAGCAGTAGAGGCACTGAGCAAATCTAATACTTTGATTGATGCCCCAACAATAGCAGGAGCAAGGGTATTTGAAAACAAATATGGTCTTGAACGTTGACGCAATAGGTCTACGATTTCTTTCCGAGCGGCCGTAAATCCTCCCGAAGCACCCCCCAAAGCTTTACCATACGTACCCGTAATAATATCGATACGCCCCATTACATTTTTTAGCTCGTGAGTACCACGGCCAGTTTTTCCCATAAAGCCCGAAGCATGACATTCATCAATCATAACCATGGCATCGTACTGTTCGGCTAGGTCACAGATTTTATCGAGTGAAGCAATAGTGCCGTCCATTGAAAATACGCCATCTGTAACAATCAGTTTTCGACGACTGCCTGCTGCGGCTTTTAGCTGGGTTTCTAGGTCGTCCATGTTATTGTTTTTGTAACGAAACCGTTTGGCTTTGCACAAACGAATACCGTCGATAATAGAGGCATGGTTGAGTTCGTCCGAAATAATGGCGTCTTCTTCGCCCAACAACGGCTCAAATACGCCACCATTGGCATCAAAAGCGGCAGCGTATAGGATACAATCTTCCATACCCAAAAACTCGGCCGTTTTACGTTCTAATTCTTTGTGAATATCTTGTGTACCGCAAATAAATCTTACCGACGACATTCCGAAGCCATGTGTGTCGATAGCCTCATGAGCCGCTTTGATGGCTTCAGGGTGCGACGATAGCCCAAGGTAATTGTTGGCACAGAAATTGAGTACTTCTTCGCCTGAATTAATCTGAATTTGTGCCGACTGAGGCGATACAATAATACGTTCAGATTTATAAAGTCCAGCCTCCTGAATACCAGTAAGCTCTTTTTGCAACGCTTCTTTTACACTTCCGTACATAACAAATAAATGATTATTGGGTAATTAGATGTTTTTGTTGATATTTTTCTGTAAGTTTCTGTATCATGATTTGGGTCATACCCGACAGGTCAAATTGGGGCTTCCAATACCAATCGTGTTGGGCTGCTGTATCGTCGATCGACTTAGGCCATGAATCTGCAATCATTTGTCTGAAATCAGGCTGATATTGTACCGAAAAATCAGGTAAATGGCGTTGTATTTCGGCTGTAAGCTGGGCAGGTGTAAAGCTCATACCTGCTAGATTATACGAACTCCTAACTCTGATATTTTCGACGGGAGCTTCCATGAGTTCGAGGGTAGCCCGAATGGCATCGTCCATGTATATCATTGGTAAAAGGGTATCTTCCTTGAGAAAGCAAGTGTAGGGTTTGTGTTGTACTGCATCATGAAAAATTTCGACAGCGTAGTCGGTTGTTCCACCGCCGGGCATCGATTGGTAACTAATAACGCCAGGGTAACGCAAAGAACGAATATCTAGTCCGTATCTTTTATGATAATACCCCGCCCAATTTTCGCCAGCTACTTTGCTAATACCATAAACAGTAGAAGGGTCGAGGAAGGTAGTTTGGGGGGTGTCGTATTGTGGAGCACTGTCGCCAAAGGCGGCAATAGAGCTTGGAAAAAAAACTTTGTCTAATTTTACCTCACGAGCTACCTCAAAGACATTGAAAAGAGTACGCATGTTCAAATCCCATGCACGCAGAGGGTCGAGCTCGCCTTTGGCCGATAATACGGCAGCCAAATGATAAATTTGGGTAATACCAAACCGATGAACAGTCTCGACAAGAGCCAGTACGTTGGTAGCATCCAATAGCACAAAAGGTTCTTGGATGTCTTTTGGAGCAGTAATATCTGAAGCTATTACGGCGTTGGTACCATGAACCAAACGCAACTGCTTCAATAAGGCGGTGCCAATTTGTCCATTGGCACCGATTACAAGAATTTTGTCTTTTATCATATAAGTTGATGAAGGTAATTGAAATTTTATTACTGGTAAATTTGTATTTTACAGAAATAATAATGGTGCAAAGTTAATATTACAGTTATATTTGTCAATAATTAAGGTTAAAAACAATAAATATTGCTGAATTATATTATTTTTACCAGATATTTTACTTTTTCAAGAATAGAAAGAGTATTCGGTTCAGAAAAAATTACTTTATGGAAGCGATTGACGAAATAGATAAAAAAATTTTACGCATTCTTCAGAAGGATGCCAAGGTAACAACGAAAGAAATAGCGAATCAGTTGGGGCTAACTATCTCGCCTGTTTATGAGCGAATCAGGAGGCTCGAAAGTGTTGGTTATATCAAGCAGTACGTCGCTATTGTTGACAAAGCGTTATTAGACAACCCCATTATGTGTATCTGTCAGGTATCTATGCGGTATCATAACGAGGAGTTTATCGAAAAATTTGAGCAGGCTGTACAGCAGTTAGAAGAGATTCATGAATGCTACCACATGGCTGGTCAAGTAGATTTTTTGTTGAAAATTTATATCAAAAGCCTTGATGAATACCATGATTTTGTGAAATATAAATTATCAAAGCTCGAAAATATTGGTGTTTTGAATACCACTTTTGTATTAAAAGAAATCAAACATACTTATTCATATAGCTTTTAGGGATTGAGTTAGTGAATAGGAATTTAGCGGCTGTATAACTAGTACAATATGCTGATTATTAATAGCCAACTTCATTTTATCTCTTAATATTGTTAAAATGACAATTTTATCGCTTATCAATATACTAGGGACAATCGCCTTTAGTGTTTCGGGAGTATATGCGGGTTTACAAAAAAAACTTGACTTGTTTGGTATTGTAGTTATAGCCTTTGTAACGGCTATCGGAGGAGGTACTATTCGTGATATGCTGCTGGGACATCCTGTAAAATGGATTGCCGACGAATCGGTAATTTACCTTATTCTTGTTACGAGTGTACTGGCTATTTTGGGGCGGAAATACCTTCACAAACTCAATAGCCCTTTACAGCTATTTGATGCCTTGGGTTTGGGTTGTTTTTTTGTGCTTGGTTTTGAGCAAGGCATGAGTGCTAGTTTACCTATCCTTTCATGTATCATTATTGGTACAATTACTGCTTGTTTTGGAGGGGTTATTCGTGATATATTGCTCAATGAAATTCCATTTCTTTTTAGAAAAGAAATCTATGCAACAGCTTGTATCTTAGGTGGTTTTATCCATGCGTTGTTGTTAAAAACAGGCGAGGTAACAGGATATATCAATATCATTACAATGCTTGTGATTTTTAGTATTAGAATTGTATCGTTACGGTATAATATTTCCTTACCAAAATCAAATATGAGTAATTAAAGGAATAATTGTGAAATACTTTGAAAAAATGCTATTTTAGTGGGAAAAATATTTGTAAAGATAGAAAAGAAGATATATTTATTTTTTCAAAATACCTCTTGTCAGATTGATTTGATTCTATTGGTAGAACATCTATCTTTACAAAAATACTCGAATAATTTCTTTTGCAAATCAATCCATTAACCATTTCAAATAATATGGCTAAGACCTCCAAGGCGAAAACTCAACCTGAAGAAACGAAAGCTGTTGCCAAAGCTCCTGCCCCCAAAAAGGTATCTAAAAAAGTAGTAAAAGAAGAACCTGTAACAGAAACTGTACCGACACCAGCACCCATGGTTGAACTAAAGAATGTAGAAGTATTCAGTCGCTTTTCAGACTTTGACATCTCTCTTTTCAAATCAGGAAAACACTTTAGATTATTTGAAAAATTTGGTTCTCACGTAACCGAATATCAAGGCGTAACAGGTACATATTTTGCTGTGTGGGCTCCTGCTGCTAAAAGTGTTTCGGTTATAGGTAATTTTAATTACTGGAATAAAGATTCTCATCATTTGTTTGTACGATGGGACGAATCGGGTATTTGGGAAGGATTTGTGCCGCATGTTGGCAAAGGCGAAACGTATAAATATGCTATCGAAGCTCAAGATGGGCGACGTTTAGAAAAAATAGATCCGTATGCCCATTATTTTGAAGTACCCCCTCTTACTGCATCGATTGTTTGGGATAATTGGTACGAATGGAGCGATACCGAATGGATGCAAAACCGTCGTGAGAAAAACTCACTGTCGGCACCAATGTCTGTTTATGAGGTACATATTGGCTCGTGGCGACAAAAAGGCGAAGGCGAAAAATTAACATATATAGAATTGGCCGACCAACTGGTACAGTATGTTAAGGAAATGGAGTTTACTCATATCGAGTTTATGCCTGTTATGGAACACCCTTATGAACCATCGTGGGGGTATCAGGTATTGGGGTATTTTGCTCCGTCGTCTCGATTTGGTACACCTCAAGATTTTATGTATTTGGTAGAGCAATGTCACAAAAATGATATTGGTGTCATATTAGACTGGGTACCTTCGCATTTCCCTGGTGATGCCCATGGCTTGTACGAATACGATGGTACACATCTTTTTGAGCACCCTGATATGCGTAAGGGCTATCATCCCGACTGGAAGTCCTATATCTTTAATTATGGACGCAACGAAGTAAGAAGTTTCTTGATCTCAAATGCTGTATATTGGCTTGAGCGTTTTCATGCCGACGGTCTACGTGTAGATGCGGTGGCTTCTATGCTTTATTTGGACTACTCTCGTAATGCAGGCGAATGGGAACCTAATATTTTTGGCGGAAATCATCACCTTGAAGCTATTTCATTGTTTAGGGAATTGAATGAGTTTTTATATGTGCAGTTTCCTGATATTCAGACAATTGCTGAGGAATCTACTTCGTTTACAGGAGTGTCTCGTCCTGTTTATACGGGTGGATTGGGCTTTGGTCAAAAATGGATGATGGGCTGGATGAACGATACCTTAAAGTATTTTGAAAAAGACCCAATGTATCGCAAGTATCATCAAGAGCAGTTGACTTTTTCAACGGTCTATGCTTTTACCGAAAACTTTATGTTGCCGCTTTCACATGATGAAATTGTGTACGGCAAGCACTCATTGGTAGGAAAAATGCCTGGCGACGAATGGCAGAAGTTTGCCAACTTACGTTTGTTGTTTACATATATGTTTACTCACCCAGGTACAAACCTACTCTTTATGGGTGGTGAATTCGGGCAAACAAGCGAATGGAATTTTGCCAAAGGATTGGAATGGTGGTTGTTAGAGCATGGTTATCATCGTGGAGTTCAATCGTTGGTAAAATCGCTTAACCATTTGTATAAAACCGAAGGAGCTTTGTTTGACAAACAGTTTTCTCATGAAGGTTTTGAGTGGATAGACACTTCCGACCGTGAAAACTCAATTGTGGTATATGCTCGTAAAGGTAATAAACACAAAGACCAGCTTATTATAGTACTCAATATGACACCAATACCACGTACTAATTACAGAATTGGTGTACCAATGCAAGGTGTATGGCAAGAGGTACTCAATTCGGACGATACACAATTTGGAGGAAGTGGTAAGGTTAACGATTCTGCGTTGTTTGCTGATGAAATTGCTTGGCAAGGTAAAGCATATTCTTTGTCAATTACGATTCCGCCACTTGGTGGGGTTATTCTGAAAGTAAAATAAAGAAAATTGAAGAATACATACATTCGACCTCAAAGGCTTCCTTTGAGGTCGTTTTGTTGATAAAGGAAGGGATATTATATGATGCTGAGGGGTAAGCAGCTTTATGAAAAAACGGGTATTAATAATATAGTGCTTGAGTATTCAGGAGAGTCAGATTGCTAAAAATTGAATGAATAGAAGGGGCTATAAAAAGCGAAACCCTCGAAGCCGCCACTTCAAGGGTTTTCTTGTACTTTTTTATCCTTGGTTTAGGATTACATTAAGATTACTTAGGCTTTTGTTTCTTAATAATTTCTATACGTTTCACTGCCGCCACAGCTCAAAATATTGAAATTATTAACATAAATAGTTTGTCTTTACTCACGCTTGCCGCCACAATTGTGATATATTGACATTACAAACATACTTAATAAGTATTGATATTTCCTTTTGTTAGGATAGAATTTTTCCAAGAATTACACGAAGGTAGTATTTTGATATATTAATAGTCGAATTTTGAGGCTAAGTAATATGCCAAAATAAGAAGGTATCGCTAATGTAAGTTATTTCTACGTTGGAAGGCAAAATTCAAATGGATAAAAAAATAGGTAGCCGTATGCAATAGGTTTCATACGGCTACTTGTGGTTACTTTCCTTGTTTTTCTTTGCTAGGTTCTGTACTTTTTAAAGTTGGATATTTGATTCCTAGTTGTTCCAAATATGTTTTATATTTTGTAGGGTCATAATAATATTGCTTCATCAATGGGCGATAAGTATTCATAATACTGGTATTAAGGGTTATGGCAGGCTTATCGGTTGGGGCTATCAATGGCTCATATTTAATATCTTTGGTTTGTACATTTTTATAATAATCCCAAGCACTCTCTAGTAGTTTTGGATCGTTCAATAAATCTAAAATAGTAAGTGCTTCAACTTTTGCTCCTGCTGTAATACCTTTATGGGCAATAGGAGTTGCCATCGAAATAGCATTTGCCCAGTGGTGGCCAGGTAGCCCAGGAATATTAGAAGGGTATCCTAATACAATTGTAGGTAACGACCACGAAATATCTGCAATGTCGTCCGAGCCACCGCCCATCGAGCCTACTACTTCCAAAACCGTATCTATTTCGGCACGCAAACCTTTTTGTTCTGGCGAGCTTAATTCTTTTTGAATTCCCTTTGCTAATAGTTGGTCTTCGTTCGACCAAGTCGGTAGTCCTATACGTTTAATATGCTGATAGGCAGTTTCGGCAATAGGTTTGTTAAAATGACCGGGCCAAGCACTTCCCAAAACCTCCCACGATACTTTGGTGTCGGTCATCATGGCAGCACCTTCTGCTATTTTCTTTCCTGCGTCGTACAATTCCTTGATACGTGGGTAAGTACGTTCTCTAAAATAATACCAAACCGATGCTTTTGAAGGTACAACATTGGGCTGATCGCCACCATTTACTACCACATAATGAGAGCGTTGGGTAGGTAAAAGGTGTTCTCTTTTAAAGTTCCAGCCTACATTCATAAGCTCAACGGCATCTAAGGCACTTTTTCCTCGCCAAGGGTTGGCCGCAGCATGGGCTGCTTCTCCTTCAAAATTAAATTTTACCGAAACTAATCCATTGTTTCCTGCATCGCCATATTTTACGCTAAGGTTGCTATTGACGTGTGTAAAGATACAGGCATCTACGTTTTTGAAGTGGCCGTCTCTGATATAAAATGCCTTTGTACCCACCAATTCCTCTGCAATACCAGGCCATAACACCAATGTTCCTGATAATTTTTCACGCTCCATGATTTTTTTTAATACCAAAGCCGATGTAATATTAAGAGCCTGTCCCGAATTATGCCCTTCTCCATGGCCAGGTGCACCCTCAACAATAGGGTCGTGGTAGGCCACACCAGGTTTTTGTGAAGCTTTCGGAATACAGTCAACGTCCGAACCAATTGCTATAACGGGTTTGCCCGAACCCCATTTGGCAATCCAAGCTGTAGGCACACCCGATATCCCTTTTTCAACGGTAAATCCTTCTTTTTCAAGGAGGTTGATCAAATACTGAGATGTTTCGGTTTCTTGAAAGCCTAGTTCAGCAAAACTAAAAATCATATCGTTGACTTGTGCCGAAAATTCTTTTCGTTTGTCAACTTCTTCAATAATTTCTTTTTGAATAGCCTTTAGCTTTTGCGGTGATAGCTTTTGCTGAGCAATAAGGCTAGGAGTAATGGCCAAAAGGAGCAATGCAAATAGGATTTTGCAAGGTAAGTAAAGTGTTCTCATTCGGATATTTAGGTTTGGTAGTGAAGTTGATAAAACTACGTTAAAATACAGAATTATATGCTGAAGTTATTCATTGAAGCTAAAAAAGCGTACAGAAAAGCAGAAAAATGAGTAGTTATTCTTACAAAATAATAAAGACTCGAAGCAATGCTCCGAGCCTTTACGCAATCCGCCTAAGTAGTTATCTTTTGGGTAATCCAACCCATAAGCAATTTAGAATTGCTTAAATTTCTTATAAAATCATTTCATGCAGCAATGTCATGATAATGAAGTTTTTAAATCAGTAAAAATCTTTTTGATTTTTACCTTGAATATTTTTGGTAATTGAGTAGCGGCTCAATTACCATTCCGTAGCATAGCGGTGCTACTTCAAAACGGTTAGTTTTATCCAACCCAATATCAAAAACTAGAGTGAAAAAACACAATAGTACAAAAATCAAAATAAATTAAAACATTCCTGAGATTTAATAAGTGCCAGCTAAAGAAGAGAAGTTTTGGATTTAATTGCTATTAATTAAAGCTTTTCTCGACCTAACATTTGGCGGAATGTTTTATGTCTACAAAAATATTATCAATAAGTGTGCCAAACAAATTTTTTTGACTTTTTTTTAAACTTTTTGATAAAAAAACTAACGAATTGTGAAATAAGCTCATGAAATGACAAAAAAAGCAAAATTTTGAACACTCATTCACTGTCTACAGTCATTCAATATTCGTGCCAAAAGAAGAAAATACCTCGAAAAATATTAAGATAAAAATGCTATGATTCTAAAGTGGGCTAATCAATCAACAAAAAAGAAATAAATTTCCTTTAACTAAGTAATAGGAAAGATATTTAAAGCTTTGATAAACAAATCATTGAATAGTACAATAACGTAAATGCTATCAGTAAAAGTACATTAGGTTTTGAAGAATCATTGACGATTATCTTGCTTGGCCCAATAATCTTTTATAATAGTACTGATAAGGCGATGCCAAAAAATGAAAAATACGAAGAGGTAGGCTAAAAACGTAAAATAACCGTGATGGATAAATGTGTCGGGTGTTGTTGAGGATACCCCTTATAATGGTTTGTGCCACATGTCTGGGCGATTGAATAGGGTAGGGAATATGGGCAGTGTTATTAATAGTGGAAAAAAAATGTGTTTGAGTAGCCACAGGATATACCATACCAATATAATCACCAGGGTTTTTCTCGAAATGATATGTTTCCTCAAATCTGTCTAATGCAGCCTTGGTGGCTGCATACAACGCATACCCAGGAATACCAAGGTGAGCCATCGCCGAAGAAACAATCACCATACCAAAGGGTTTGTGTTGGGGCTGTTCTTTCATTTTCTGCAAAGCATAAATGGGCGAAAATACATTCAAACTAAAAATATGGGATATTTTCTCCCAGTTGGGTTCTCCTAGTGTTTCGCAATAACCATACCCTGCATTGGCAATAAACAAATCAATATGAGTCCATTTTTGTAAAGCTAGGGCAAATGTTTGGTTGATACCTTCTTGTTTTGATAGGTCGGCTTGGAGGGTTATTAGCTGCGGATGTACCTCTGTAATAGTATGCTGGTCTACTGCCAAGATATTGACCTGCTCAAACTGGAGTAATGCCAACAGTAATTCATGACCAATACCTGAGGCTGCTCCTGTTAAAATGATGTTATTATTTGCTATTTGCATCGAAACAATAGGATGAAAAATTATAATGGAAAAAAGTTGGGTTTAACAGCAGATGGATGAAATACCATAGATAAGTCATGAATATAGATACTCAGCCATGAGCTATAAGGTGTTACATCTGGAAATAAGGTAGCGTTGGTATGCCTTGATAAGGTTTTGGCAAAAGAGGCTTTTCCTGTAGCTGTGGGCTGTGTAATCAATAAATCTTGCTCTTTCTTTTGGGCTATGGTCAGGCTCAAATAGCTAGTGCTTATTGGAATGCTCATAGAACCGTGTTGAGCTTCGCACGAGAAAACCATTTGGTTATTGCTCATTACCTTGATGTGATGCTTATGGCCAATTTTTTGCCATTCAAATTGAGCTAATTCTTTGGGAATACCCCAGTTGGCACGGCCGTTGTCGACACTCGCTTGGGTCGATACAAATATTTTACTAATAGACAGCATCTTTGACCAATTGAATGTGAACAGACCGGGGCAAAATAAAAGCTCTTGGTAAGGCCCAACGTTGGAAGAATGATAATTGACCAGCATGATTGTACCCCAATAACCAATGAAACGTTGCTGTTGGTAATCTTCAAGAAATCCATTGGATAGCACAAAATCTTTAGGGAATTTATATACCCAAACGAATGCTTCGCCTGTTAAATGCCAAGGAGCAGGTTTTTCTAATGGTAATAGGGGAATATTTTCCATAAATGAGTAAAAATTATATGATATGTCAAAAAAAGTAATATAACTGTTTGGAATAATAAATTTATATACTTATTATTGTAACTGTTCTAAAATACATGAAATTCATCTATTAATTGCGTATTTCATCAATAAACAGGAATTTTCTATATTACAAGCCCATACACACTATAAGTATTCCTAGTTACAAATGAATTATAAATTTATTTATCGTGAAAAAGATACAGGAAAGTTAATCACGAATAAAGACATTAACAACCTACACAAATACAGGGTTGCCTGTGTAAAACTAACCGCCAGAGGAATCATCCGAGATATAACAATTCCGGCTGAGTGGTGGATAGATGGTTCTATCGAAAATTGTAAAGATATAGCCTATCATACAAGGATGAGTAAAACCAAAACTTGACTATATAATGATGAAATCTCACCAAATTAAAAAAACGTTTTCTATGCCGTTTCGTCCTGAAGAAGTGTTCTATGTAACTTATTCGAAATTCTTGAGTACGGCTTTTATTATCTTGAAAGAAAATCGTGAAAAAGTACAGGTTATTGTAAGGCACGAGCACATGAAAGAGTTGAAAGAATGGGTTACGATGAATAGAATACTTACCGATGAGAGTGTACTAGACTTTATTCCATCCTAACTTTGTTGCTATTGTAAAAAATATATTTTGATAAAACAAAACCCCACAAGTTCAATACCTGTGGGGTTTTATGTTATACAAAGATAATCGCTATTAAAGTGTTGATGGACAAACAAATGCTGATTTAGGAATATCGGTCTGAGCAATAGCTCCAAAGCCACCCTGAATATCAACAATATTATCAAAACCTCTTGATTTTAAAATCGAGCAAGCAATCATCGAGCGGTACCCTCCAGCACAATGAATATAGTTGGTTTGGGTTTTGCTAAAAGCCTGCATTTGTTCGCTTAGCTCAGCCAATGGCACGTTTTCTGCACCAATTACATGCTCTGATTGATATTCGTTTGGCTTACGAACGTCTCTAATAACGGTATCGTTGAGCAATCTTGCTTTGAACTCTTCGGCTGTGATAGATTCGATTGAGTCGGTTTCTTTTTGTGCTTTTAGCCAAGTATCCATTCCTCCGTCCAAATACCCAATTACTTGGTCGTAGCCTACTCTCGACAGGCGTGTAATTACTTCTTCTTCTCGACCCACTTCGGTTACTAGCAAAATAGGTTGTTGAATATTCGTAATGAGTGTACCAACCCAAGGTGCAAAATCACCCTGAATACCAATATTGATAGCATTTGGAATAAAACTGTCTTTGAACTCCTGAGCCTTTCTAGTATCAAGAATCAAAGCTCCTGTTTCGTTGGCAGCAGCTTCAAAAGCCTCGGCCGACAAAGCTGTAAGGCCTCGTGAAATCACAGTTTCTACAGCTTCGTATCCCATTTTATTCAACATTACATTTTTGGGGAAGTAAAATGGAGGTGGAAGCAAGCCGTGTGTAACCTCTTTGATAAATTGTTCTTTTGAAATATCCTGTAAAGCATAGTTTACTTCTTTTTGATGCCCCAAAGAGTCAAAAGTTTCTTTGCTCATATTTTTGCCACAAGCCGAGCCAGCACCATGAGCTGGATACACAATAACATGATTGGGTAAAGGCATAATTTTGTTGCGAAGCGAATCATACAAAAAGCCAGCAAGGTCATTCATTGTTAAGTCCGACTTCTGGGCGAGGTCGGGGCGGCCAACATCGCCAATAAATAGAGTATCGCCAGAAAATAGGGCATATTCTTGGTTGTTTTCATCAAATAGCAAATAACAGGTAGATTCCATTGTATGCCCAGGAGTGTGCAATACTTTTATTTTAATATTACCTACTTCAAAAATCTGCCCATCGTTGGCAACAATACATTCAAATGCAGGGTTGGCATTGGGGCCATACACAATAGGAGCACCAGTATGTTTGGCCAAATCGATGTGTCCTGACACAAAATCGGCATGGAAATGCGTTTCAAAAATATACTTAATAGTAGCGTTATTTCGGGTTGCTTTGTTGAGGTAAGGTTGAATTTCTCTTAATGGGTCAATAATTACAGCCTCATTTCCTGATTGTATGTAGTAGGCTCCCTGAGCAAGGCAGCCTGTATAAATTTGCTCGATAGTCATTGTTATGTGAATTTAGAAATATTGATTTGTTCTTAGAATTTTCCTAAAATAATTGCTCCAATCAGAGCAATATAAAATGCAACTGCCACCCAAATAAGTTGCCAGTTGGTATAATAAATAGCCAAAATCCCCCCAATACAAAAGCCGATAATAATGAGTATACGAACAATAAAGTTTTGTTTGATACACCTTTGTTGAGGAAGATTTTCAAAATTAAATTTGGCAATATCTACTCCCATATCCATAACCAAGCCTGTTAATTGCGAAGGTTTTATCTTGTAATTAGTAAAATTAGAGGCAAAAGCATTGTGATTGCTCATTGCAAACATTAATAATGCTACAGGAGGATTTTGAGAAAGAACCCCATAAAGCAAAATACTGAGGTTGGTAATTGGAGAAACCAGTTTTTTCCATAAAACAGGCCGAACATGAAAGCTACTGTACCACCACGACCCCCAAACCGCCCCCAATAAATACAAAAAAATATAGCTAGCCAAAGCAATTGGAAAAACGTAGCTATTGCCCCATGACTGAATAGACGAACTAAAAAGCCCAGTAACGTTGGTGGTTACGGTATTGGCAAGCTTTATGCCTAGAATATTCATTATTCCAGAAATAACAGAGAAGGCTAACGCACTGTTGATGAGTTTGGGCAATGTCATATTTTGCTATTTAATCAATGGTTTACAAAGAGCTATTCGTTTCAAATACGAGTATTCAATATGAACATTTCATCATATTGTTTTCCAAAAAAAATGCACTTTGTTCAAGTGAGCTCTATATTGATTCACAAATATATAAACATTTTTTCATATAGTTGTTTCTTGAATATATATTTTTTGATTGATACGAGTAGAACTAATAAAAAAACATGAGTCATCCCGTATTTTGGGATTCAGGAGGTTAGGCATTTATTGGCTATTAAGTAAATACACAAAAATTATCGGGCATAATTTATTATGTTTCTCTTAGGTGTACTGTAACGGTAACCTTTACGGTTACCGTTTGACCGAAATAAGAAACGGTAACTGTAAAGGTTACCGCTACAGCTACAACGATTATTTCAAATAGTATTAAGGCTCAATTTTGAAATGCCAGAAAATATATGGTCGATTACTTAATCAAACAAGGCGGTCGAAAAACTAATTTCGACCGCCTTGTTTGATCTAAAAATTTGGGATAACTTATGTTTTACCAATACTATACTTTATATATCTTCTATTCTAAACAAGTGCATTGGCATAATATGTGGGTTTAAATCCACAAAGTTATATTCACCTTTCCAATGATACTTGGCTCCAGTTAGTAAATCATGAACAAGGTATTCCTGTTCTTGATGCTTATGAATCAAATGCAGAGGTACTCTTACTACTCCCCCCTGACTATTATAGGCATCCAGATTGACTACGCACAAAATTCTATTACCATTAGCATGAGTTTTCAAATAAGCAATCACTTGGTCGTTTTGAATATCACAAAAAGTAATATTATTAGTTCTTTGTAAAGCTGAGTTTTCGAGACGAGCCTTATTGGTTTGGCGAATCAGGTGAGTTAGTTTATTCTCAAAATGCCAATCCCAATAACGAATTTCATATTTTTCAGAATTGCGGTATTCTTCTTTCCCCGGATTAGCCTCGTTGTTCATAGACTCAAACACAGGCCCAAAAATACCATAATTTCCCGACATCGTAGCAGCCATAAAATAGCGAGTCAAGAAAGCAGGCTCTAGGCCACCCTGCAAAGTCCAAGGCAAAATATCGTGCGTATTGGGCCAGAAATTGGGACGCATATAATGTTGCTGTTCGGTTTTGGTGAGTTCTTCCAAATAACCAATTAGTTCGGCTTTAGTATTTCGCCAAGTATAATATGTGTACGACTGCGTATAGCCCAATTTAGCCAACTGAGCCATTACTTTAGGTTTTGTAAAGGCTTCGGCCAAGAAAATCATATCTGGATATACCGCTTGAACTTCGGCAATAACCCATTCCCAAAAATTGAATGACTTGGTATGAGGGTTATCGACCCGAATTATTCTAATACCCCACTCGGCCCATGTCATAATAACATGTTTGAGTTCATCCCACAATCCTTGCCAATTATCAGATTCAAAATTGATAGGATAAATATCTTGGTATTTTTTAGGAGGATTTTCGGCATATTGAATTGTACCATCGGGGCGAACTTTGAACCATTCAGGATGTTCTTTAGCCCAAGGGTGGTCGGGCGAGCACTGAATGGCCAAATCCATTGCCAGTTCAATGTCTTGTTCACGACAAGCCTGAATAAGGTGTTTTAGGTCGTCTAAAGTGCCTAATTCTGGGTGAATAGCCGTATGGCCACCCAGCTCAGAGCCAATTCCATAAGGTACACCAGGCTCGTCTTCACGACAAACGGTGGAGTTATTTTTCCCTTTTCTAAATTGATGCCCAATAGGGTGAATCGGTGGTATATATAATACATCAAACCCTAGTGATTTGATACGAGGAAGTACATTTTCTTCGACATCCTTGAAAGTACCATGCGTACCCTTTTTAGTAGCAGCCGAACGGGGAAACATCGAATACCACGACGAAAAAGCAGCTTTTTCACGGTCTACCCACAGTTTTAGGGTTTTGTACTGATTTACGTATTTTTTATCAGGATATTTCTGAATCCAATCCTGCATGATATACCCCGTAGCAAAAGCAATCGCTTCATGGTATTGTTCAGGATTTCTAAACATCTTTGCAGCCTCAATAATAGCTTTTTTATCTTCTTTAGTAGCTATTTTGGCCATATTATCCAATAGGTTGGCCCCTACAAGCAACTCAATATCAACATGTTGGTTATCGTTGATTTTCATACTGATTTCGTGTTTCCAGCTAGCCGCATGGTCTACCCAAGCTTGGATAGTATATTCATAAAACCCGTTTTCGTGTACAGTAAAAGAAGCCCCAAATCGGTCGTTATTGATAAACCTCATAGGAGCGTGTTGCCAATCACTAGAGGTTGAAAATTTATAAAGCAAACACGCCGAAAGAACGTCGTGGCCATCTAAAAATACATCTGCTTCAACCTGAATTTTGTCTCCCTGAATAGCCTTAATAGCGAACTTTCCCCCATCAAGTTCAGGAGAAACATTTTCGATAATAGTCCTTTGCTGACCATTGATGGGTTTTTCATTAAATTGTTTTTGAACAGTCATAAAATAGCTATATGTTTTATTTATAAAAATGTGCAATTGGGATAAGCGGGTAGTAAGTACAAATATATTTCTATTTACCGAATTCTGAAATTTATCTTTTATAGAAGCAAATAAGATAGCTTGAGGATTGTGTAAGAAGCTACAACATAACCAAACACTTATATGGGTAAATACAAAGTAGAGAGGGGAGATATGTCTTTGGGTAGTTAGCGGCATTCTAGTCTATTCGTACATTTTAGCAGCTATCAAAATATTTGCAAATACTTTCCAATTTATATCTTCAGGGATAGGCATATCATTATTTTGATAATACCCTTCCATATCTTCCGTCCAACTTGACATACTTTCTAAGTATTCGGGTAAAGTTTTATTAGTCCATTCTTCTGGATTATTTTTTAAATTAGAGATTAATAATTCGATAAAGTTGACAAAATCTTCCTTGCTATTAATCTCGTTTATTTTTTTATTAAAGTCTATCATATTTTTTTATTTTATAATCATACTCTTACCATCACCAAGTTTGAGTTTAATTGATATGCCACCATTTGTTGTTGTCATTTTCCACATTTGTCCACTTGGATTTACCCATTGAATAGGTGCTTCTTGTAAACCTGATAGTCTAAAAGCACCTAATCGTCTATGATCTAATGTCCAAACTTTACCACAGCATCTTTCCAAACATTCATTCTGAGTACGTTCGGATTAATACTTCCATTTGCCAATGCTTTTACATTTCTTAAAACAGCAAATTCACCTGTGGTATTTTTAATACTACTTTGCATAAAATGGATTTCATTTGGGTTGAGTACCCCCTTAGCAGCATTCCCAGTCGCACTCCCCAATGCTCTTGCCACATATTGTTTAGTAGCCTTAATTCCAACATCAATGGTGGTGGTTATAGGTTTTCCATTGATAATGACGGTATTGATAGACTCTTTTGCATAAGCTTGGAAGGAGTTTTTGAACCAGCTACTAATGGTATTACCAAGTTTGTTTAAAGCAGGAGCTGCTATTTTTCCTAATTGAGCTCCAGCAAAGGAAGTGGCAGCTCCAAAAGTAGCTTGTTGACCTACATATAATATTGCATCGGCAGGGTTATGTAAATCAGGGATATTACCAGAGGCAATATCAATGGTTGCATTTCCTGCAGATGTAACGGCCCCACCAGCTAAGGGGTTGGTTAGGCTTATTACCCCACCCGCTGCCCCTGAGGCAAAATACCCTAACCCTTGTATGGGGTCTTTAATTTTACTCCAGTTGGCTGCCAAATTAAGTCCTCCACCAACTAATCCAGCTACAATGGGAATAAGAATAGGTATTCTTCCATCAGGGTCAAAATAGGCAACAGGGTTGTTACGGCTATAAGCATATAAACTTAAATCATCATATATTTTACCTGATTGAAAGTTGGTATAGGAAAATTGGAACGTTCACACTCCAAATGAATCTATACCAATAACTGGAAAATTTAGAAAAATACGGGATAAATGTTGCAAAGCCTTTTTACGAATATCACCAGCAGGCATTCTTTGTTACAAAATTATTCAAAATCATACTTTGATTTATTTTGAAGATATTCACCAATTAAGCATTTTTCCATCCAATCTAAGAAGTTATCCCATTTTTCATTTGTTGTTCCATTATGAGACCAATACGCTACTTTATAATCTGGGATATTACTTTTTAAATCGAAACAATAATAATCATCGTTGTTATTAATAAAAGGAATTAGATGATTAGGTAACTCAAAATACGTTCTAGCATTGTTTAATTCATTGATGAGATACATCGGTTCAGATGAATTAAATGGTAAAAACTGAACCCCTCTTAATCCTATATTAAGATATTCTTTTGCAAAAGTCTTATATGCTATAGGAAAAGTAATTCCTAATTCCTTTTCTACTTTTTCTATTTCGGGTTCTGATGCTAACGGTATATCTTCATCTTGCCAACCCAAATTTTTCAATTGTTCAAAAAGTTCTTTCATTCTATTTTATTTTAATGTGACTTAAATTTTGTGTTCTGATTAGTTCTAAGGCTCTAATGTGCCAATATGTACTTCGATATATGTCAAAAGCGGCTCTATTAATTCCTGAGCCAATACTATTTGGATTAATATGAAGTATTCTACTCGATTGTTCATGCATGGTTCTTGTAACTTCAATTAAAGCTGCTTTATCACTTTGTAAAGCATGATGTAGTGCAATAGACTTTCCATCAATACCCGTAGGAGCATATCCATTTAGCATTTTGTAAATATTTTTGTCTGTGAGTTCAAATATTCTATCGCTTTGGAAAACCTCAAAATCCCCTATTTTTTGTTTAGGACTCCAATACTTTAAGTCTTGTTTATATTGCCCTATTTCAAGTTTGGGAGACTTCGTTACATCAATACTTCCGTCTGTAGCATCGTTAAACTTATCAATTGACCATTTTATGTTTGCAATATTTTCTATTTTAGGAGAATTTCCACTCCAGAAGTTTTTTCCATTAAAGCCAGCAATAGCCCCATTAATGACACCACCCATAGCTCCTCCGATGAGCAAATCTCTCCCAAAGTCGCTTATAGCGTATGAGTCATGAAAATAGGCGGCATTACCAAACCCTTGAATAGGACTACTTGCCGCACTACCAGCTAACCCACCTACAGCACCAGCTACAAAACCACCAGCCCCAGCAGCTGTCAAGGCTTGCTAAATTTATATTCTCCCAGTGGCTTCTATCTAATTGATTATTCTCCTTCTAAGACCTCTGATAGTTTTTTACTAATTACTACCTTTTCCAAAGGATTATGAGTAATTCTATAAATAACTTTATTTTCATCTATTCCAATAAAATCTCCATCTTCTAGATCTTTGAGATGGAAGTATTCTTTGCCATCTATGAGGATTGAATAAACCTCCGAAGGGTTTAATAGCTTCTTTTCTTCTTCAAGAAGAATATACATAATTCGGTGGTAATCAGATTTCCCAATAATTTTTTTCTTGAAACCAGACACATCGACCTTTCCTACATCAACATTCTGCCCTTTACACCCAATCAAGGAATAACCACTGATTGTACCGCTTGAGATATAAATTTCATAGGGAACAAAACTCAATGATTTATTATCATATACTTTTATGTTGGTGAGTTTAAAATCCTGTTCCTTCTTTTTATCATACTTTTTTAATATGTTAGGGTGAAACGTAAAAGCTACATATCCAAGAATGTCACTTGCACTGACAAGTACTCCTCTCAACAAACCATCATTTATTTGGTTTATAAAGCTTGAATATTCAGATGGGAGCTTAATTATCACATTTTGAAGTAAATCTGTTTCCCATTTTTCTATTTTAGTTCGTTTAAATAGTCCAAACATTTCTAATTATTTTAAAATTTTGTAAACCAATTATACTTTCCAAACCAACCAACATCAGGCTTAAAGCCAGCTCGCAAAAAGTTGTATCGATATGGGTCTATAAGTGAATGTTGAACTGTATTTAGTTTCCAAACATTCAACCTATTATTCACTGCCCAGTTAGGCAAGTTATAAGTTCTTTGCATCCGTTGAGTTATAAAGACATGGTGAAACTCTGTACTGATTCTTTGAGTACCTGTAGAAGTTGAGATCTTGGCTAATGTCTGTGTTCCACCTCTTACTGCTTTATATTCAGCAAATGTTTTGCCTCCTTGTAACCATACATTCCCAGTCGCACTCCCCAATGCTCTTGCTATATACTGCTTAGTAGCCTTAATTCCAACATCAATGGTAGTGGTTATAGGTTTTCCATTGATGATTATGGTATTAGTTGATTCTTTAGCGTATGCTTGGAAGGAGTTTTTGAACCAGCTACTAATGGTATTACCAAGTTTGTTCAAAGCAGGAGCTGCTATTTTTCCTAATTGAGCTCCAGCAAAGGAAGTGGCAGCTCCAAATGCAATGGTTTATTCTTGTAGAAAATAAGCTAATTAGCTTAGTATTTGTCTTAGTCGTATTCTACTTTATATCGTACTTTCCATTTTTCATCTTCTTTGTATAGCTCTATTTTCTGAAATAATTTAGTTAATTCATTTGGATGCTTGAGCCTTTCAGACACAAAAAGCTCAAGCTTAAACAAGTCAAATATTATGGAATCATCCTCTCTCAAATTCAATTGTACAGCCTGAACTGTGAATGGAATATTCAATTATTACTGATAATATCTTATTCTGTTGGAATCTAGTAGAAAAGTTTCTGTATGTTTAGAAGCCTTTGGTTTCTACAAATTTGAACAAGCTTTCATCAAGTCGCTATCCCCCTTAGAAGCATTCGGCTACATACTCTTTGAGAACTTCCTTTATAGCTATTTGTAGGGAATCATTATCACATCTAAAACTCTTGTCTGGATGTTTAGAAGAAATAATTATAACCGTATACTGTTCATGATTTCTAACTCCATCATTTTTTACAATTATAACATCTTTCTTTCTTCCAACAACAGTTATTATATTTAGTATGTCATCTGAGGTTAAGTTATCCTTATTAACAAGTTCTATCATTTCCATTTTAAAATTTATTTTAGTAATAGTTTTGAAATTTGTAATATTTCAGTGACATGTCCAGTTGCAACTTGATTTGCAACATTCATCATTTGCTGTTGGCTGACGGTTGTTAATCCATGCTGCTTAGCAAATGATTGAAAAGCTGCGACAGCAGTTCTTTTATTCCCATCATAAAACATATGGTTTTTAATAATAGACCTAAAAATTGAACTTCCTTGCTCTGCAGCAGTTTCATAATATATTGCAGAATTTATTACTGATAAAGGAGTGGTACTTAATAACCTACCTCCCCCTTCTGTAGTTTTATTTATCGCAATTATCTCATCTGCAAAAGATGTAGCATTGAATTCCCCCTTAATCGTATTCCCTACCGAGTTCCCCAATGCTCTTGCCACATACTGCTTAGTAGCCTTAATCCCTACATCAATGGTGGTGGTTATAGGTTTACCATTGATGATAATGGTATTAATAGATTCTTTGGCATACGCTTGAAAACTATTTTTAAACCAACCTCCAATAGTATTTCCTAACTTTGCTAAAGCTGGACCAATTATTTTTCCTGCCTGAGCTCCTGCAAAAGAAGTGGCTGCACCCACCGCAGCTTCTTTGCCAACATACAAAAGTGCATCCGTTGGATTATTAAAATCAGGAACATTACCTGTGGCAATATCAATGGTGGCATTTCCTGCCGATGTAATTGCTCCCCCTGCTAACGGATTGGTTAGGCTTATAACCCCACCCGCTGCCCCTGAGGCAAAATACCCTAACCCTTGTATGGGGTCTTTAATTTTACTCCAGTTGGTTGCTAAATTAAGTCCTCCACCAAGTAATCCAGCTACAATAGGAATAAGAATAGGTATTCTTCCATCAGGGTCAAAATAGGCAATAGGGTTGTTACGGCTATAAGCATATAAACTTAAATCATCATACGGGTCTTCAGGGTCAGGATTGTTCATTCTGCCAATGGTGGCATCGTATTCTCTCCAGTCTAGGCTAGTAAGAGCTGTTTCGTTCTGGTATGGTTTTCCAGCTACAAGATAGTAATCTTGTTTTCTAGGGTTGTCATAATATTGAGTTCCAGCAAGTACATTGCTCCTGTTTTAATATCGTATGCTTCTATGCCATCGTAATAACTACCTACTGCAATTATTTGGGAATCATTTGAAACGGTGATTCTACTACCTCCCGAATTATATATTGTATTTAATAAGCTCAAAAATTGATGATTCTTAAGCTCATTAAGGTCAATTATGTATTAATAAGTAGCTTTAGCAATAATTTTATCACTTGCCACCATTTCAAAGTATTGGTCATTGTTTTTCATTTTATTTTAAGGCATAGATATATGTTAAAATTAATTTGGTAAAAATTCAATTCCGTATATTATAACTTCTTGTTTATTATGATAAATGATAGTTTTAATTCTTTTGGCTTTATAACTCTCTTGGGGTAGAGTTACAGTAGCATAGGAATTAAAGGGTTCATCGAAACTACTCCAAACGCCTTCTTTATTTGTTGAAAATACTTTGTTCCCATCCAGAGTTGCATCAAAAATAACTATGACTTCATCGTTGAAATTTATTTCAAAACTGATTTCTCCAATAACTTCAATTTGATTTTTAATTATATAGTCGTCCCAAGATTCATTAAAATATAAACCGTCAAATATAATTAACCTATTGTCTTTTTTGAATATTTCAATCTTTGAACTCATACTAAAAAACACAGAAAAAACTTCGGTCAATGATTTTTTGAATAATGTCAAGTCGCCTTCTTCGTAACTAATGAAATCATCTAATAAATCATAATTTGTTTCGGAGTTTTCATTTTCTCTAATACCTCTCCATTGCTTAAATGCTTTGACTCCAGATACCAGAAATATTCTACCATTTAAAGTTCCGATATGTTTTATATTTTCCATAAAATTTAATGATTAAGATATTTATTAACTTGCCCTCCTTGAAGTTTTGAACAGTTTGGACAATGTGGGAAAAGTTTGAAAGGACCCTTAGGACTCAATTTTAAAGGTGGTTGATGGTCTGGAATATATATACCATTAGCTGTTTTTGTACCACAAGTATGACATCCATATTTTCTTCCTATCTCATTTATTTGATCCCTAATGGTTGCAAAATTTCTTGTAGCATTCCCTTCGATAGATTCTACTGCATATCTTCCTTCTATCATTGTATTTAAAGATGATTTATGAGTTCCTTCAATCCATGATGATTGCCTCCCCCCATAAACATCCCCTGTTCTATGCCCTGCAAAATCATCAGACCACGCCATTGAACCATCGGCTAATTGTTTTTCAACAGGGCCATAAATGACGTTATCGCTTTCTGCTCGAAACCATTTTCCGTTACTAAGTTTTGTCCAGCCTTCTTGAGTTAGTGCTTTTTGATTGTTAAAAGAGAAAATGCCATGTGAGCCCATTGAACGTGGACTACCACTCCAGAAGTTTTTTCCATTAAACCCAGCAATAGCCCCATTAATGACACCACCCATAGCCCCTCCGATGAGCAAATCTCTCCCAAAGTCGCTTATAGCGTATGAGTCATGAAAATAGGCGGCATTACCAAACCCTTGAATAGGACTACTTGCCGCACTACCAGCTAATCCACCTATAGCACCAGCTACAAAACCACCAGCCCCAGCAGTAGCTCCTCCAGTAGCGGCAAAAGCTGCCCCACCAGTAGCTGCCCCAAGACCCCCAGCAAGAGCTCCGATTCCAAAAGCGGCAGCTCCATCAGTCCAATTTTTAATTTTACCCTGATAAGCTTTAATACCTAAGTTGATAGCTCCACCAAGAACAGCACCAATCCCTATATGTAAGAATCTTCCATCAGGGTCGATATGACTTACAGGGTTATTGGCACAGTAGGCAAAAGGACTGATATGTTGGAATTGGTCCTCAGGGTCAGGGTTGTTCATTCTGCCAATGGTGGCATCGTATTCTCTCCAGTCTAGGCTAGTAAGAGCTGTTTCGTTCTGGTATGGTTTTCCAGCTACAAGATAGTAATCTTGTTTGCTAGGGTTGTCATAATATTGAGTTCCTGCAAGAACATTGCTCCATGGGTCGTAGCTTTGTTCTTGTGTGATTTTGGCAATACCTAGGCTATCTTGGTAACTTAGTCTAAGGTTGGCAAGGTAGTCGGTATAAGCGTATTCTAGTTTTCCATCGACAAACCTTCCTTCTGGATGTTGAATTTCGTCAATATCAAAGTTTTGTAGGGTGGGGTTATTGCCCGAGTAGGAGTAAACTATTTCACCGTTGTATATTGTGTAAGTTGCTAGATTGTTTTTGGTGATTTTACGTTGTATCCTATTTCCTGTGGAAGTATAAAAGTACTCAACTTCAGTACCATTGCCAAAGGTTACTTTCTTGATTAAATCTAAGAAATTATATTCAATATTGGTAATCCCTTTGTTGGTATCGGTTTTGAGTTTGCCATCGGGATAGTAAGTGTAATCGTTGCCAGTTATATCTCTAAAGTCGTTGGCAGGGATATTGCCAGCAATGGAGTCATCTATTTTTTGTAGACGATTGCCATTGTTGAGATAGGTATAGCTAAGGTTGTCGACAAGCCCCCAAGTAGTAGTACCTGTTTTGCTATAGCGTTGCATAGTTTGCAGGTTGCCCATTACATCGTAGCTAATATTGCCGAGGCTATAGTTTTCGTTGGCTTTGTTGCTGGCAAAGCTGGCGTTGGTTAGGCGATTGGCAAGGTCGTAGGTATAAGTAAAGCTACGAGTAGGCGATGATACCCCTGCACTTTTCCAAGTTTGTTTGGCAATACTGCCATCATAATAACGATTGGTTTCATGATAGTCGAGTTTATAACTAAAGAGTTTGTCTTGAGAGGTCAAGAGGTTGTCGGAGTCATCAAGGTTGATGCCTCTGAGTTGGTTACGAATATTGTACGAATATTCGATGAGTTGTAGGGCCGAGCCAGTGTTGTTGGGCTGTAACGAGCCCAGTTGTAGCTGGCTGTTTGGTTGAAACACAAGGTTGCCTTTGTCAAAGAGGCTTCCAGCTTTGGCTATTTGGGTGCTTGGAATAGTAACTACATGGCCTTGATTAATGATAACGTTGTCGCTGATAGTAGGTACAGCTCCTAATAGCCATGTGCTGGTTTGTGTCCATAATCCTGATTGTTTTGACCCTAAAGTAGTGGCACTGGGCTGTATAGCCTTTGTTTTTAGGCGACCAATGGCATCATAGAAGTAACTCGCCATTTTGATTCGAGCTACCTTTTCGGTACTGCCTTGTTTGAGGGTATAGAATAAGTCTTTGAGGCGGCCGTTATGGTCAAAAGCTTGCTCGGTTGTACGGATATAATCTATGGCTCCATTTTTGCGGTAAATCATTTGGTTTTTCAAAACATCGCCTACAAAATTATATTGTATATCTGCTTGATTACGGGCAAGCAGATTATGGTATGAGATGGTTTGGATTATTTGATTTTTATAGTCATAATAACTTACCGACGGAAAAAAGAAATCGCCGTAGATTTCATCTTTGATAAGGCTTCCAGTGGCCAATCCTTTGGCTTTGTTGGTATTGGCAGAATAGGCCGTAGAATTGAAAGTATTGGGCTGAAAATCATAATCGGCAATACTCCCCGAGTACTGGTTGTCGTATCGCCAGTTGTAGTCATCAAAAAAGGCGATGGTTTTGATGGTAGTATTGTTGATATAATCCCTCAGAATATTGGGGAAAGAACGGTTGGTATAAGAGCCTGCTGCTATTCTTTCTTCAAATTGGTTGGCATCGGTAAAGTTATCGAAGTATCCTTGTAGGGTATTTCGTGACGCATTGAGGGTAAATTGTCCAGAACGGATAGTGCGGCCTTGGCCATCTGTTTGGGTATAATTCCAGATATTTCGGGTGGCTTCGTCATCATCTTGGCTCAGTACAGCTTGGTCGAGGCGGTTATATACCAATCTGCTCCAACCTACGCTAGGACTGTGCTTTTCAATAGCTCGGCCGCGTCCGTCGTAATGAAACGCATACACATTTTCATCGAAGACTTCCCACGATTCGATATTAGGAATATGGGTAGCGTTTCCGAGGAGGTTATATGCCTTGGGTGTTAGAACATACCTCAGCCTGCCAGCGTTGTCGTAAATATAGGCTGTCGTAAGAACGCTATTGGCCGATACCTGTACTTCACGCTGAATGGTATTGCCAGCTTTGTCTTTGTACTCGATAACTTTTGCACCTTGCTCGTCGGTGCTTGTTAGTTTGGTGAGTAGGTAGGTACTGTAGGTATCAATGTTGATGGCATTGTCTTGATATTTGAGGTTAAAGCGTTTGATAGCATTGGCTGTTTCATAACGATTTTGTACATACCTACTACTATCACGAAATACTTTGCCTGTACCATAGCTTTTAAAAACTCTACTCAGTGGCGACGCTTCGTATTCTACTACTTCAGCATAAGGCATGGGGTCTTTATAAAAGCTTTTGGCGGTGGCTTTAACAACGCTGGTGTCCAATAAACTACCATCCGATTTGGTGCTTTCAACAGATAGCCAAGTTTTTTTAGGCCGAGCAAATATATCATAATCTATTACACCCGACACAAAGTCTTGTTGGTTGGGCGATGCCTTGTAGTCGATATGCTGTAGGGTTCTGCCCGAGCCATCAATATAAGCTACCGAAATGCTACATTGGGTATGGTCGAGGGCTAGGGCATTGGTGCTTGCTATTCTAGGTATTCTTGTGATAATTCGGTTGTACTGGCTATTGGTAGTAAGCAGCGGGTCGGTATCTTGTTGCCCCCGATAAACGTACTGAATGTGTCGAACAATATTACCGTCTTTGTCTTTTTGTAGCTTGAGTTTTCCATCCAAATAATATTCATTAGTAATCGATAACTCATTGACACCAATCTGTTTGCTAACACCATAGAGGATATTGGCATATTCGGTATTAGTGGTTTGTTGTGATGCTTGCCCCCAATTTGTGATTTGGCTGATCGGGAGGCTAGTATAGGTGCTATGATAAATGGTTTTGTTTTTGGTACCAAAGCGTGTAGATGATTGTATGGGCAAGCCCGTAGCGGTATAAGCCTCTATGGTATTTTTAAGGTCGTATTCGTTGCTACGGGCAAACGTTTGGGTAGAGGTATTGTAATTTACCTCTGTAAAAGAACTTCGAGGAACGTTTTCTAAAACATAGCTTGACCTTGGTAAGCCTGCCTTAAATGTAGCTGAGTCTTTATCATAAAAGGTTTGATAACTGGCATTGATAACCGCCCAGACAAAGTTATTGTCTACTAGGTTTTGCTTTCGTGTAATACTTTCTATGACACCATTGAGAATATGTTTGTTTTGCAAAGCCCGAATACCCTTTTCTTCTATATTATTAGAGGGTAGGGGCGAAAAAACAAAATCTGCAGCATACTTTGTCCAGTGTTCGATAATATTGCCATAGCTATCGCTAGTAGTGGTTTTTACTACCTGATTATGCTTGCCAGGATAGGCTTGTTGATAGGTATTATCGGTTTCATCTTTATAACTATAGGTTGTACTGGATACTACAGGATTGGTACCGTCTTGGCTAAAGATTTTGGAGGTTTCCGAAATGAGTCTATAATAGTAATAAAATTCGTAATAGGCTCTTTCAAAATTATAATTTTTATTAACAAACCTAAAGCTATGATAATTAAATTGGTAAGGAGGCGTTTGTAACCGCTGAACTTCGCCATAAACACTATTTTTTTCAGAAAGAAGTATGTTATTTTTGCTATAAACAGATACGCTTGCTGGTGCTCCGATAGTATTTTCGTGATAAGGATTCCATTTCCAAGGACGAAGATACCTGCTGGTATCGCAAGTAGTAATAGGATAGGGCACTTCGGGAGGATACCGAGTTTGGCAATTGTACGTAACAATTTCCTGAATATTGATTTCGGTAAGAGGTTGTAAAAAAGTAGAAACTGTATAGCCTAAGTTGTCATCTTCTGTACTATTGAGGATAGTTTCTTTGACCCGACTGTACCCAACAGCAGGACGGCCACTTTCTGAAAGGAGTTGCTGATACAAACCCGAATACCAATATTGATTAGGAGCTCCCTGATAATTTACTTTATCATCAAAATGATAAACGGGTTTTAAACATAAAAAGCCCGACGAATTGCCATTGTCTAATTGATAATCATAACGTTTGACAGTTTTTAAAAAAGAAACAGAGTCGATATAGGTTACTTTTTTGATTCTACTTCCTCCAATAATCGACGCATAATTGTTTGCTGTATGATTTTCGTATTCTAAAATCGAGCTTCCTCCTGTTGAATGCGAAATAGCTGTTAGTGTGCCATACTGCGACCATCCAACGGTGGCACTTCTGTTGGCAGCCTGTCCGTTGGCACAATTTCTGAAGGCATCTTGTCCTATCAACAAATTAGCCGACAAAACACCGTTTAAGTAGCCCCAGTGGTCTATGCCTTGTGTAAAGCGACTTGGTAACGGATAGGTATCGTCATAATACTTAAAGGTATATTGGTTGCCATCAGGTTCTTGAACACTCCTGAGTTTGAACCGTTTTTTATGGGTATGTCCCACGGTTTCATACGAATAATTGAAAGGAGGAATGTTAGAAGGGTCGACACCAGTGTTATAATCATACGTAAAATTCCAGTTGTACACCTTGCTGGGGTCGTCTTTGGCATATACTGTAATTTTATGTAAAGCCCTTGCCGAGGAGGTATTGCTAGGTGTTTTAGCAAACTCGTCTATATCCTGGCGAGCAGGGTAGGTGTTATTGAGGTACCAGTAGGGCATCCCAAACTCATTTGTTCCTTGCGACCAGCCTCCTTTGTTAAACTCGACAACGTGTGTACCATTACTAATTTTGTAAAGGGCCGAGCTAGCTACATACACTTTATTGATGTATTTGTCGATACCACTAAACGTACAGTTGAAGGTAGTGGCGGCCTGTTCGGCAATTCTAAAAAAAGAATAAAGCGTACTTTTGTATTCAAATAGCGTTTGGTGTCCAAAGGCTGTTTCTATCTTGGTAAGGTAAAAAGCACTTACAACTTCCTCATAACGACGATAAACCCCAAAATTATAGTTGGATATATTTTTGGCTTGCGTAGCTTCTAGTTCAAAACTACTTTCAAAGGCTGTTGGGCCATCAAAATAGTATTTTGTGCCATCTGGCATTGTTACTATCCAGTTAGAAAAAAAGCCTACTGTCGAATTGTCGATAGCACTCCAAGTAACACTTACATCAATATCTGTTTCGGGGAAAAAATGAGCTTTTCTATTGCTATCAAAACTGAATTTATAACTTGTACCATTGATATTGAGGAGAAAAATGTCATATTGAGGGTCATTTTCTGAGTCATTGTCGGCATATACTCCGTGTTGATATGCTCCTTTTCTGGCAGTTTGAATCAAATTATTATCTAATGTAAACTTGCCTTCATCTGGTAGCCCTCTCGTAATTCTTGTGATCTGGCCACCCGATACTAATAGCCAATTCATGCCTGTCCACGAGGCCACATCGTGTCCTTTCATGCCAGAGGCATTATAAGAAAGTGCAATAGGAACAGAAGCTCCTCCTGCTTCAGAAAGGGTATAGATAGGCAACCCTATAATAGGCGTTCCTGTGAATAGGTTGATTGGAATATCTTGAAAACGATTGATGAAATTACTTTCGGGCGGTGCCACAGGCGTTTGTCCAAGAGGTAGTCCGCCCGCTGCCAGATTGGTTGCAGGAGGATTATTGGGCAATAAAGGGGCATCGGGAAGGCTTTTGTCTTTGAGTACAGTAGGCTTGTCTAAAGGTTGTTCTTTTGGAATAGGCTCTTCAGGCAGGTTAGGTGCTGGGGGTGTTGGAGTTTGTTGGGCAAATAGACTAGTGTTTATCAGCAATAGCAACACTCCAATGTAGCGTGTAAATAGAGTATTCATGGGTAGAATATTTAATTGTTTAAATTTTTGTGATAGGAATTTATTCAGCAACTAATAGGGAAATACTTAGTGAGGAAATTCGTGTACATACACAAACAATGCTTCAATTGTTTTACCTTAAAAATCATGGTTTCGGGCTGTGTTTGAGGTGTTGTAGACCTATTTTATGAATAAAATTAAACAGCTTTATGTTCTGGATATGGCAATACGAAAATGTATAGCAATTTTATAAAAAATTGAGTAAAAAAGTAAATTTTAAATACTTGAAATAGAGCATATTTCCATAAATTATGCCAAATAATTATACTCAATAGCGATACTATTTCAGTTTAAAGCTTTTAGTAAGATAATTGTTTGATAGAAAATGGTATAGTCTCAAAACTCGGCACTTGATAGTTAGCACTCTTATCAGTGGCTGACGATTAATATAAATCAATTATCAAAAATATTTGCTTGCCAATCTGGCTGCTGATAAAAATTACGGTTAATTGCGGGTATCTGGAAAGAATTATGCTGAAAATGAATATTGGAAAAGTACCATTTGTGAAAAATAAATGGTATAATTAATATAATTGAGTTAAAGGTATTGTCAATAATCCTTTGAAATATGCACTAAATGTCTTATATTTAGTGTGTTAGATGACATCTTAAATGTTTTAGAAAAAGGTTTTTTAGGTTTTCTAATAATCTATATATAATTGGCATGAAATTTGACGATGAAGTAGTATAATTATAGTAAAAGCTACTAAATTTGCACCTGCATTCCATGGCAGCTCATAGATATATTGGGTAGATTGGTACTTATAACAACAGCACATCTAAAACTATACATTAAATCAAAGTAGTACGAATATGAGAAAAATAATTGCATCCGCTTTCTTGATACTTGTTCAAGGTAGTTTGATTGTTTCAAAGGCCCAAAATAGCGAATATAGCGGTTCTTATGAAAATACGGTGGTTGAAGAAGGAATTGCAAAGTATTATGCAAAAAATTTGACTGGAAATTTGACTTCTTATGGTGAAAAGTACGATGATTCTCAAATGACAGCGTCACATTCAAGATTCCCTTTAAATACGATTTTGAAAGTGACAAACCTAGAGAATAATAAGTTTGTAGAGGTGCGTGTTAATGATTATTGTAGATGTGAAGACGAAGGTAAAGTTATTAATCTATCAAGAGAAGCCGCTTCTCGATTAGGAATGATTGCTAGTGGACGTGCTCAGGTAAGGGTTGAAGTAGTAAGTGCAAGAGCTCCACAGCCTGTTAATGTTTATCGTGATTATGAGGTTACTACAAGAGACGAACGATTGAGTGCTTCTTTGGCAAGTGCTCCAGTTCAACAGTCAAGCTATTCAACGGCTTTTTCTGCTGAAAAAACTTATGATATAAATGGTGTCGAAAAATCACCACGTGGTTTTGGTGTTCAGGTAACAGCATTGACCAACCTGAACAAAATACAAGATATGTACGATGAGTTGATTAAAATGGGCTTGAGCCGCGATGAAATCTTTATTCAGGTTGGCCAAAAAGATATTGGTAAAGTTTATCGATTAATTTTTGGAGAGTTTTATACCAAAGAAAGTGCCAACGAAAAAATTACATGGCTTTCAGAACGTGGTTATCGAGGCCTTGTTCGTTCTCATTATAACTATTAAAAAAAGGCTGCCTTCACGAAGGCAGCCTTTTTATTTCCTATTCGCAAATTCCTTCTCAAAAGTTGGGCTTTCTGTTTTGGCAATTTTGTCCCAGAAGGTAAAATATAAGCCATAATTGTACCGATAGTATTTATGGTGGTGGCTGTGATGTGTTGCCCCAACCATGTATTTGCCCGTCCAATCTCCCACTGTATTTTTAGGATATATTTCGATGTCTAAATGATTGATTGCTGCTGTAATAGTCATAATACTCAGGTGTGCCACAATGGCATAGATGTGCATTGGTATAACTATTATAATAACGGGCATTATTAAGGCTTCTAATAGCCCCTCTAATGGATGAAACGAAAAGGCTGTCCATGCCGAAGTAATTCTGCTTTCATGATGAACATGATGTACAATTTTATAAATACGAGGCTGATGCATCCATCTATGTACCCAATAATAGTATGTTTCATGTACAAGCATTGCCAACATAATACTTACAGGCAACCAAACAAGAGGGTATTCATGAATATCGAGGTAGATTTTGGTATAGCCTTTTTGCCACAATACAGCGGCTGACGCACCGACAATAGCAAAAATCAAAGAGGTAAGTGTCGACCAAAAGGCTTCTTTTCTAAATTGTTGGGGTGGATAAGGCTTTAGGTTGATTTTTCGGTTGAGCCAAGCTTCTTTTTTCCACCCATAAAAATACAGGTGGCATATACCCGACAAAATCAAATAGCGAACCATTACGCTAAAAAACATAAAACCACAAAGACCAAGAAAAACAATAGGGTCTGTAAAGCTGAGGGAAGGTATTGTTGTTTCCATACCTTTTCAACTCTCCAAACCCTAAAAATGTTTCTTTAAGCTTGTGCTAAACTGAGTTTTATTTTTTCAAAAAGTACCTGATTGATTTTCTCATAGCTTTCGGCTGTCCAGCCTGCTACATGAGGGGTTAGAATAACATTTTTCATCTGAAACAATACCTCATAGAGTATCTCTTGTTCAGGACTTAGTTTATTCATTTTCTCGTTTTCGAGAACATCTAGGCATGCACCCTTTAATTTCCCTGTATTAAGGCCTTTTACGATACATTGTATTGACGCAATTTCGCCACGTGATGTATTTATCAAAAAAATATCTTTTTTAAACTGTTTGATATAATCATTGGTTACCAGATACCGTGTTTCGTCGGTTAGGGGTATATGGAGGCTCAGGACATCTGTTTGTTCAAAAATTTCTTCCATCGAAGCCTCTTCTACAAACTGGTTGCTAAATCCTGTTTTGTATTTGTCATAGGCCAATACCTTTACGCCAAAGCCCGATAGCCGTTGTGCTACAGACTGCCCCATGTTGCCGTATCCAATAAGGCCAATTGTTTTGCCCATTAGTTCGATACCTCGGTTGGCTTCACGTTTCCAAAACTTTTGACGCACCTCAATGTCGGCAGTATTAATTTTGTTGAAGAGGCACAAAATCATACCTATAACGTGTTCGGCAACGGCATCACGATTTCCTTCGTTGGCGGCAAAAATTTGGATATTCTTTTTTTGAGCCTCCTCAATATCGATTAAATCGAGCCCAGCACCAGCACGAGCAATAAACCGCAAATGAGAGACAGTATCTAAAATTTCTTTATCAATAGGTGTTTTACTTCTAATAATGAGTCCATCGTACTGATGGAGGTTTGCCAATAGTTCTGCACGCTTTATTTGTGGTTGGTAATCAGGAACAAGCCCGAGCGACTCCATCATATACATAATGCTCGGGTGCATTTCATCGGCAATTAACACGCTTTTGTTCATAGACTTTGCACCTAATTATGAAATTATTAGGTATTAAAAGTGAAATTATGAGGCAAATAGCCTCGTAATACATACTATTACAATAAAAAAACCTGCCAAATTTACGGCAGGTTCTTCTGTAAATAAAATATTTGGGAATTCTCTTTTCAAGTATTTTGCTCAAATAGCATAGCCACCAAAATTCCTATGCTAATAAAGAAGATAATTTCGAGCGATAACTGAAAAAAATAAAGTGCATCGAATCGAATTTCTTTGAGCCAGTGGATGTCGGCATAAATCATACATGATGTAAGCCCACCACCTACCAAGAATACCCCACGGAAGAGTCTAAATTTCCATTTGTTGCTAATCATATCTCAAAAGATTTAGGATGCTACTTCATCCTCAGTTGAGTACGAATAGCTTATTACTAAAACTTCAATTTTTTCAAATTGTTTAAGCTAATTTCGATACCTTCCATTGGAGTACGTTTGTAGGCCTCAAGCTCAACAATGAAATATTTGATACCGCCAATAGCTTTTTGGTTAAAGATTTCTTGGAAGTTAATATCACCTTCGCCAACTTCAACACTTACATTCTTTACTGGGTCGTGGTCTTTTACGTGAACGTGAGTGAAGCGTCCTTTGTAGTTTTTGAACCATTCGCCAGGTTTTTGTCCAGCCAAAACAGCCCAGTACAAGTCCATTTCAAAAATGATATGTTTTTCGGTGTTGTCCATCAAAGTTTTGTAGAGGGTTTCACCGTTGTAGCTTTTAAATTCAAAATCATGGTTGTGGTAGCCAAATTTCAAGTTCAAAGTTTTGCAGTGCTCAGCAGCTTTGTTAAAAATTTCGGCCATCAATTTACCTTGGCTACGGTCTTCGTCGGCCATATATGGTACAATTGAGTATTTTTGTCCTACTTTGGCCGCATCTTCTACCATTTGTTTCCAAGAATCAGACAATTGACCATTCACATAGTCTTTAGATGTAATCATATTATGAGCTGATGGCATTTTCAAGCCATTGTCAGCCAACACTTTAGCATATTCGCTAGCACTTAGGCCAAAGAATTTGCCATTTGAATACCCAAATCCTTCAACGTTTTTATAACCCATTTTAGCAATTTTGGCTAAAGATGCTTTTGGGTCTTTTGAAATATCTTCACGCACCGACCATAATTGTACACCAATTTGGCTTTTTTCGCCTTTGAATGATTCTGCTAAAAGTTCGTTAGAAAGAAGGGCAGTTCCTGCGGCTGTCAATAAACTCGTTTTTAGGAAATCACGACGAGATGTTTGTTCGTTTAACATTGTAGTAATAAGATTAGTTAAATGATTAATTGGATAGATAATAATTGGAAATTGGCTGTTTAACTTGTTATTAATCAGTTGTTTATTAAGTTATTTAGCTCGATTAAAGTTGTACTGTATATTTAGACTAAAAAAATACCCACTAACTTAACGCTAATGGGTACATTAAATTTGTTTCAAAAGTAAGAAAAAGTTTTACTTTTCTTGTATCTCTTTGATACTTTCTTTACGGTTTTTTACTACATCAATTGCTGTAAAAATAGCTTGGAGCATAGAAGTTTCGCTAGCAGTGTTTTTCCCAGCAATATCGTATGCCGTTCCGTGGTCGGGCGAGGTACGTACAATTGAAAGTCCTGCAGTGAAATTTACGCCATTTTCAAAGGCAATATACTTGAAAGGAATCAAGCCTTGGTCATGATACATCGCCAAAACGGCATCGAAGTGACGGTGTTGCATATTCCCAAAAAATCCATCGGAAGGGAATGGGCCAAATACCAAGTTGCCATTTTGCTTGAATTGCTCAATTACAGGGCTAATCACTTCTTTTTCTTCATTACCCAACAAGCCATCTTCGCCAGCATGAGGATTAAGCCCCAAGACTGCAATTTTAGGCTTTTGCAAGCCAAAATCTTGTGTCAAGGAGTTGAGCATTAGCTGAAGCTTTTGAGTAATACGCTCTTGTGTAACCTGCGAGCGTACACGCCCCAACGGAATATGTCCCGTAACTACACCAACACGAATATCTTCAGAAACCAAGAACATCAATGAATCTTTTGCATCGAAAGCATTGGTAAAAAACTCTGTATGTCCAGGAAATTTGAATTCTTCTGACTGAATATTGTATTTGTTGATAGGAGCTGTAACAATAGCCTCAATCAAACCATCTTTTAAATCCTGTGTAGCTTTTTGCAAACACGCCAAAGCCGCTGCACCAGCATCCTGTGTAACCTTGCCCGATTCTACTTCGGTCTGTTTGTCGTCCCAGCAGGTAATTACATTGGTTACTTTGGGGTTGAGCTGCTGAATACCATTGATACTGTGGAGTGTCCAATCTTTTAAGTCGAGTACTTTTCTGTAATAGCTCAATACCCTTTGCGAGCCATAAATTACAGGAGTACAGATTTTTAGGATACGGTTACTAGAAAGGGCTTTTAGTATAACCTCAGGGCCAACGCCATTATAATCGCCAAGTGTAATACCTATAATTGGTTTTTGATGTTCCATTTTCTTGTTGGTTCTTGTTGCAAACGTCTTTTTGCCAAGCAAAAATCGTATAGAATCATTTTGTTTGCTTTACTAAATTCTTGCAAGTTTACTCAAAAGATAGTGAAATAAAAACCAAAGCCTAAAATCAAGAAATGATAATCTGTTTTTTTAGCCTATTGTACTCATTCTACTAAAGTAGAATTTAACGGAAGCAAATTTTCTTCGAGATATTTCTATGGTATCGCCTGTGTCCATCAGAATCGTCTGGTTATAGCGACAAATAGACTTTACAAAGTAAGGATTAATAAGGTATTTACGGTGTACACGTACAAATTCCATTGGTTTGAGGTATTCTTCTAGAACCTTTAATGTTTTACATATCAAAATTTTTTTTCCCGATTTCAAATGTACTATCGAATAGTTGATGTCGCCACTAAGCATGATAATCTCTGTAAGATCAATGTTTCTTTTTGTTTTTTTATCCATAATTGGATTTTGTCTGAAGTGATTTATGGGATAAGTCATAGTTATAAAAATTTAGCTTTTGGGTAGGTTACCAAGTAGTATGAAATACCATTCAAAAGTCTAAAAATTTATATAAACTAGATTCCCCTAATTGTAGGGGAAATACGAGGGGAAGAAACATTAGGGATGAATGATTTTCTCTAGGATAGCTTTTGAAACGGCCTCTGTAGCTGAATTGACGTGTAGTTTGTCATAAATATTTTTAATATAAAAATTAACGGTAGAGTATTTAATCTGGCAAGCATCGGCTATCATTTTGTAGCTCATGCCATCTACCATACATTTCAAAACATCTTTTTCGCGAGGGGTAAGTGGGTAAAAGCGTGGCGAATGTTGAGTTTTTTTTTCTTGAATACTATTCAATACCTTTCGGGCAATACTTGGACTCATCGGAGATCCACCCTGAAATACTTCCTTGATTGAGTTAATGACTCTTTCATAATCAGAGCCTTTGAGGAGGTATCCTGATGCTCCAGCACAAATAGCCGCAAATACTTTATCGTCGTCGGCGTGGATAGTGTGCATCAAAATTTGAATATTCGGGAAAATTTGTTTAAGAATAATAACAGCCTCAATACCCGATATTTCGGGCATCTGAATATCCATCATAATTACATCGGGTTGTAATCGCTTAACCTTCGAGACAATTTCGGTAGCATCGGAAAAAGCCCCCACCACCTGCATATCGTCGGCCTCTTCGAACATGAGTTTGAGGCTATCAATTTGGGCTCTGTTGTCATCAAATAGTAGTATTCTTATCATAGTGCTTTACTGTTCATGAATAAGCGTAATAATAATGTCTGTACCACGGTCTATTTGCGAAAGAATTTCTAATTTGCCGTGCATTTCATCTACCCGTTTTTTCAAATTTTGTAATCCATTCCCAAAATAAGTTTTTTCGGTGTCAAAACCTTTTCCATCATCATTGATTCTGATAATCAAAAAATCAGCTTGTATTTCTATTTTTGTATAAACCGTTTTTGCATTGGCATGCTTGATAATATTTTGGGTAATTTCCTTAAAAATCAAGAACAAATTGCGACGCTCTTGAATTTCAAATTTTTGGATAAGTAATATATCCGAAATCTCAAAAATGCTTCTTATTTCTTTGGTATTGAGGTTTTCAGATAAATAGTTTTCTATTTTATCAAAAAAAGTTTCGGCCAAATCATTTTGTGGGTTAATGGCCATTACAATGCCTCGCATGGCTTCGGTTGACTCTTTTGAATACCCGATAATCATTTCTAAGATAGGTTTAATATCGGTATCAGGATGCTTTCGTAGCCTTCGTAAGGCTGTTGCTCCCATAGAGTGAATACTGGTAAGTACCGAGCCAATGTCGTCGTGGAGGTCGGAGGCAATACTGTCTCTGATTTCCTGAACTTTTAATTTTTGTCGCAAGCGGTAGTTGAATAACAGGTAAAGAAATATGCTGATAGCCAGTAAAGCGTACAAAAATAACAAGGGAACAAACCACCATCGAGCCCAAAGGGGAGGGGTGATTGTAAGGGGTTGAGTGACTTTGCCTAATTCGGGATGATTGGTCGACTCAAGCACAAAGGTATAATCTCCACTTGGAATATTGGTAAAGTGGGCAAAGTGCTCTTGGGTCGTAATTGCATAAGGCAAAAGTCCTTCTAAACGATACCGAAATAGGGTATTGGGCAAACTAGCATTGAAATAAATAAAAACCGTATTCTGATTATAGTTTAATAAAATAGGCTGCGGACTTGGGCTAAACTTATTGTATTTGACGGTATTGCCTTGTGTTTGGGGGGCTACAATTTGGTTGATACTGATATTTTGTGCCCATCCCTGACTTACTTTTATACAAAATAAGGCAAGGCAATAGCTTGCTAAAATACTTTTTGATCCCCAAAAGCTTTTTAGATAGTAAGGCATAAATAGCTTAGACTTTGTTTTTTTTTCGGGAAACTAAAAAGCCAAATGCAAACAAAATAGAGGCAAGGGCATTGCCAACACCAGCAATACTATCGAAGAAAAAGTATAAATCGAGCGATGTTTCTATAAAATGATTTTTGAAAGCATTTGAAATAAGGGTGAGTGTTCCAAGTGTCCAAAACCCCAAACTCATCCAAAAATAACTATTTCTATCAATCATTCTCGATTTGATATTCAAAATCTCTTTGTTGATATAAAGTGTTGCATAAATAATCATGGCAAGGTTGTACAAAATAAGCGTATAGGTATTAATCGCATTGAATCCCCGAATCATAATTTCTGTTATAATGCCCGTACTAAACAGCCCCCCTACAATCAATAATATTACAGGAGGTACTATTTTGGTAGATAGCTTGGTATAATAAAAGGTAAAAATCCAAAAACAAATAATGGTACGAATAGGGTACAAAAAATGGTTTTTGATACCATAAGTGGCTAAAAAAAAGGCAGCGAAGTCTTTTAAAAGTATTACTATCAAAAAAAGCTGAATTAGCTTATCGGTTCTGGCGAGTTGCTTGAACCGATAAATGCTAATTCCTATAGGAAGTAATATAAACGTATAGAAAATGTAATAGAACGATGTATAATCCATAATTTACATAAATCATCCTTTGGGTCTACAATTGATTCTTGGAGGGCAGTCAAAAGGGTCATTTGGTTCGATATTGGCATCGAAAAAGTCAAAATGAATGCCTGTTACTTCTGGCGAGTCCATGCGTAAACAAATAATTTGTCCGTTGGTTGAATGAGGCGAAAAAGAACTCATTCCAAAGGTAAATCTAATCTGAACAGCATCGCCGAGATACTCTGTTTTGGTCAAAATAGATTGAAAAGTTTTTCTACCAATGGTATATCCTTTTACCAACATTTCATCGGGATTCGTAATTGTACTTTCAAAGTTATCAACAAACCGAAGGAATTCTTGATGTGTAATGGGCTTTTTTATACTGCCGTTTAAAAAATGCTTTGTTTCTCCATTAATTGTTAGCAAATTATCAACCGTCAAGTCGGGGTCTATGATAGGATTATTGCTTTGGAAACTACCCGTTGTACACAAAACGTGTGTACCTCCACTCCCCAAAGGGGCATTGATACCAATACAAAATTTGAGAGCATTACAATGACAAACCTTAATGAAGTCGAGTAGTGCCAATATATTCTTTTTCTGTACTACTATTTCGAGGTTGTTGGCCTGAAGTTTTTCTAAGCATTTGGCTTCGTTGGGGTTGTAATAAATAAACCCATTGTTATAAATAAGGTATCTTTTAAAATCACTTACTCGCTCTGGCCAGCTAGAGGTGATTTCAAAGGTACTCATGTAATCTTTTCCTTGTAGATTGGGATTGGTATATTGAACTGGTTTATCTGTCCAGTCTTTAGCAAAGACTTCGCAGATTTCTGCATTAGAAAATATTTCCATAGTGTAAAAAAAGGCCGTTAAATAAATTAAAGATTAAAGAGCTCAATTTTAGGGATTAAATTACGGGGAAGCTAAAAATACTTATTATTCGGCATGAAAATAGAACAGCAATATGAGAATGATTCAAGTAGGTGACCTCGTTTATATTCCCGACCTTTCGGTGGTGGATGAAAGTTATTTTTATATTGATCATCTTGCTCAAATACGTAGATTGACCAATACCTGTTTGCCTATTCATTCAGGAGAAGAACCTCTACTGAAGTTTGCTTGGGTGTTTTTCGACGAAGTACGTTTGTTAGATGACTCAGCCCTAGAGCGTCTTGCTACAACAGGTTTTGCCTTTGGCTTATATTTTGTATTGACCAACCCTAAGCGTGAAGCCCTTACCCAAAATGATATAGAAGATTTTATCCTAAATTTTCCTCATATACAGTACTGCTCATCTTATGGCAATTGATGGTACGTTTTTACACAACTTTATACCCTTTAATCGCTAAAGTATTGATAAGAAAACTGATATACCTATGTGAACCCAAACAGAGCGTTGCCAATCGCCCCTTTGTACATCGGCGGTTGCTTCGTAGTGCTTCAGATAGGCAGATAGATGCCCATTCGGCTGCTACTATAGAGGCTGTTGAATATGAAAGAAATCAAGGTGTTTTTACTGACGACGAACTGTATCTATTGAATGTACACTTTCCACAAGGAAATAGTCAAAACGATATTAAAGACCTATATTTGGCTTTTTTGCATGTATTTTTGATAGCTGAGCCAACAGACATTGTATTGGTGAATATGTCTTTTTCTATCAACAATATTCAGTATCCATTTGTATACGACCCACTGATTTTTGAGATGAGCAAAACGCTTATGGCTCGGAATATTTTAGTGGTGATGTCGGCAGGCAATAGCCAAAAAGACCTTAATTTACTAACCCAAAACGACACAAGGTTGGGTCATATCAACAACCTCCGTCAGCCTATTGCTAGCTCTTTTTTTACTAAGAATGAATCGAGTATAGTTGTAGGGGGGGAAGGCTCTAATTTTGGCGATATAGTTGACTGCTACTTTGCACCACTGCCGCAAATACTACTAGGGTCTAGGATTTTTGGAGGTAGTTCGGTAGGTGCTGCTCGTTTGGTGGGAAAAGTTTTACAGATTCAGGCCAAAGAATCTTCTCCGCTGAATACTCAGGCGTTAAAACAACGATTGTATGCTCCTAATCGTATTTGAAAAAACTATTTTACATACTACATAAGGTATAATAAATATAAACTATCCCTAATCCTGGAACTAGGATTAGGGATAGTTTATATTTATTATTATCGTTTCATTTTTTGCCATTGCCAATACGTAGCCGAACGCCAGAGCCATTCTATAGGGCCATAGTAATATTGACTGAGCCACCATTTACTAAAAAATATCTGTCCAATAAATATCACAATTCCTAAAACAAAACACCACGCAGGGCTAAAGTTACCAGCCAAACCAAACCCATAGCCATAAAACAAAAGTATACCGATGGTACTTTGAAGTAAATAGTTGGTTAAAGCCATTTTGCCAATATACGATAGGTTGGTCAGCACTCCTTGCCAGCTTGTCTTACTCAGCAGCAGGCTAAAGCCAGTTATATAAAACAGAGTCATGGTACAAGAATGAACAGAAAACAATAATTCAGCAAAGGCATTGAACCACGTAGGAAGTTTTTCATAGGGAATCGTAAATTGAATCGTTAAAAATAAGGCAACAATCACTACGTTGAGTACCAAGGTAAGCCACAATGTTTTGCGAAAAACGGGTTTCAGTGTGTCCAGATGCTCGAATACCTTTTTACGACCCGCCAGCAATCCCAATAAAAAGAAGCCAATTGTTACAAAAAATCTACCAGAGTTCCACTGAAAATCAGCTTTGAAAGCAAAATCCTGAAAGTTTTGATGGAGTATAGCCGTGTAAGTTCCAGTCTTTAGGGTTTGGTAGTTTTTATTATTTTCGATATTAGCTTTTTCGTTTTCTTGTTTTTGTATCTTTTCTGTCTTGGGCTTGTCGGGGTAATACAACTTATAGGTATTTTTGAGTAAAATAGGCGTATTAAGACATAATAAAATGGCTAAAACTGTTATAGTATTACTGTTGAAATAATTGAACAGAAGCAAGAATACTCCTGCTATGGCATAAATACCCAGAATATCGCCTCGCCAGTGAATATGATGAATAAAGCCAATAATAAACAAAAGCACCAATCGCCAAAGAAAACGGCGGTTGAAGTGGGTATCGTCTGGTTTTCTTTGTGTAAATTGAAGAGCAAAGCTTACACCAAACAAGAATGAAAAAAAAGTATAAAACTTGCCTGATATAAAGATACCATCAATATAACTAACCACCGTCGAAGCCACATCGTGTTGATATACCTGCCACACTTTTTCGGGAATAAAACCAGCAATAAACCAGCCAAGAGCATGAGCTAGTACAATACCTAAAAGGGCCGTACCACGAAGGCCGTCTACTATGGCAATGCGTTTTTTAAGAGGAGAAGAGATTGTTTGAAGGTTCATCGTAAAAGGGGTTAAAGGTCAAATATCTGATAAGATGTAAAATGCCGTAGAAAAGTTGCGTTGAATCCTGTTTTTTAGAGCAGTGGCAAATACGTGTGATATAAGGCCAATGAAAAGGGTGAATTAGAGAGAGTATATACACCTAAAAACAAAAAATAAAAGCCAAAATTGTGAATTATAAATGCCCGATCGGGTATCTTTTTGTACCTAACCAGAACAAAATTGCATCTTTCTAATATAAGCCAAATTTTCTTGTGAAAGTTTGGTTAAATACCCAATTTATTTTTGATTTTTGTATGATTTAACGAGACTTTATTCTGTTTTATTAGTATCCAGGAAAAGAAATGGCTAAATGCCATGTATATTCTTGGTAGTTCAAAACTCCAAACTGACAAACTCAAAAAATGCCACAACCATACGTCCAACAAATCAATAGCTTACTAATCGCCAATCGTGGTGAAATCGCTATCCGTATCATGCGTGCTGCCTCTGAGTTAGGTATCCGTACGGTTGCTGTTTACACATTTGAAGACCGCTACTCGCTGCACCGATACAAAGCAGACGAAGCATATCAAATTGGTAAGAATGATGAACCTCTGAAACCTTATCTCGATATTGAGGGGTTAATCAAACTATGTAAGGAGAAAAATATTGATGCCATTCACCCAGGTTATGGTTTCTTATCTGAAAACGTAACATTGGCACGTCGTTGCCGTGAAGAAGGTATCAAGTTTGTAGGGCCTTCGCCCGAAGCCATGGATGCCCTTGGCGACAAAGTAGCTGCCAAATCGGCCGCTAGAAAGGCGAATGTGCCAATGATTGAGGATTCAAAAGTAGATTTAACTTCTTTTGAGATTGCTCTTTCTGAAGCTAAAAAAATCGGCTTTCCCGTAATGGTAAAAGCTGCCGCTGGTGGTGGTGGACGAGGAATGCGTGTGGTACGTGAAGAGGAGGCTTTAGAAAAAGCTTTTAGTGAAGCGAAAAACGAAGCAAAAAATGCTTTTGGCGACGATACTATTTTTATCGAAAAGTTTATCGACCAACCTAAGCATATCGAAGTTCAGCTACTGGGCGACCAACACGGTAATTTGGTGCATTTATACGAAAGAGACTGTTCGGTACAACGCCGTTTCCAAAAAGTAGTGGAGGTGGCTCCGTCGGTGGGCTTAAAAGAAGAAACCAAACAGAAACTTTACCAATATGCTTTATCAATTGGTAAAGCTGTAAATTATTATAATGCTGGTACTGTTGAGTTTTTGGTTGACCTTGACGAGAATATTTACTTTATCGAAGTAAACCCTCGTGTACAAGTAGAACACACTATTACTGAAGAAGTAACAGGTATTGATATTGTACGTACACAATTGTTGATTGCCCAAAATTATAAGCTCTCAGACCCTAATATCTATATTCTTCGCCAAGAAGATATTCCATTGAAGGGTTATGCTATTCAGTGTCGTATTACTACCGAAGACCCAGCCAATGGTTTCAAACCCGATTTTGGTACTATTATTGCCTATCGTAACGCTGCTGGTTTTGGTATTCGTTTAGATGAAGGCTCGTCGTATCCAGGGGTTAAAATCTCTCCTTATTTCGACTCAATGTTGGTGAAGGTATCGGCCAAAGGTAGAACCCTCAAGGGAGCTTCCGAGCGTTTGTTACGTGCCCTTACCGAATTCCGTATTCGTGGGGTAAAAACCAATATTCCGTTTTTACGCAATGTAATTCAACACCCAATTTTCCAACAAGGAAAATGCGTGGTACAGTTTATAGATTCACATCCCGAGTTATTTGATTTTACCACTACCCGTGATCGCTCTACCAAAGCATTACGCTATTTGGGCGAAGTGGTAGTAAATGGTAACCCAGACGTAAAAGTAAAAAATGAAAGAACTTTCAGAACGCCAGTAATTCCTGCGTTCGATGAGTATGCCGAATATCCATTAGGAAACAAACAACGTTTGGATTCTATGGGGGCCGACAAATTTGCCCAATGGGTAAAAGACCAAAAGCAAATTCTGTACACCGATACTACCTTCCGTGATGGTCACCAATCGTTGTTGGCTACACGTGTACGTACCCGTGATATGCTGGCTGTGGCCGAAGGTTTTGCCAAAAGCTTCCCAGAATTATTCTCTATGGAAGTTTGGGGTGGCGCTACCTTCGATGTATCAATGCGTTTCTTGAACGAATCGCCTTGGAAACGTCTCGAAGCCTTCCGCGAAGCTATGCCAAACATGTTGTTGCAAATGCTTTTCCGTGGCTCTAATGCTGTTGGTTATTCGGCCTATCCCGACAACTTGATTGAAAAATTTGTTGAAAAATCTGCAGAAACGGGTATCGACGTATTCCGTATTTTTGATTCACTCAACTGGGTCGAAGCCATGAAGGTGTCGATTCGTGCAGTACGCGAAAGAACCAACGCTATTGCAGAAGCATCTATTTGTTATACTGGCGATATTTTCAATAACGAAAAATATACCCTTCAGTACTACCTAGATATGGCTCGTCAGTTGGAAGACGAAGGAGCTCATATTTTGTGTATCAAAGACATGGCTGGTTTGTTAAGACCTTACCAAGCTCAAACTTTGGTAACTGAATTGAAGAAAGCCGTGGCAATTCCTGTGCATTTGCATACACACGATACGGCATCTATTCAGGCAGCTACTTACTTGAAGGCTATCGAAGCGGGTGTCGATGTAGTTGACTGTTCGTTGAGTGCTATGTCGGGCTTAACGGCTCAGCCAAACTTCAACTCGGTAGTGGCTATGATGCAAGGCAACGAGCGTGAATGTCCTATTAATTTGCCATTGTTGAATAAGTATTCTAACTATTGGGAAGATATTCGTCAAATCTATTATCCGTTTGAATCTGAACTAAAAGCTGGTACAGCCGAAGTTTACGATAACGAGATTCCAGGTGGACAATATACCAACCTTCGTGGTCAGGCTATTGCCTTGGGTGTAGGCGACAAGTTTGAGCAAATGAAACTAAATTATGTAGAGGCTAACAAACTTTTTGGTGATATTGTAAAAGTTACGCCATCGTCGAAAGTAGTAGGTGATATGGCTATCTTTATGACAGCCAATAGCTTAACAGCCGAAGATGTATATGCTCGTGGTTCAACGCTTTCTTTCCCCGAATCGGTAAAAGATTTCTTTAAAGGTGGCCTTGGACAGCCTTACGGTGGTTTCCCTAAGCAGTTACAAGAAATTATCTTGAAAGGTGAACAACCTTTGGTAGGCCGCCCGAACGATACAATTCCGCCAATTGATTTTGAACAGGATTATGCTGCTTTTGAAGCTAAATTCCCAGAAAATCAAGAAGGATTCCTTGATTACCTTTCGTACAAAATGTATCCGAAAGTGTATGAAGACTATTACAAAGCCCAAGAAAGCTATGGCGATGTTTCGGTAATTCCTACCAATGCCTTTTTGTATGGTTTGAAACAAGATGAAGAAATTATGATTACTATCGATGAAGGAAAAACTATCATCGTGAAGTTTTTGTATACTTCCGAACCAGACGAATCAGGTTTGCGTACTGTAACTTTTGAATTAAATGGCCAAGCTCGTCGGATCAAAATTTTAGATAAGAATATCAAAGTTATACGTCCTCAACACATCAAAGCTTCGGTAAAAGGTGATATTGGTGCTCCATTACAAGGCCGTTTAAGCCGTATTTTGGTAAAACCGGGCGACGAAGTGAAGAAAAATGCTCCGTTGTATGTAATTGAAGCCATGAAAATGGAATCGATTGTATCATCGCCATTTGAGGGAGTTGTTTCGAGGATTGTACTCAACGAAGGTACAGTTGTTGAACAAGAAGACTTGGTATTGTCGGTAGAAGAAGCCGTATTGCCAGAACCAGACAAAGAAGAGTTCTTGTTTGTGTATGGTACGTTAAGAAAAGGATATGGCAATGAATTACACAAATTGATTGCCCGTAATTCTGAACTTATCGGTATTGCCAACTACCAAGGCAAAATGTATAATATCGGTGAATATCCGGGTATTGTTCCTTCCAACGACACCGCCGATCAAGTAAAAGGCGAATTATATAAATTAACAAATCCATTGCGTTTGGTGAAAATTTTGGATGAATACGAAGAATTCTATCCTGAAAACGAAGCCGATAGTATTTTCCTTCGTAAATCTATTCAGGTAGAAGTTGACGGAAAAACGATTGAAGCAAATGCGTATTTGTACAACCGCTCGGTTGATGGCTTATCTGTGATTACAACAGGCGATTTCTTAAACCAATAGGTTGAGGCTTTAGCTTGATTATACCAACCCCTCAGGTAGCAATGCTTGAGGGGTTTTGTTTTTTAGGGTATTTAAACCCAACTGTATAAATGTCTTGAGTAAACCATCTAACTTTTGCTAATCAATATATTTGCATTATCTTGCTTACTTACTAAACTATAAAAACAGATAAGAATGAAACTGATAACAAAAACTAGTTTGGCACTATTGGCAGTAGCTATGATGTCGTGTGCCAATCAAAAGAATGAAACGCCAAAGCTTGAAGGTACATGGAAACTAATATCAGGAACTTTGATAGAAAAAGGCGATACTACCGTAACCGATTATACCCAAAATACATCTTTTATCAAGATTATCAATCCTTCTCATTTTGCTTTTTTACAACATGATTTAAAAAAAGGGAAAGACTCTGCAGCCGTATTTTCGTCGGGTGGTGGGCGTTATACGCTTATCGACAGCCTTTATACCGAGCATCTCGAATACTGTTCGGCACGAGATTGGGAAGGAAACGATTTTACTTTTACGATTACCATCAACAATGATACACTTGTCCAAAGTGGTGTCGAGAGAATAGAAGCTTCGGGTATCAATAGGCTAAATATAGAAAAATATGTACGGATAAAACCCTAATATGAGCAACGATATGTTTTTAGGTATTTTGGCTCAAAATAGAAGGCTTTTTCTGCTACTTAGGGTATTTTTAGTGGATAGCCTTCAATTTAAGATATATTCCAACTAGATAGGTTTTTGTTTTCGCCAAAAAGGTTTGAACTTTGTATTTTAATTGGAAGTTTACTAAATATAGGCTATTTACTTTCGATACACGGTTGGTATTTCAACAACAACGACAAGCCAAACCAACCGCCGAAAGACCACACAAAAGATATGTTATACCCCCAAAATATAGAACAAAAGTTAGGTTTCGACCGCATCAGAGAACGGCTTAGCGAATTATGTATTAGTCCTTTGGGAAGGGCTTTTGTAGAAAAAATCCGCTTCTCTGATAATTATGATTTGGTTCAGAAAATGATTCGTCAGGTAGACGAAATGAAGGATATTATGCAGTTTGAACCACAGGCTTTTCCTTCTCAAAACTACCTAGATGTCAACTATCAACTGTCGAAGGCTGCTATTGAAGGAGCATTTTTGTCGGAAGAAGAATTTTTTGACCTCAAATTATCCCTTCGTACCATTCAAGAATGTCTTCGCTTTTTTGATAATAAAGAACCCGAACAATACCCACAGTTGAGGGAGTTGTTGGGAACGGCTTTTCAGAACCGAAGCGACAAAAATCAGGAAGAGGTAATACCCCAAAAAGACCCTAAGTTAGAAATTAGAGGTATTTTGGATGCTTTAGATAAAATCATTGACGACCGAGGCAAGCTCAAAGATAATGCAAGCTCCGAGCTACAGGCTATCCGAAGACGCTTGTTGGTACAAGAAAACGATTTGCGTAAAAAATTGGATAGTATCTTGCGAAATGCTCGTAGCAATGGCTGGATTACCGACGACTTTTCGCTGACTTTGCGAAATGGCCGTATGGTGATTCCTTTGGCTGCCGAACACAAACGCAAAATCAAAGGTTTTGTTCATGACGAATCAGATACAGGTAAGACCGTATTTTTAGAGCCTACCGAAGTCCTAGAAGCCAATAATGAAATTCGAGAATTAGAGTCGGCCGAACGACGTGAGATAATCCGAATTTTGATGGAACTAACCGCTCGTTTGCGTCCGCAAGTGCCTACCCTAAAACGAGCTTATACTTTTTTGGGAATTATTGATTTTGTGCGAGCAAAAGCATGTTATGCTGTTGAATTAGAGGCCATTGCTCCATTGAGTGTCAATAGCCAAATTGTAGATTGGAAAAATGCTCGCCATCCTATTTTATTAGCTTCTTTCAAAAAAGCAGGAAAATCGGTAGTACCCTTATCTATTACGCTCGATTCCGAAAATAGAATATTACTGATTTCTGGGCCTAATGCTGGGGGTAAATCAGTTACCCTCAAAACCTTGGGGCTGATTCAGTACATGTACCAATGTGGTTTGCTTGTACCAATGGCTGAGTATTCGACCATCGGTATTTTTAGGAATATCTTTATTGATATTGGCGATGAACAGAGCTTGGAAAACGACCTAAGTACCTACAGCTCGCACCTTACCAATATGAAGCACTTCCTGGTACATTCCGACCGTAAAACATTGTTTTTGATAGACGAATTTGGAACAGGTACAGAACCAACTTTAGGTGGTGCAATAGCCGAGAGTATTCTTGAAGACCTCAACCGCTCAGGAGCTTATGGTGCTATCAATACCCACTATACCAACTTGAAGGTATTTGCCGACCGTACAAGTGGGCTTATCAACGGAGCAATGCGTTACGATGCCGAACACCTAGAACCGCTCTATGAGCTAGAAATAGGTAAACCAGGTAGTTCATTTGCTATTGAAATTGCTTATAAAATCGGCTTACCTAAATCGGTAATAGATAGGTCGAAAAATAAAATTGGAAAGCAGCAAGTGAGTTTTGAAAAACTGGTGAAAGAGTTGGAAATCGAGAAAAAGGTTTTTGCCGATAAAAACGTTGAAAATGCCCAAAAACAACGTCAACTCGACCAACTGCTAGAACAATACCAGTCGTTGAAAAAGTTTTTGGATACCGAAAAGAAAACGATTCTGAATACAGCCAAAATTCAAGCCAAAGAATTGGTGAAAACGGCTAATCAAAAGATTGAAGCTACTATCAAGGAGATTCGAGAACAAGGAGCTGACAAATTGGTTACTAAAGAAGTACGACAGGATTTGCAAGATTTTCAAGAAGCTTTGGTTGTTGAAAAAATAGCTGTTGCCAATTCGCCAGCCAAAGAAGAGCAAGAAAAAGATGTTGTAGAAGTGATAGGAGGCGATATTATAGTAGGCTCATTGGTAAGAATAAAAGGGCAGGAAGCTTTGGGCGAAGTATTGGCGATTCGTGGAAAAGATGCCGAAGTGGCAATTGGTGATTTGAAAACAACCATCAAAACGAATCGTTTGGAACGTGTATCAAAAAAAGAATTTAAACAAAAAACCTCACCAAAAGCCAAGTTGACAGGAATTGATATGAACGAAAAAATCCAAAATTTCTCGTTCAATCTCGACCTTAGAGGCAAAAGAGGAGAGGAAGCACTGGTAGATGTCGACCGTTTTATGAACGATGCTATCATGGTAGGTTATGACGAACTCCGTATCGTACATGGCAAAGGCGATGGTATTCTAAGGACCCTGATTCGTCAGCATTTGCGAGGATACAAACAGGTAGCCAAAATGGAAGACGAACACGCCGACCGAGGAGGAGCTGGAGTAACTATTGTGAGAATGAGATAGTAAAAATAGGCTTTGGGGCTTAGCCCTTGTGCCTTTTTCAACTTTTCTTTTTATTTTCTAAAAATATTCTCCGACCTTTGAGGGGTTAAAGGCTATAACCTCAAGGCAAAGCACAAATGCCTAGTGCTTATAGCCTGAAAGCATAAAAGATTCAATCAAAATAAACTACAATGGCACAAGCAAAAGCGGGCGATAAAGTAAGCGTCCATTACACAGGTAAATTAACTGATGGAACTATTTTCGATAGTTCGGCTGGACGTGAACCTTTAGAATTTGAATTAGGTACAGGACAAGTTATCAAAGGGTTTGATGATGGTATTACTGGCATGGCAATTGGTGAGCAAAAAACTGTACATATTCCCGTTGACGAGGCTTATGGCCCTGTAAATCCAGAATATATGGCGGTGTTCCCTCGTAACGAAATCCCTTCTGATATTCCTTACGAAGTAGGTATGCAATTAAATATGCATCAAGACGGAACAGGCCAAGTAATGCCTGTAGTAGTAAGTGAAGTAACAGAAACTACCATTACTTTAGATGCCAACCACCCATTGGCTGGTAAAGATTTGATTTTCGATATTGAATTAGTAGCAATCGGATAATTGATTCAAAGTATATGAAAGATGAGGATGTCTTCTTGAAGGCATCCTCATCTTTGTTTTAGGCTTTAGCCAGTTCTTTAAGGGCTTTGACAAAGGTATTGAGTTCGTCCAGATTGGTGTACAAATGCGGTGTAACCCGTACTCCAAATACGCCTGCATAGCCGATAGCTACCGTAAATATCTTATAGTTTTGCATAAGCTTTTTGGCTAAGTCGGCAGGAGGTATTCCTTTTATTCCAACATTGGCAATAGCACATGAGCGTTGAGGGTCTTCGGGGGTATTTAAAGTAATATTTGGGATATCCCTTACTTGCGATGTCCAGTAGTTTTGGAGGTATCTCAGGCGAGCCTCCTTGCGGGCAATGCCAATCATCTGATGAAAGTCAATGGCATCTTTAATAGCCAAATCGGTAGCTACAGGATGTGTACCTGTATGATTGAGTTTTCGGATATCATCATCTTGGTAGCCCATGTCGCCAAAGAGTTGCCAAATAGGCTTAATTTTATCTTTTTTAACATACAAAATACCCGCTCCCAGCGGATTCCCCAACCATTTATGCAAACTACTTCCGTAGTAATCTACACCCCCCAAATCATCTATCTTAAAGTTTAAATGGCCAAAAGCATGAGCCCCATCTACCATTACTTCCACACCATGACGATGTGCCATTTCAGTGATTTTTTTAACAGGTAAAATATGACCAGTTATATTAATAAGATGACAAATCATTAATAGGCGTGTTTTGGGAGTAATAGCTTTTTCATAAACCTCCACAATTTCATCATCAGATTTTGGATGAAGGGGTACCGAAATAACTTTATTGACCATGCCGTATCGCTTGGCCTGAAGTTTGAACATATCCAACATAGCACCATAATCATGTTCGGCCATAAGGGCTTCGTCGCCAGATTTCCAGTCAATACCGGCAATAATGGTATCTAGCGACTCGGTGGTATTGCGGGTAATAATTAGCTCTTCGGGTTGACAGCCCAATAGCTCGGCAAGGAGCTTTTTAGAAGCTAATTTGTCATCAAACTGGCGGGTTCGCATATAATATGACGTAACCGCATTGATGTCGCGAATATGTTGTTGGTATTTTTCTAATACAACCTTAGAGGCCATCGAATAATATCCATTTTCGAGGTGAATAAATTCTTTGGGTGGGGTATAAGCAGTTCTTATTTGTGACCAAAAAGCTTCATCTTCTGCTAATTTAAGGGCAGGAATATGCTCATTTTGAGCCAAAACCTTTTGTAAATCTAATGAGGCTATTGCCGCTATACCTGTAATGTTTTTGAGAAATTGACGTTTGCTGAGGGAAGACATACAACAGAAAGTATAATAGTGAAAAATTACAAAGGGAATATACGAAAAAAGGATAATCCTTTCTAAAAAAGATTATCCTAAAAGCTTGAATATGAGTGGAAATGCTTATGTGTTGAGTAAAGATATATAGAAGCCTTTTAAAGGTATTGCAGGGTAGTTTGATAAAACAATAAACTTGGTATATATACTGGTTTCCTCAATGAGTATTCTTTTATGAGGTTAAGCTATTTTTACAATTCTTTCAACATCCTTTCCAAGGTATCTAAGTCTTTTACCAGCACTTCTCTGGCTTTTGACCCTTCAAATTGCCCTACAATGCCAGCAGCCTCAAGTTGGTCAATTAAACGTCCAGCACGGTTATAGCCAAGTTTCAAACGGCGCTGAATCAAAGAAGTAGAACCTTGCTGATGGGTTACAATCAAACGAGCCGCTTCGTCAAAATATTGGTCTCTATTTTTAGGGTCAAAATCGCTTTTTTCATTTCCTCCGTCAGAATCGCCTTCAAATTCGGGTAGCATATAGGCCGATTCATAGCCTTGTTGATTGCCAATAAACTCACAAACATCTTCTACTTCGGGGGTATCTACAAAAGCACATTGCAAACGAATAATATCTGAACCCGTCGAAAGCAACATATCGCCCATACCTACTAGCTGTTCGGCACCACCAGTATCCAGAATTGTACGTGAGTCAATTTTGGAAGTTACCTTGAACGATAAACGAGCAGGGAAGTTAGCCTTGATTGTACCCGTAATAACATTGACCGAAGGCCGCTGCGTTGCAATAACTAAGTGAATTCCAATAGCACGAGCCAACTGTGCCAAACGAGCAATAGGCTGCTCAACCTCCTTACCTGCGGTCATCATCAAATCGGCTAACTCATCTATTACCAGTACAATGTACGGCATATAATAGTGGCCTTTGTCGGGATTGAGGCGACGATTGACAAACTTGGCATTGTATTCTTTTAGGTTTCGGCAACCTGCATCTTTCAATAAATTATAACGGTTGTCCATTTCGATACACAAAGAGTTGAGGGTATTAACCACTTTTTTGGTATCGGTAATAATAGCCTCGGCCGAGTTGGGAAGCATCGCCAAGAAATGCCTTTCTATTTTATTGAATAGCGTTAATTCTACTTTTTTAGGGTCGACCAATACAAATTTTAATTGCGACGGGTGCTTTTTGTACAACAACGACGTAAGAATCATATTTAAGCCTACAGATTTACCCTGTCCTGTAGCCCCTGCCATAAGCAGGTGAGGCATTTTGGCGAGGTCGGTCATAAATATATCGTTGCTAATGGTTTTACCTAAAACAATAGGTAAGTCGGCCGTAGATTTCTGGAATTTCTCAGACCCAATTACCATTTTTACAGGCACCATTTCACGATTTTTGTTTGGTACTTCAATCCCAATTGTACCTTTCCCCGGAATAGGAGCAATAATACGAATCCCTAAGGCCGCCAAACTAAGAGCAATATCATCCTCAAGGTTTTTGATTTTTGAAATTCTTACACCAGCATCTGGAATAATCTCGTAAAGTGTTACAGTAGGGCCAATTGTAGCCTTAATATCGGCAATACCAATACCATAATGCCCCAAAGTATCCACAATTTTATTGGAATTGGCCTTGAGTTCTTCTTGTGAAACCTGTGCTTTGCCCATATCGTAGTCTTTCATAAGGTCGAGGGTTGGCAATTGGTAATGAGGTAGGTCTAACATAGGGTCGTAAAGGCCAAACTTTTTAACAAGCTCATCGCTAGCTTCATCTTTTTGCGAGGCTAGTTGTTTGATTTCGTCTTCGGTTTCGTCGATATTTTCAGGAATATCATCTTCCATTACATTTTCGATAGTCAACGAAAGTTCTTTTTTGAGTGTTGGTACAGTATTTATGCTATTGGCAACTTTGGCTGTATCATTAATTTTGGGTGTAACCACAGGAGGAAGAAACGGGCGAATTACTTCTTCATCAATATTATCTTCTCTGATTACCATATCATCTTCGTCGTGTAGGGGCTGAATTTCGTCCAAATCCTGACGAACACGCTGGATATTCTTAGCTTTGGCTATATCGTCGGTTGAGTTATCATGATCATCTGGCAAATCCTTGGGTTCTTTTGGAGTGGTAATACGTTCTATCCAGTGGATAATACCCTCAGTGCCATAAAACAAAGCAATAAAGGAAATCAGTACAAAAAGAATCAGAAGAATCGAGAATCCACCAAGCAAGTTGTATAGGTATTCATTAAGATGATACCCAACGCCACCACATAAATCGCTCCAATTGTCGGCAATATGAAAAAGTAACACCCAAAAGCCCATAAAAGAGCTTCCCCATAGCATATAAAATAAGGCTTGCCAAGTAAAGCTTTCGAGAGGAAGTAGTTCTTTTTTGAAAGAAATACGGAAACCCATCACAAAAGTAAGAGGTACTAACCAGTACGATGAGATACCAAAATAACGAAGAACAAGTAGGTCGGCGAGTTTTGCTCCAAAAACACCAAAAAAGTTTTTAGTTTTTTTACCTGTTTCTTCCAGATTTGCAAAAGCGGCATTGAGTTCACTTTGGTCGGCTTTACCTGTAAAAAGGTGCGACGTAAAAGAGAAAAACATAAAAATAGCAAGGAGCATCAGTACCAAGCCCGCTACAAACTGAAACCTAGTGATATTCAAGTTGCTCATGTCAAAATTAAAAGACATGGGTTTACGCTCGGATTTCACTTTTTCCTTAGGTTTGGTTTCTGGGTTTCTGGGTATATTTCTTGCCATAATATTAATTCAAGTATCAATGTACAATGTTACTTTACCTAATTGATAACTGATGAAATACTCATTTAGTACAATTAGATAAGATAAGAATTGTGAATTCAGTAAGGGATATTTAAGCTACTATCTCAAAGTTCGTAACTTTGAGATAGTTTTGCGAGAAAAAGAGCAAAAAAATCCTAAGAAGCTTTTAATAGGTAACAAACGGTTTGTTCTACAAATGTTGAGCCAAATAACGATTGATTTGACTTACCAAAGCTGGGCCTTCGTAAATAAAGCCTGTATAAAGTTGGATTAAGTCTGCTCCTGCATCTAGTTTTTCTTTAGCATCTTCTGGCGAATGAATCCCCCCGACACCAATAATCGGAAACGATTTACCCGATTGGGTAGCCAAATACCGAATCACTTCTGTAGAGCGTTGTGTAACGGGCTTGCCACTAAGGCCGCCCATTTCTTGTACCAAGGCAGGTTCAGACGCCAAGCCTTCTCTCGAAATAGTAGTATTGGTAGCAATTACACCCGCAATTTTGGTTTCTTGTACAATTTCAATAATATCATCGAGCTGCGAATTGGTCAAATCTGGGGCAATTTTCAACAAAATAGGCTTTTGTTTAGGGCGGCTATCATTGTTGTTTTGCAAGGTTTGGAGCAACTGTTTCAGAGGCTCTTTTTCTTGTAAAGCCCTTAAATTGGGCGTATTGGGCGAGCTAACATTTACAACAAAATAATCAACCACATCAAAAAGTTCGTTGAAACAAATCGTATAATCATTTACAGCCTCTTCGTTGGGCGTTACTTTGTTTTTACCAATATTTCCTCCGATTAAAACGGAGCTATTTCTTTTTTTCAAGCGAGCTACAGCGTCTTTAACACCGTCGTTGTTGAATCCCATTCTATTGATAAGGGCTTCGTCGGCTTTTAAACGAAATAAACGAGGCTTGTCGTTGCCAGGTTGAGCCTTTGGGGTAAGTGTACCAATTTCAATAAAGCCAAACCCCATAGCCGAAAGTTCATCGACAAGTACAGCGTTTTTATCGAAGCCTGCTGCTAAGCCTACAGGATTTTTGAACGTAAGCCCAAATACCTTCTTGGCAAGTTTAGGATTTTCATAATTATAAAAAGCCTTGAAAATGCTAGGAACAAAAGGGATTTTGAAAAGGTTTTTTACCAAACTAAAAGTAATATGGTGAGCCTTTTCGGCATCAATTTGGAACAAAAGTGGCTGTAAGAAAATTTTGTACATTGTGTCGTTTGAATCTAATGGGCCTAAAATAGGAGGCTACGAGGATTTGAAAAGGAAAAACAATTATACAAAATTACAAAAACCCCAAAGAAAAACCTCACAGGCATCTAAATTACCTGTGAGGTTCTTACAAAAATTAATAGAAAAGTACTAAACGCTTTTCTTTATTTTTTAGCGGGTTTTTTAAAGATAGCTTCGTCAACCGTAGGATTCAACTTGATTGAGTCAATTTCGATAGTCATATTACCTCCCATTGGGCTAGGCATTTCGGTAGTGTGGGCAAATACCAACCCTTCTACTTTCTTGAAATCCGAGAAGCTTATTTCAACATCCATTTCCTGTCCATTCACTACTCTTTTACCTGTTGTTTTCAAGATAAAATATGTGCTTGGCGAAATAAACAAATTAGAAACATCTCCATTTTTTTCGGTAAGTTTTAATTTGTAAGTTTCTACATTATCCACTTTTTCTTTCCCAATATATTCTATTGTAGCACCTTTTTCTTTGTAACCTAACAATGCACCACCAAACTCCATTTGCCCTTTCGACTGCTTTACTACAGCCCCTGGGAGGTCTTGTGGTTCGCCATTGCCACCCATCATAGCAGGCAGGATTGTCCAACCTTGGTCGCCTTCAATAGCCGTTACAATTTCTTGTCCCATTACCGATACTTCGCTGCGAAGCCCCTTGCCTGTAACAATAATAGTTTTACTTTGCAAATCCATACCACCCATCGACATCTTGTTTTTCAACTCGATACTTTTGATAGCTTTCCACTTTTCGGCACCACCCATAGCTTCAATATGTTTGGCAACGATTTCGTCGGCTGTTTGAGCAAAAGAGGCAACTGTACTGGCAACAACAACCAAAGCAGAGGCGAACATTCTTGTAAATTTCATTTTTTTGTTTAGTTTTAGTTAATAAGGTAAATAACAGGGTAATGTAGAAATTTGAAATTCAGCTAATGCTAGCCTACATCATCAGTTTTGGTTTTAAAATTACCTGATAATTAATTATTTTGTCTCAAAACTCAACACCCATAATTTAGCACTTGTAATTAGATTTATAATGCTAGGATGATAAAATAGCAAATTACCAGTGAAATGTAATGACTAAATAGAAATATATCAAATAGAATGATGATAAAAAGCATAAATCCATGATAGATGGAAACTTAGGCTTCTTTAGGTACGGTTGTTTTAGGAAAAGACTTAAAAGCAATAAGAAGTCCTAAAAATGCTAATATCCCGCCTGAAAAAAAGGCCGCTCCTGGAAAATGAATAGGAGCACTGGGTGATGAAAAAAATCTAAATAAACTAGAGGCCAATATTGGACCAATAATAGCGGTCATACTCACAATACTGGTAAGCCCACCTTGTAGTTCGCCTTGTTCAGATGCCCCCACTTGCTGTGACATAACCGATTGGATAGATGGCCCTGCAATACCTCCCAGTGCATAAGGAATCATAATAGCGTACATCATCCAGCCTTGCCAAGCAAATGAAAATAGGAAAAAGCCTAATCCCCAAAACAATAAGCCTACAAAGATAGATTTCTTTTCGCCTAGTTTGGGAATAATAACTCGGCCCAGATACCCTTGTACAAAAGCTACCATAACTCCTACAAAACCTAATGAAAAGCCGATTTCTCGTTTGTTCCATCCAAAGGTTAATTTAGTGAAATACGCCCATGTGCTTGGGTGGGTTTGACCAGCCAATTGGATACAAAAAAGTGCAATGGCAAGCCCCAATAATAAAGGGTATTTCTTGATTTGGAGAAGCGAACCCACAGGATTGGCTCGTTTCCAGTCGAACGGGCGACGGTTTTCTTTTGCAAGCGACTCAGGTAAGATAAAATACCCATATAGCCAGTTGATAGCCGTAAGGCCAGCGGCGGTAAAAAAAGGTAGTTTGATATGAATTTCACCCAAAACACCACCTAATACAGGGCCAATAATAAAGCCTAGACCAAAGGCTGCTCCAATCATACCAAAGTTTTTGGCACGATCTTCGGGTTTACTAATATCGGCTATATAGGCACTTGCTGTCGTAAAGCTTGCTCCTGTAATACCTGCAATGATTCGGCCAACAAATAGCCAAATGATATTAGGAGCAAAAGCCAATATAAGGTAGTCGATACTAAAGCCCAATAACGAACATAAAATAATGGGACGACGACCGTACTTGTCGCTAAGGCCACCAATAACAGGCGAAAACAAAAACTGCATTATCGAGTACGAAGCCATCAGTAACGACCCATATATAGCGGCATTGGCAGTGCCACCCCCCACAAATTCTTCGATAAGGTCGGGCAAAATAGGAATAATAATACCGATGCCAAGCACATCGATAAGCATAGTAATAAAAATAAAGAAAATAGCTGGGGTGCGTTTGTCAGACATACAGAAGAGCAGTGGCTGCTAGTGAAATGGGTTGAAAACAATTGTCTGGCAAGTTAATGACTTTTTTGGGCTAAAAAAACAGAGATTGGAAGGTTTACCTCCCAATCTCAATAACTTTATATTGGCTTAAAGTTTTACTTTTAGGGTATTTACCAAATAGTTTTTGCTAATAGTAGCCGATTCTAGTGGGGTACGGTTTGGTTCGGGAACACCGTCGAGCTCTACAACAGCCCATTTGTCAAACTTAATTTTGGCCAATGCTTTAAATACAGCAGGAAGATTGACATTCCCTTGCCCTAGCTCTACAAATTTATATGCTTTTGGGTTGTCTGGTTTTTCGGGAAGTGGTGATTTTACATCTTTGATATGCAAGGCAAAAAGGCGATCTTTGTATTGTTCAACAGCTTTTTCGGGTTGTCCGCCACCTTGATGATAATGGGCTACATCTAAAAGTAGTTTTACCCATTTTGGATTAGTTTCCTGTATTAATATATCTACTTCTTCGGGGGTTTCGCCCCATTGGTGCATGTGGTTGTGATATGTAGTTTGAATACCCAAATCAGCCGTTTGTTCTCCAATTTGATTCATTACTTTGGCCAATGCCTTTAGCTCGTCGGTAGTAGGGGCTTGATTGCCTTTCCGAAGGCTATTGGTTAGCTGAATGGCATTTCCGCCAAGGGCTTTGACAAAGCTAGCGTGCGCAACATGATAATCGACATTGCTGGCAACACGAGTTGGGTCTACTTCAACATTGCCACTCGAAAACATAGCAAGACTAAGGTTGTTTTCTTGAATTTTGCTTTTAAGCTCCTGTACTTTGGTTTTGTAAGTATCATAAGCATTGGCTCTTAGTTGAACCCCCTTAAAGCCCAAAGATGCAATTTGGCTCATGGCATCAAGGTCTTTACCTCCCCACGTAATGGCCGAATAGGCCATTTGGATAGAGCTTGGTTTTGAGGCCATTAAGGCATGAGAAACCAAAGAAGCAGCCCCTAAAATGCTAACCTCTGTAATAAATTGGCGACGGTTGATAGATGACATATTCGGTAGTGTTTTCTGCTAAATAGTGAATAAGAAAAGCGATTTATCACCAAAAGAATATTTAGGTAGATATATACTGAACTTAATTATCAATCTCAGCTAGGGCGTTGGTCTTGAAAAGGCAATAACCTTATCGTATTACCCCAATACCTCAATAGACCCTAAAGTCTGATAAACTCTACACGTCTATTTTTCTTTTTTTGTTCTTCCGAGTTATTAGGAGCAATAGGGTCGAGTGGCCCACGGCCAACAGCTTCGAGACGAGACGCAGCAATACCTCTTGTTGTAAGATAGTTGATAACAGCCCAACAACGGTCTTGCGAAAGCTTTAGATTAAGGTTAAAATCGCCTACGTTGTCGGTATGGCCTCGTATTTCGATTCTCAAATTAGGGTTTTCTACTAACAATTGTACAAGGTAGTCTAGCTCTTTGAATGACTCTTCCCGAAGAATAGGGCTACTTTGGTCAAAATAAATATTGTTAAGAGGAATGGTTTTCCCTTGTTCGATAATACCAAATTGTTGCGAGGCAATAATATCGTTTGTAGGTGTGTGGGCTACAACAATTTTCTTTTTTTTTAGGTAAAAATCTTGTTGGAAAACCTTAGATTTAATCATATTGAGTGGTACAAAACGAGCATAATAAGGCTCGTATCCTTCAGCCTTGATCTGAATCGCATACTGTTCGTAAGGTAATAACTCAACAATAGGATACAACCCCTGCAAACTAACAGGCATGCTTTCTTTATTATCAAGATTGATTATTTTAAACTGGGCATTGTTGAGTTCACGATTAGGGTTTTCGCCCCAAGCTTTCAGGATGAAAGTGTATGTTTTTCTCTGTAATCCGAAAATGAGTTGTTTCTGGTTGAGAAGCGAATCACCGATAAAATAGCTTTGTTTGAAGGGTTCAAACCCACTTGCTTTTAGGTCAATATGGAGGTCTTCGCCTTCTATCAGTAAAACCTTGAAGGGCGTTTCGTCAACCAATTTAAGAGGCTCACGGTTGAGCGAAAAAGGAACAATATCTTTTGTCAGAAAGTCTTGGGCATAAATAGCCACAACTGTACTTGCTTTTTGGATAGGCCGCAACAAAAACGATACCGTTGTATTGTTATGACTGCTGTCGAGTCGGATAGTTTGGGGTTGGTAGCCATCGGCTACACATTCTATTGCAAAATGCCGAATGTTGTCGTTGAGGCTCAGATAGGTGAGTGGTTGAGCCTTTACTGGCCGAATCTTTTGCAAATCATCAGTATGTGTATTTCTGATAAAATAGGTAGGTTTTTTGAGCAGTTGCTTACTAACGAAATCAAGAGCATTGAGTCGTATCTGAAAGGTTTCTTTTTCTAACAGAGCTTCAAACTCATACGCTTTACCAAGAGACGTTACCAATATCTGAAATTTGCGAGAAATAGTTTGATACCCCGTAACTCTTGCTTCAATTTCGAGTCGTTCGGCTTCATGAAAAGTCAATTGTTGCAAGCCATTAGGAGCAAGTAGCGTTTTGAATTTATTCTCTTGTGCCGACTTGATAATAAATGTACCAGCAAGTTTTTTACGGGTGTTTTTATCACGTAACGACATTCTTAAAACAGAAACGGGGCCACTGCCGAGTGCCGAGTGGAGAGACAAGGAGGTGTCTATGGGTACTTGACTCGAAATTTGGCCCAATACCATCACTGATGTACTCAATACTAAAGCACAGAATAAAAATACAAGTAACTGTTTAGTCATGAACAAAGATTTACAGGATATTCGCAAAGTTTGTTAGGTACAGAGCTTGACTAATGATTTGATAGGGTTATAGTATTGATTGTGAGATTTTTATATGATTGATTTGTCACTACAATCGATAAGGAAACAAGCAATAAATATAGGGTAAAATAAGTAAACAATCTTGAATTTCTCAAGAATAACCTTGTATAGAACTGCTAAAAGAAAACCTCACCAACATGCTGCTGGTGAGGTTTTCGAGAAAGGATTTTACAAAATCCTAGTAACGGTAATGTTCTGCTTTGAACGGCCCCTCAACAGTTACACCAATGTAAGCAGCTTGTTCATCATCCAAAGTTTCTAGCTGAGCACCAATATGAGCCAAGTGCAATTTTGCTACTTTTTCGTCAAGGTGTTTAGGAAGAATATATACTTTGTTTTCGTATTTTCCTGGGTTTTGCCATAATTCAAGCTGAGCCAAAGTTTGGTTACAGAAAGAGTTAGACATGACAAAAGAAGGGTGACCCATTGCACAACCAAGGTTTACCAAACGACCTTCAGCCAATACAATAACTTCTTTACCTTCGATATTATACAAATCTACTTGAGGTTTGATTTGTTCTTTTGTTGAGCCATAAGCCGAGTTTAACCAAGCCATATCGATTTCGTTGTCGAAGTGACCAATATTACAAACTACAGCTTTATCTTTCATTGCTCTGAAGTGACGTTCACGGATAATATTTACGTTACCAGTAGCAGTTACAAAGATATTAGCACGAGTAGCTGCCTCGTTCATAGTAACAACTTCAAAGCCGTCCATTGCTGCTTGTAAAGCACAAATTGGGTCGATTTCTGTTACCAATACACGACATCCAGCACCACGCAAAGATTCAGCCGAACCTTTACCTACGTCACCATACCCAGCCACAACAGCCACTTTACCAGCCAACATCAAGTCGGTAGCACGGCGGATAGAGTCAACCAAAGATTCTTTACAGCCGTATTTGTTATCAAATTTAGATTTAGTAACTGAATCGTTTACGTTGATAGCTGGCAAAAACAACGTGCCATTTTTTAAACGCTCGTACAAACGGTGAACACCAGTTGTAGTTTCTTCAGACAAACCTTTGATATCAGCAATAAGCTCAGGATAATTGTCAAATACCATGTTGGTTAAGTCACCACCATCGTCAAGAATCATGTTCAATGGTTTACGGTCTTCGCCAAAGAAAAGCGTTTGTTCGATACACCAGTTGAATTCTTCTTCGTTCATTCCTTTCCAAGCATATACAGGAATTCCTGCTGCTGCTATAGCTGCTGCTGCGTGGTCTTGTGTCGAGAAAATGTTACAAGACGACCAAGTTACATCAGCACCCAAAGCTACCAATGTTTCAATCAAAACCGCAGTTTGGATAGTCATGTGCAAACATCCAGCGATGCGAGCACCCGCCAAAGGTTTTGAATCACCATATTCAGCACGAAGTGCCATCAAACCAGGCATTTCGGCTTCAGCCAAACGAATTTCTTTACGACCCCATTCTGCAAGGGCGATGTCTTTTACTTTGTACGGAACGTACGATTGTGTTGCAGTTGACATTTATTTTTTGCTTTTTATTTCTTTTTGCTTAGAGATTACGGCTTATCAAAATAGAAAATTGAATGAACCATAATCTTTATAAAGTACAAAATTAGTAGGTTTTGAGAAGATTTTAAAAGCAAAACTATAAATCATTTGCTATGCTCTTTAAAAATAGATAATATAAAATATTTTAGGTGTATTTTGATAAAATATATCTAAAATGTAGCTATATAATAGATAATTTCGTTTCTTCTACTCCAGATTGTGAACAGGTTACAAAAAAATACGATTAGTGCATAAGCAAACAGCAATCCACCATCGTCTTGTATTTCAATTCCGAGGATGGCAAGATGAGCTACAATAGCCCCTGAAATAATCCCCAATGATAGCAACGCTCCCAAAATGGCTGTTCGTGGAATAAGCAAAAGTAGGGCTGCAATAAGCTCAGCAATACCGCTACCGATTCGTCCGTAGGGTTCAATGCCCAATTTTGAAAATATATATACCGACTCGGGAGCGGCGGTAAATTTAAAGAATAATGTTTGGAGTAAAATGATAGCTGCAATAATTTGGGCAGCCCATTGTAAAACAACCGCATATTTTTTCATGACATGGTGTGTTGAGGAGTTTAAAAAATCTTTTTCCAATTACTATCGGCTTTGGCTTTAAGGATTTTTTCCTCCTTATTCCATTTGTCGAGGGTATTATTCAAAAAGGAATGGTAATATAAATAGAGTTTCCCATCTATTATTTTATAGGTTTCGGGGTCTATTTCTACTTTTTCGCCCGTAGCACCCATAGCATAGGCACACCAGCCACCATATTGTGGCTCAAATTGACTAGGGTTTTGTTTGAACCGAGCCAAGTTATCGGCCGTCGAAAATAAGTATTCAATACCTTGATAGCTGCTCCTCAATGAAGTTTTGCCTTTGAGGGGTTTTTTCTGAATAAAATAACTAACAGGGTCGTAGCCCGACAAAGCGATTCCTTTGTCGAGATTAAAACCTTGCTGTCGATGCAGTGGGTTTTCTTGAGAAAATGAGATAAAACTAATACACGCAAAGGCGAAAAATAAAAGAGACAATTTCATGATTGTATGGCTTAATGATTTGATACCATAAATTTAGCTGAGTACAGCAAGATGAATTGTCGGTTATCTGACGGATTAAGAAAAACAGAAATACCAGTCGAAATGTTTTTGAAGGGTGTTATAGATAGAAATACAAACAAAATACTAATTTTGTGTGCCATGCCTACATGATTGATTCAATTCTGCCAAATTCTTGCAAGTTCGATGGTTATATCATGAGACTTTTAGACCTTTTGCTTTTACAAGAAAAGGTATTATTCTGTACAAGGTAGTTTTAAATGCTATTGCAGATTAGGATTTTTTGAAGCTGGATAAAATGAAATATTTTTATTAACTCTACATCAAAAACCTGATTTATTACAATCCTTAACAAAGATAAAAGACCTAAAGTACTGCATTTATTTTTGTTTGATAGTCCGTTTTTTACTTATAAAGAAGGACTTATGCCTGATAAATGAATGCTGAATTGATTTTACCACAAAACCTAATAAAGAGTTAAACAGTTTTATGACTAAAAAATCGAGCAAACATATTCTCTAAAATTAAAACTTAAACAATGTACCATTTATCAAACCTATTATAATGCCGTCTTTATACCGCCCATTTTTATTTGTGATAGTTTTTTTACTAATAAACCTTCACGCCATCAGTCAAAGTAATCCGTGTTCAAGTTTTTCGGGAGTAGCCATTACCGACACCTTAGAGCAAGACCTCAAAGAGTATATTATTTCAGAAGGAAATAGTATTTACCTCAAGCCCAAAACTCCCCTGTCGGGCATATCGAGCTATCAATGGAAAAAAGACGGAGTCGATATTAACGGAGCCACCAATCGTAAGTACCAAGTTGCAGAATACGGTTTGTATAGCCTTACTGTTAGGCAAGGAAGCTGTACTGCTACTTCATTAGGGATTTTTATAGGTGGTAATACCTATTATCAAATAGACCCTCCTGCGGCCACACAGGTTTGTGTGGGTGATACCATTGTATTGAAAACGGTTAAAGGACTAGGATATTTTTTTCAGTGGAAAAAAGATGGAAACCCTATTCAAGGGGCTACCAAGTCGGAATATAAAGCTTTTGCTACAGGTAATTATACTGTTGTTGTTTCACAAGGAAGATCCGAATTTAAAATGGAAACCCTACCTGTTTATTTGACATTTGGTAATACACTAGAAACCCAAATAGTATCTGATAAAAATATGATTTGTGAAGGCAAAACTACGGTGTTAAAAGCCTCTAATATAAATAACCAGCATCGTGTGCAGTGGCTACATAATGGAACACCCATTGACGGTGCCACGAAAGATAGCTTGGTCGTAAATCAATCGGGATATTATGAAGTACAAATTATAAAGGGGGCTTGTTCGGCACATAGTGGATATAATGTTTCTGTAACCAATTTGAATTTGCCTCGACCTATCATCAATGACGACTTGGGTGGCCGTACATTTGAAGCATGCTCAAACAATGTTGTAAAATTGAGGGTCAAAGATTACCGCGATGGTACTTACATTTGGTTAAAAGAGGGAAATGTTATTCCGAATGCTACATCGCCAGACTATACGGTTCGAGAATCGGGTAATTACTCGGTACGCTACAATGGCAACGAGTTTTGTTCTGCACAATCCGAAGTAATACCTGTCTATATATCTAGTACACTTACGATGGATATTACTGGAAATGACCTGCTCATAGCTCCTTCACAATCAGCTATTTTTACAGCTAACGGTTCGGGAGTATTACCTTTTTTAATGCAAGTGAGTTCAGTTGATAATGGCGAACTGTTTTTTCAAAACTATTTTAACACCCTAGAGCTTATTATTTTTGGAGGGGGAGGGGAAATAACGACGTTCCGTCCCAATAACGCTTTTAGGATAACGAAGCTTGTAAATGCCTGTGGGGTGGGTACTGGTACGGGTACTGCTACTGTAACAATAGGGAATTGTGCCCAGCCTACTGTAGTTAATATATCAACATATTCCGACAGAGTTTGCTTGGGAGGAAGCACCGTTATTACGGCTCTAGCTACTGGCTCGGGCAATTTGAGTTATCAATGGCAAAAAGATGGCGTGGATATAGCAGGGGAAACACAGAAGGATTTGTTAATTCAAGATTTTTCGTATGCTAAGATGGGTAGATATAGAGTAAAAGTATCGAGCGATTGCGGTACGTTTGTATCTACAGCACTGATGATTGTTGCCAACTACGGGAATGTTGTAGTAGCACGATTGGGCTATCCAGCTTATACCAATACCGAATTGCTCTTGACGGCTTTTTCGGGTACTAATTTTGAAGCCTTCAACTCATATACATGGACGGGGCCTAATGGCTTTACTTCAACAGAACAAAACCCTATCATTAGCCGTGTTACACCTCAAAATAGTGGTGTGTACACTGTTTTGGGGCGTAATGCTTCAGGATGTTATAATAGTACCTTTTTGAACGTAACCGTAAATAACCCACCAATAACAATAGGTAATTTAGGCTTAACTTCTTTTTGCCCGAATGGGTATTTTTCTGTACCTTTTTCAACAACCCTTCCCGTAGGAACACCGTATAAAGTTTACCTGTCTGACCAAGAGGGGAATTTCCAAAATGCTACCGAAATAGGAAGTGGTTTGGCAAGTCCTATTTCGGTAAGAATACCGTTTTTTGTATCGGTAGGAACAGAATATCGCCTCAAAATAGTAGCCCAGAATTCGTCGTTGACAAGTACGCTCAGCTCTCGCCTAAGTACCAATGGCAAAGAATTAGACCTAATTGTGTATAATAGTGCAGGTAAAGAGGCTAAACTCAATAAGAATTTGGCTATTTGTAAGGGAGCTGCTATTACGCTGAACATGGTGAGTAATCAAAAAGATGATGTTATTTATCAATGGAAAAAAAGAGAACAGTTTATTGCACGAGATGCCAAAGTACGTCTTAGCCAAGAAGGAACTTATACTGCTAGCGTACAAAAAATGGGTTGTAGTAATGTTGAAAAAACATTTACCCTAACGTCTGTAGATAGCAGTAGTTATGTGCTAGAAAGGCTCGGTAACGAATTTCAATGCGAAGGAACGAATATTATTTTCAGACCTACCTATTATTCTGACAGTGCTACTTATCAATGGCGACGCAATGGTAGTGTATTGCTCGGAGTAATAGCAGATACCCTTGTAGCTTCGCAGACAGGCAAATATTCGGTAGATATTCGAGATAAATGCCCTTTGCGGTATCAGTCAACCGATGCTGAAAGTGTAGTGTTTGGGCAAGAATTAAAGAATGGTATTATTTCTAACAGAGCCCAAGGGAATATTTTATGTGGAGAAGCCTACACGTACCTTTCTTCTGTAGATCAGGATATTGCCAATCCTTTAGCACCTTATAGCTATCAATGGCAAAAAAATGGAGTACCTGTCCAAGGTGATGACGAAGGTGTTTACTACCGAGAATCGCCCAATTTAATAGGTATAAAAAAAGCAGGAGTATATTCACTAAAGCTCACGCAAGGTAACTGTTCGACCTATTCAAATGGTATTAATATTACAAGAGTAGATACTATTAAGTTGGCGTTAAAACTAGACGAAGGCTCGTTGGATAAAATTTGTACAGGTATGACAACAACGTTCACTTCCGACAGCTATTTGTCGGGCAATGCAAAATTATATAAAGATGGTGTAGTTGTACCTACAGGGTTTGTGGTGTCTCAGACAGGAAGTTATGTACTAACCGATAACTATGAAGGATGTGTAATATTACCATCTGATACAGTAAAAATCAGTGTAGGTAATCTTATCAAGCCACAAGTAAAGGGTTTATTAATAGATGGATGCGTATCGGCTTTCCCAACATTATATGCCAATATCAATGCAAATAGTGAATATAGCTTTCAGTGGTTTAAAGATGGAACACCTATCTCAAACAGTAATTCAACTAATTATAATGTTTTGGCAACAGGCTCGTATCAGTTGAAGGTTTCTAAAGGAGCATGTTCGGGTATGTCTGATCCTATTCCTATTCTTCAGCCATCAAGATTATCAAAGCCAAAATTGAAAAGCCAGCAAAACTTAGATTCTATCAATTACTATTGTAGTAATACCATTGCTGATTTGTCGATTGTAGATGATGCAGCATACACCAATTATGGTATCCAAACATTTATTTTGAAAAGAAATGGACAAACCGTGCTTGAGCGAACAGGTTTTTATGACAACATTAATCAACATATACCTATTAAAACCGCTGGAACTTATACGGTAGTACGTAAGCAGGGCCCTTGTGAAGTAGAATCTGACCCTGTAATTATCAAATTTGGAGAACCCATTACGGCAAAAATATCAGGTGGAAGTGCTATTTATCAGGGGCAGTCTAGCAAGCTAAACCTTAGTTTTGGAGGAGGAAATGCTTGGGTCTATCAATTGTCGAACGATGCAACTTTACAAAATACCACAAAAATAACGTTGGAAAAATGGGTAAAACCTCGTACTACACAGATATATACGGTTGCCTTTGTGGGCAGTAATTGCGGAGTAGGTGCATCTAGTGGGTCGGCTACAGTTACAGTACTGCCTTGTCCTACCGACAAAACCATAAGTGTACAATCGGGTAATTGGAATGTACCTGCAACGTGGTCGTGCGGACAAATCCCGACAGCAACATTAAAGGCTATTATTGAGTATGGGCATACCGTAAACCTGCCTAATGGCTATCAGGGTGTAGCCAAGGGGTTGGTATTGAGTGGAGGACTTAATCATGGCGTTAATGCTAGTTTGAAATTAGATTAGTAGCTTTAACTCGACCAATAAACTGGAGTTATCGATAGTAAAATAGCATACTTCTATAGGTACTGAAAGATAAGTCATCTCGAATTTTTAGAACACATAAGGCGGTCGAAAAACTAATTTCGACCGCCTTATGTGATTAATAGTCAATAAATATCTACTAACATGTGTGTGTTTTTTCCATTAGGGTGCGATTGAAGCACCCAATAAATACAAATAAGAGTTCTCTATTTGAAATTATCCCAAAATTCGGGATGACTCATGTTTACAATTATTTTCTAGTAATATTGGTTTTGTTGTGGTTTGATTATCAGTATGATAAATAGGATATTCTTATTTTACTTCAAAATCGCCATTACCAATTTTAAAACCTTCGGCATATAGCTCTACGATATACCGCCCAGGGCGATATTCTATACCTCTGTTATAGACAATCTCGATATACTGGTTATGATTATCATAAAAAATATCTCCTCTTGTGGTAAAAGCAATGTCTTTGCCATTGAAGCTAAAACTACCCGAACCCGTTGCCGAATCAAAAACTGTAGCACCATCAGGGTCAAGAATTCTGACAAAGATAGTTTTCTTTTCGTGTTCGGTAAGTTCGTTTTTAGCCAACATAAACGCCACCTTGAGTCTGGCAATTTTAGAAGCTTTCATCTTCTTATCATCAAACTCTTTCCCTTTATCGGTAATACCCAAAACCCTCACATATTCGGTTTTTAGGGCTGTAGCTTTCGACACCTTTTCCGACAATACTTGATTACGGATTTCAGCATCTTCCTTTTGGGCAGAAATGCGTTCGGCCTTTTGAACAAGTGAATTTTTTTCAGATTTTAGGTTGGCATTCTCATTATTGAGCGTACTATTTTGGTACGATAAGGTTTGATTATCGGCTCTTAACTGCTGAATTTCTTTGTCTTTGACAGCCAATAATGATTCATAGTTTTGAATTTTGGCTTGAAAAGAAGCTTTGATACTAGCTATTTCAGCATTTGTATTTTTGAGTAATTCTTTTTTATCGTCCTCCAGCTGAGTTTTAGCTTTTTGAAGCTCGCTAATATCGCCTCCTAGCCTTTGAATTTCGGCAATTTTCAAGTCTAGTTGTGTTGTAATAGAATCGAGCTTGATACGGGTAGATGCCAGTTCCATTACCTTCGATTCAATAACCTCTTGTTGGTTATTTTGGATTTGATTGCTTTGAATCAACCTATAAACCAGTAAAGCAGCAATAACGGATACAACGGCAATACCAGCTTTCAGTGCCTTGTTGGTATCTGGTTTGGGTTGGTGGTTTGCGTCTAAAAAATCGTCATTCATAGTGTATGATATATAATAGCAGCCTTCATAGAAGCTTGCAGGCGGTAATTTATACTAAAGTAAGAAAAGGATAAGCTGAAAAGGCTGAATTATTCTGGTAATATTTTCATAAAGAGAACAAGTTAATTGGTCTTGACCACTCAACTACAAAAACTGCAAAACGCTTTCAAGACCCATTCCTCTTGAGCCTTTTACCAAAATATGCGTATTTTCGACAGGGTGGTCTTGTAACCAAACGTGTAAGCCAAATTTATCGGGAAAATAATGTACTTTCATAATAGGCAATTGCCCCACAGCAGACTCCATCAATTTTCCTGCCAAAAGTACATAGTCAAAATGACAAGTGGCTAATAACTGACCAAGGGCTTTGTGCTCTTCTGGAGCGTCGTCGCCTAGCTCAAACATATCGCCCAAAATGACCATTTTTTTAGGGGCTTTCAAATTGTTGAAATTGGCAATAGCGGCCTGCATCGACGACGGATTAGCATTATAGGCATCCATCAAGATAAGGTTATTCCCCTTTTCAATAAATTGAGAACGATGATTAGTTGGCTGGTAATCGGCTACTGCCTCACAGGCCAGAGCGGTATCTATCTCAAAATATTCACCAATTCGTACAGCCGCACACATATTCAAAAAGTTATATTTCCCTGTTAGGTGGCTTGTATAGGTATTTTCTTCAAAATCCTTGAAAATAACGCAAGGGATTTCTTCAATCATTTCTATTACCTTTGGGAAAAGAGCATTTTCGTCGGTAGTGTAGGTAATAACTTCTTTAAATTCTTTGCCAAATGTCATTTCATAAGTAGGCGTTGAGGCTACATTGACAAAAACGGTATGATGGTTTTGGCCCAGAAAATCATATAATTCTCCTTTGCCTTTTACAACGCCTTCTATACCACCAAAACCTTCTAGGTGAGCTTTGCCAATATTGGTAATAAAACCATGAGTAGGCAAACAAATCTCAACAAGTTCTTTAATATCTCCTTGTTTGTTGGCTCCCATTTCGATAATAGCAATTTCGATCGACTTGTCGATGGCCAAAACCGTAAGAGGCACACCAATATGATTATTGAGATTGCCTTGGGTAGCGTATGTTTTGTACTTTTTCGATAAAACGCAGTTGATGAGTTCTTTAGTGGTGGTTTTGCCATTTGAGCCTGTAAGGCCAATAAATGGAATATTAAATTGTTTTCGGTGGAAAGTAGCTAATTTTTGGAGTGCCAAAAGGCCATCTTCAACCAATAAAAAACGCTCATCGGCTACTACAGAAGGGTCGTCAACCACAACATATTTTGCTCCTTTTTCTAATGCCTGTGCGGCAAAAGTATTGGCATTGAAGTTGGGCCCCTTCAAAGCGAAGAACATTACATCCTTCTCTATTTTGCGTGTATCGGTAGATACCCCCGAGCATTCCTTGAAATTTTTGTATAAATCACTAACTGAAATCATCGTTTTTATCGTTATTAATGTACTTTGGTGGATGTGTTCCCGAAAAAATCAAACAAATATCGGATGAAAAAATTACTTACTCTCTATTTAATATGGTCTTCCTTTCAAATTTTTGCCCAAGAAATTTCATTCAAATACAACGATAATCTTAAAATTATCCAAAATGGACTTGTACTTCCCAATGCTTGGGCTGGAGGGCTCAATACACCCCAGTTTTCGACTTGCCGCCTCAATAACGACGGTTTCGATGATTTAGTGGTATTTGATAGAACAGCCCAAAAAATTGCTACTTTTTTGGCAGTACAAGATACCAATGGCAAGTTTTCATGGAAATATGCCCCCGAATATGAACCTTATTTTCCGAAAATTCAAAATTGGATGCTTCTTGTAGATTATGACCAAGACGGCAAAAAGGATATTTTTACCCATTCACCAGCGGGTTTACGGGTATTTCGTAATATTTCTACCGACACCAAAATAGCCTGGGAGTTGGTGGCTGACCCTCTTTACAGCGTGGGTTTTTCGGGAAAAATCAACTTGAGTGTTACAGCTACCGATATTCCAGCGATTGTTGACTGTGACAACGACGGTGATATTGATGTTTTGATGTTTGATTCTTCAGGCGATTTTGTAGAATATCATCGCAATAATGCCGTAGAGAAATACCAAGATCCTAAAAGATTAGAATTTGTGAAAATAGGCTATTGCTGGGGGAATTTTTTGAAAGAACATTGCAAAGATTTTCGCTTTGATATAGAGTGTGGCGATACTCCCGCAGGTGAAAGTATTGTCAAGGCTAGCCCCGATAAGGTATTGCATTCGGGCAATTCGTTGCTGCTGCTCGACCTCAATGGCGATAATAAAAAAGACGTACTCTTTGGGCATATTACTTGTACCAATATTGCCTCGATGCTCAATCAGGGAACAGAAAAACGGGCTATTTTTACCAATGTGAGTTATGTTTTTCCACAAGATGCTCCCATTGATTTCCCGATTTTTCCAGCAGTGTATTATGAAGACCTCGATTTTGATGGTATCAAAGACTTGGTAGCTGCCCCCAATGGCTATGATAATGCTCTTCAAACGGTTGATTTTCAGCAGTCTGCATGGTTTTATAAAAATACAGCACAAAATGGAAACGCCAATTTTGTTTTCCAGAGTAAAAATTTCTTACAAAACACGATGCTCGATTTGGGCGAAAATACAAGCCCTGTTTTGGTAGATATTGATGGCGATGGCGACAAAGATTTGTTGGTGGGCAATGGTGGGTTGCGTGGAGAACAAGGCTTCCGAGCTAGTATTTATTTGTTTGAAAACAAAGGTAATGGCAGTTTTGAATTAACCAATACAGACTTTTTGGGCTTGTCGTCGTCTTTACAACTCTTTGATATTAGGCCATTTATTAGCGATATTGACGGCGACGGCATTGAGGATTTTGGCTTTTCGTCCAATTCCTTTAAGGGAATGGAAATTAGGTATATTATTAATAAAGCTGCTAAAGGAAAACCTTGGGATATTAAGCTGGCCGATGCCATACTCTTACCTACTATTCCCGACTTTATTGCTGGCGAAAGTGTGGTGTTTTTTGATTATGATAAAGACGGCATAAAAGATATTATTCATGGAACAGGCCGAGGAAATCTTCGTTTTTTCAAAAATAAAGGTACTAACAAAGCTCCTAGTTATACCCTCCAGAATGACGATTTAGGCAGGCTTGAAGGCAATTATGTTACAGGAAACCTGTATTTGACTATTGCCGATGTCAACTTGGATGGCAAAGCCGACCTTATTACGGGTAGCCGCGAAGGAAATATCAAAATCTATAAAAGTTTATTAGAACAAAACCCTACAGCCTTTGTAGCCGATACAAGCCTTATCTGGAATGCCACGACCGCTCGTAACGAACAGCTACATGTTGGTTCAAACCTTTCTATTGCAGTGGCTGATCTGGACAACGATTTGCTCCCCGATATGGTGGTAGGAAACAATACAGGTGGATTAAGATTTTTGAAAAATACATCTAATATTGTTGTTACTGGTACAGAAGAAACGTATGTAACACAGGTATACCCAAACCCAACCAACAAATATTTGTACATAAAATCGGTACAAGCAGGACTTATCAGTCTTCTCGACCTAAAAGGGAATACGGTGTTAGGTACAAAAAGTATAAAAGCTAATGCCGAGGAATCATTTGATATGTCGGGGCTCAATACAGGGGTGTATTTCTTGAAATTTGAGCCAAACCAAGGGCAAGTTTCTACCATTAAAGTATTACTTCAGAAATAGATAAGTTTAATATCAATGAAGTCCAATAGAGTTTAGTATTCTATTGGGCTTTTTTGTAGAAAAAAGTATTTTCTCTGAATGAGACAATTGTTGTATTTTATCAAGTTTTCTCTTAAATAATAATAATCGACTGTTTTTTAAAATATTGATTATTAGAAACTTGAGTATTTTTAAGGTTTGAGGCTTAATTGATAATTATCATAATCGTACAATTTCCCTAAAAAACAAGATACCATAGTGGACAGATGTTTTTATCTTTACAAAAAACTGGATTATTGAATTAATGGAGGGCTAAAGAATGTCTATCAAGAACGAATTATTAACAATTATAGAGAAAGCAGCTAATCAGAAAGAGTTGCAATGGCTAGAAGCAAAAGCAAATGCCGATGTAAAAACCATACAAATAGCATTTGTATCTGCTCCTCGATTTATTCGGAAAAGTGTAATTGAAGTAGACGAGCAGGCTATTCATCAACTAGTGCCAGCGTGGAATTTGGGCGAATGGACCTTAGAACGCCTTGTTAGGGTATATTTATTGTTGTGTTTGCCCAACGAAAACGAAGAAAGTTATGTTGGATACATAGAAACGCTATTTGATACCGCCGAAATCAACGAATTAGTTGCATTGTATTCGGCTCTGCCTGTACTAAATTATCCCGAAAAATGGCTATTCCGAGCAGCCGAAGCCGTAAGGTCTAATATGGGTGTGGTATTTGATGCTATAGCTTTTGGAAACCCCTATCCACAACAATATTTTTCAGAATTGGCATGGAATCAGTTGGTACTAAAGTGTATCTTCAATGACAAACCGATTCATTTGATTGTAGGACTAGACCAGCGTGCCAATGCAAAATTAGCCGAAACACTATCGGATTTTGCTCATGAGCGTTGGGCAGCAGGCCGAAAAGTACCCGCTCAGGTTTGGCGTTTGGTAGTAAATTTTTTAAATGATACCATTTTGGAAGATATTAATAAACTTTTTCAGTCAAACGACATCCAAAACCAAACGGCCGCAGCCTTGGTATGCCTAGAATCGGGCTATCAGGGAGCCGATACCATGCTCGACAATTATCCGAGTTTGCGAGCTTCGGTTCAAAAAGGACAATTTAGTTGGAAACAATTAGAGGTTTTACAGCTTTGCTATGTTTAACACAGTGATTTTTTTAAGCTGGAAATCCTAACTATATAATATTATGTGTCAAAAACATTCAGAAATAAGTCAAAATCCTTCACACTTTGAAGGAACTGCCGAAGAGCTTGCTACTGCACAAAATGTACAGGCCAATTATATGGATTATATCAAAGACATGAAGTTCTTTGACCCGCATATCCACATGACTTCTCGTACCACCGACGATTATCAGGCTTTGGCCGATGCAGGCGTTGTTGCTATTATAGAACCAGCTTTTTGGTTGGGTCAGCCTCGTACAGGTGTGGCTACCTTCAAAGATTACTTTAGTAGCTTGGTAGGCTGGGAGCGTTTCCGTTCTTCACAGTTTGGTATCAAGCATTATTGTACTATTGGGCTCAACTCCAGAGAGGCCAATAACGAGCCATTGGCCGAGCAGGTAATGGAAATATTGCCCTTGTATTTGTACAAAGAAGGTGTAGTGGGTGTAGGCGAAATAGGCTTTGACGACCAAACTGCCGCCGAAGATAAATATTATCGTTTGCAGCTAGAACTTGCCAAAGAGGCGGGGTTACCTGTGCAGGTACACACACCGCACCGTGACAAGCGTCGTGGTACTGAAAAAAGTATGGCTATTGCCTTAGAACACGGTATTGACCCCAGTATGGTGATTATCGACCATAACAACGAAGAAACCGTAAAAAGTGTGTTAGATCAAGGGTTTTGGGCTGCCTTTACAATTTATCCATTTACCAAAATGGGTAACGAACGTATGGTCGAAATTGTAAAGCAATATGGAGCTGAAAGAATCATGATTAATTCAGCGGCCGATTGGGGTATTAGCGATCCTCTGGCTGTAGCCAAAACGGCCGCTTTGATGAAAATGAAAGGTATTTCGGACGAAGATATTCGTTTGGTTACTTACCAAAATGCTATCGACGCTTTTGCTCAAAGCGGACAAATCAATATAGAAGATTTTGAAAATGTAGGCGAAATCGACCAAAGTAAAACTTTCAATGGAAATACCATTCTGAGAGGAGGGCAGCAGCCTAGAATTGATAAAAACGCCCTTTTAATTCGTTAAGTTTTGGATATTAAGTCATATTTGCAACTCATGCGGCCAGCCAATTTAGTAACGGCTGTAGCCGATATTATGGCTGGCATGGCCATTTCAGGTTTTTTGTTTGAAATAAACTTTTCTTGTTTTCAAACTGTTCTAATCTTGTCTATGTCCACTATTGGACTTTACGGTGGTGGCGTTGTCTTTAACGATGTCTTTGATGCCAAACTAGATGCCATAGAACGTCCCGAAAGAGCTATTCCCAGTGGAAGAGTAACCTTAATGGAGGCTACTATTTTGGCATTGGTATTACTGGTAGTAGGCATTTTGCTGGCAGGATTGATTAGCTTTCAAAGTGCAATGATAGCCTTATCGGTGGCTTTATTAGCCGTTATTTATGACCGATTTGGCAAGCATAATGCTATTTTGGGGCCTATTAATATGGGTCTATGTCGTGGAGGCAATTTATTATTGGGTATTAGTGTTTTGCCCAATGCCGTTGAACAATGGTGGTATTTAGGAATTATTCCTGTAGTTTATATTGCCGCTGTAACAATGGTTAGCAGAGGCGAAGTACATGGCGGAAACCCAAAAACACTTTATTTCGCAGGTTTTTTGTATGTCTCGGTAAGTATTTGTCAAGTGTTTTTTGCGTACCAATTGGGCAATTTATGGTTAACGGTAGCCTTGGTAATCACTCATTTGTATATGATATTCAGGCCCTTGTTGGTAGCTATTCAAAACCCTATAGGCCCCAATATTGGTAAAGCCGTAAAAGCAGGGGTTATTTCCCTGATTATTATGGATGCTGCTTGGGTAGGTGTTGCAGGCAATTGGGCTGTGGCTCTTGTGGTGGTTTTGTTATTACCTATTTCTATTCGATTGGCCAAAATATTTGCCGTTACGTAAGAGCAAACTTTAATATATTACTAAATAAATCAAATATCGTAGGAGACACTCCTGCAAAAACATATAGTTTCGATGTCAGTTATTCAACAAACGTTTCAGGTACAGTTTTCTTATAATATTCAATTTACCGAAAACCTGTTCAATCCTGCAAACACCCTATTTATAGATTTTATTCGTAATTATGGTAGTAATACTTTTCGGAAAAAAATTCTATTTCTTATCGATGAAGGTGTAGCAATTCATCACCCTGCTTTGAAAAGTGCAATACAAAACTATTTTAAAAATCAGGACTTTGTAGAGCTAGCTAGCGAAATTTTGGTATTACCAGGAGGCGAGCAAGTTAAAAATGACCCCGTTTATTTTGAGAAAACCCTCGAAGCAATCGACCAATATGGTATCGACCGCCATTCTTTTGTGGCTGCTATTGGTGGTGGGGCATTTTTGGATATGACAGGCTATGCTTCGGCGGTGGCTCACCGTGGTGTGAAACATATTCGGATTCCAACAACGGTACTTTCACAAAACGACTCTGGTGTAGGAGTAAAAAATGGGGTTAATTATACTGGTAAAAAGAACTTTCTAGGCACATTTGCTCCTCCTGTGGCGGTATTCAACGATACAACGTTTTTACGTACACTCAACGAGCGAGATTGGCGTTCGGGTATTGCCGAGGCTGTAAAAGTAGCCCTTATCAAAGACCTAACCTTTTTTGAATGGCTAGAACAAAACGCTTTGGCTTTGTCGGCTCGTAACGAAAAAGCAATGTACGAGCATATTTTCCGCTGTGCTGAATTACACGTCCAGCATATTTCAAGCGGCGACCCCTTTGAAAGTGGTTCTGCCCGCCCCCTAGATTTTGGCCATTGGGCTGCTCATAAATTAGAATACCTTACCAATTTCTCGATTCGTCATGGCGAAGCCGTTGCTATTGGTATTGCTCTGGATTCTGTGTATTCGCACCTCAAAGGCGACCTCACCCTCGACGAGCTAAACCGTATTATTGTATTATTACAAAACTTAGGGTTTGAACTATACCATCCTGCATTGGGCGAAAATGATAAGATTAATCTTTGGAAAGGCCTAAACGAGTTTAGAGAACACCTTGGTGGCCAGCTTACTATTACTTTGCTGAAAAAGCTTGGAAAAGGAGAAGAGGTACACGAAATAGACTTCGATTTGGTCAAAAAATCGGTTGATTGGCTCGCCAATATAGCAGAACAAACACTTCAGAAGGCATAATGTTGGGCAAAATATCCAATATTTAATGCGGACTGAACTTGTTTAAAAATAGGTTAAAACTAAAATATTTCTAATATTCTATGCAAACATCAGCAGGTCTGTTGACCTATTGTAGCAATATTCATACAGGAGAAGACTGGCAACATCATTTTGCTGTATTGCAAAAGAGTATTCCTGTTATCAAGCAGCAAGTAAGCCCCCAAAATGCCTTTGGTATTGGTTTGCGATTGGCCAATCAGGCCAGTATCGACCTTTCAGAAAAAGAAAATTTAGACAAGCTAAAAACGTGGTTAACCCAAAATAACTGCTACGTATTTACAATGAATGGTTTTCCTTATGGGGGGTTTCACAATACCGTAGTAAAAGACCAAGTGCATGCCCCCGATTGGACCACCCAAGATAGAGTAGCTTATACCATTCGGATGTTTCGTATTTTAGCCGAAATTTTGCCTGATGATCTTTCAGAAGGGGGTATTTCAACATCGCCGTTGTCGTACCGTTTTTGGTGGAAAACCTCCAAAGATTTGCAAGAGGCCACACTACTAGCTACCCAAAATATGCTTGTGGTACTCGACGAATTGGTTGCTATCAAAAAAACTACAGGCAAATCGTTGCATTTGGATATTGAGCCAGAGCCAGACGGTATTCTTGAAAATTCACCAGAATTTATTACTTGGTATCAGGAGGTTTTATTGCCTTTAGGCATCCAACATTTTGCCCAAAAAGGAATAGACGAAGCCTTGGCCAAAACATATATTTACGAACATATTCAGCTTTGTTACGACGTTTGTCACTTTGCGGTAAGCTACGAAGAGCCAGCCGAAGTAATCCAAAAGTTAGAAGAATTAGGTATCAAAGTAGGTAAAATCCAGATTAGTTCAGCTCTGAAAGTGGATTTTAGCGATAACCCTACCGAGAAGCTTGCTGCCATAGCTCGCTACGACGAACCAAGCTATTTGCACCAAGTTGTAGCTCGAAAAGCTGATAATACCTTTGTAAAATACCCCGATTTGGGCGAAGCACTACTAGCAGCTCTATCAGTACAGTTTGCCGAATGGCGTGTACATTTTCATGTACCTCTATTTATCGAGCATTACGGCTTGCTGTCATCTACCCGTCAAGAAATAGAAAAAATCTTGGCCATTCAAAAGCTGAAACCTTTTACTGCTCAGTTAGAAATAGAAACCTATACTTGGGGAGTATTACCTGCCGATTATCAAGCTCCGCTAGACGAATCAATTATTCGAGAAATAGCTTGGGTAAAAAGTATTTTGTAAAAGAATGCTCGGTCAGTATTTGGAAAGATAGATTAATAAAGAGAAATACAAAATGATTTTAGCGTATAACAGAAACGACAGTTTTCTATGAAAATGCAGATATTTTGTGTATCAGTATTCATCTATTATCGTATTTCGGTGGTTATCAAATCACTTTTGTACATTAACTTACTTCAGTAAAAGTCATGAAAAAAACGGTAGTAATAGATATCGTAGGGCTAAGCACTAGTGTGATTGGTGAGCATACGCCTTTTTTGAAAAAATATTTTGATGAACATCATCTTACGCATATCAAACCAGTATTACCTGCTGTAACCACAACGGCACAAAGCTGTTATGTAACAGGAAAATTTCCTGAAGAGCATGGTATTGTTGGTAATGGCTGGTATGACCGAGAAGACAGCGAAGTGAAGTTTTGGAAGCAATCAAATAAACTGGTAAAAGCCGAAAAAATTTGGGAGGCTGCCAAACAGCAAAACCCCAACTTTACATGTTCCAAAATGTTTTGGTGGTACAATATGTACGCCACCGCCGATTTTTCGGTAACGCCACGCCCGCAGTATCATGCAGATGGTGTCAAAGCTCCTGATTGTTATTCGTACCCAGCCGAATTGCGAGATGAACTACAAGCCGAATTAGGAACGTTTCCGCTATTTAATTTCTGGGGGCCAAACGCCAATATCAAGTCGTCGAAATGGATTGCCGATGCTTCGGTATGGGTTGATAAAAAGCATGACCCAACACTAACACTTATTTATTTGCCTCATTTAGACTATTGTTTGCAAAAATTTGGTGTAGATTTTTCTAAAATTCACAAAGAATTAGGTGAAGTAGATAAACTGGTTGAGGATTTGGTTACCTATTATAAAAGTAAAAATGCTCAGGTAATACTACTGTCGGAATATGGTATCAATAATGTGAATAATCCGATTCATATCAATCGTATTTTACGTGAGAATGGGCTTATTTCGGTGCGTGTTGAAAAAGGATTAGAACTACTCGACTGTGGAGCTTCAAAAGCCTTTGCTACAGCCGACCACCAGATTGCTCATGTGTATGTCAACGACCCAAGTAAAAAAGAAGCTGTTAGGGCTATTCTTGAAAAAATACAAGGAGTCGCTTTAGTATTGGACGAAACAACCAAGCAAGAATATCATATAAATCACGAGCGTTCGGGTGATTTTGTACTCATGGCCGATGCCGATAGTTGGTTTACGTATTATTATTGGTTAGATGATACCAAAGCACCCGATTACGCACGTTTGGTAGATATTCACCGAAAGCCAGGATATGACCCCGTTGAGATGTTTATGAATCCTGCCAACCCGCTGATTAAATTAAGAGCAGCATATAAGCTAGCTCGTAAATTATTGGGATTCAGGTATTTAATGGATGTGATTCCGCTCGATGCCTCGTTGGTAAAAGGCTCTCATGGAGGGATCAATATCGGAAAAGAATACTATCCCATTTTGGTTACCGACCAGCCGTTATCACAATCTGAAATTCAAGCTACCGATGTTTACGATGTTATTTGGCAGCATATTTTCTAAGATTTTTTGAAATAGCGATGCTACCTTATCAATAGCATCGCTATACTTTATTTTATTGGTTGCCAGTACTATTAGCAACCTCATTGAACTCTACATTTACCTTGGTATAATACAAAGTTGTGATAGCTTCAAATCCAGAATCTGTACCTACAATCAGCCACAATTGGCCTTTGTCGTCAGTTTTTCCTGTTACTGTTCCTGTGCGTTTTACTAGTTTGTATTTAGCTTCTTCCGAATCGTTGGCTACATTACCCATTACCTTCATATCTTTACCATCGGTAGCTTGCGAAATTTTACCAATGTTTTTGATACGGTAATAGCCATTATCTTTTTCTTTCTTAGGCTCGATTGCACTGAAGCCCGCTCCGAAGTACACGCTTTCGCCAGGCGAACCACCTACACCAAACAAACCTTTTGGAACATTACTAGCAAACTCTACTTCAAATTTGGCTGAATAAGTTTGGTTAGGTTTTAGACCTGACACTTTCTTTTTCATAAACATAAACAAGTCATCGCTATGATTACTGCCCGAAATACGTAAACCTTTCTTGGTAGAGTCTAGTGGAGCAGGCAATTTTGTGTGCGAATAACTAAGTTGATAAAACACTGAATCGGTTACTGGATAATCAGCAAAATCACCTACCCAACCTTGGGCTGATGTATCAAATTTATCTTCCAAAATAAATTTGGTTGGAGTAGATACGTTATCATCTGAACAGGCCATCATTGTTGCGGCGGCGAAGATACTAAAAAGGACTTTTTTCATATTAGTTTTGTTGTTATTGTTTTTTTTAAGGAGGCAGAAGGTTTGAATTAGGTTGGAATATTATTTGAGAATTTTCCGAATAAACATATAAGTATCTGATATATAGATATATAAATTTTTAAAAAAATTATTGTTTCAAAAAAAATATTTGGGGAATATGATAAAATAGGAAAATGTGCTAAACAAATATAGAAGAAAAAATAGACCTTTTACCTTAGAATAAGTAATACGAAAACGTGATTTTAGAGGAATAAATAGATGAATTTACGTATATAGGTTTTGTGGAAAATAATCATAAAAAAAGCGTTTTGTTTGCCAGACAAAACGCTTTGAAAATTGTGGCTCCGGCGGGAATCGAACCCGCATCTAACGTTTAGGAAACGTCTATTCTATCCATTGAACTACAGTGCCGAGTAGCTACAAGAGCTACTAATGTTGCAAAATTCTCAAAAAACTAGCTAATAAGCAAATTTGATTTTGGGAATATATTTTTGGTACTTATTCTGTAATCAAATCCTCGCCTGTAGCATAGACCGAATCGCTGGCAAGCCAGTTAGGAAAAATCTGAAAATGGCGTTCTTTTACCAAATTGAGCAAGGTTTCGCGTAATTCATCAAGGTTTTCTTTTTGCTCGGCCGATACAAAAACAGCGAGAGGCTGAGGCGTATGCAAATAAGAATTTTTCAGGAATTCTGTTACCTTCTGAATTCTCGAAGCTTGGTCTTTGGGTTGTTCTTCCCACTTATGGGCATCTTCCGAATGATTGATTTCCCAATCTTCTTTTTCAATACTCACCGATTCTGCTTCAAATAAATCAATTTTATTGAAAACCAAAATGGTTGGTTTATCAGAAGCACCAATCTCGGTTAAGGTTTCATTTACAACAGCAATTTGCTCTTCGTAGTTAGGGTGCGAAATATCTACTACGTGTAGTAGGATGTCGGCCTCTCTTACCTCGTCGAGCGTTGATTTGAATGATTCAATCAACATGGTTGGTAATTTTCTAATAAACCCTACAGTATCTGATAGCAAAAATGGAATCGTGTCGATAGTTACTTTGCGTACAGTAGCGTCTACGGTAGCAAAAAGTTTGTTTTCGGCAAATACATCAGCTTTAGCCAATCGACGCATCAGTGTTGATTTACCAACGTTGGTATAGCCCACCAACGACACACGTACCATCCGATCACGGTTTTTACGTTGTGTAAAAGCTTGCTTATCAATTTGGCGTAATTTTTCTTTCAAAAAGGAAATACGGTCATTGGCAGTACGACGGTCAGTTTCCAATTCTTTTTCACCTGGCCCACGCATACCAACACCACCACGTTGCTTAGAAAGGTGCGACCACATGCGAGTTAGGCGAGGCAGAATATATTGCTGCTGTGCCAATTCTACCTGTGTACGAGCCTGAACCGTTTGAGCACGCATAGAGAAAATATTGAGGATCAACAAGCTACGGTCAAGTACCTTTACTTCTTTTTGAAGTACAGTAAATTCAGCTTCGATATTTCTGATTTGAATAGGAGATAGGTCATCATCAAAAATAATCATATCCACATCATTATCAATTACATACATAACAATATCTTGCATTTTGCCTTTACCTACATAAGTACGGTTGTCGGGTCTTTCAAGTTTTTGGGTAAATGTATATAATGTTTCGATACCAGAAGTATCGGCCAAAAATGCTAATTCATCCAAGTATTCCTTGGTTTGTTCTGCGTTTTGTTTTTGTGTTTGGACAGCCACCAGTACGGCTGTTTCTTTTTCTTTATATGTACTATGCATAATCTGTATTTTCAGAAATGGGTAATTCGTTTGTATCTATAAAAAGCAAAAAGTCGGAATGACTTACTTGCAGTTAAAAAGGGCTAATGCCACTAGGTTATTTTAGCGAAATTCATGTAATATTTTTTCGTAAGGGGCTAATAATAAATAATTTTCATCTTTAATACCAAAATCATACCCAAATGTTTTGGCCATTTCTACTACTTCGGTCGACAGAAGGCTACCTTTTTCAAATAAAAGTTTTGACAAAGCAATCAGAAAATCTTTATTAGCTTCGAGCAACTCTTTTGTTTCGTTTTGCAAATTTTTCATCATTTTCTCAATCGACCAGTCGGTTACGCTGGTATCCATACTATAAGCTCCAGACTGACCATAATAAGCCGAAAAGTTGCTATCAAAACCGTACTTTCGGATATACTCCATAATCAAACTTACGGCTTCTTCACGGTCGTAGGCGTGCGAAATAGTGATATGGTCTTCGCCAAAAACAATTTCTTCGGCAATACCTCCTGCCAAATAAATTTTTATTTTGTGGATAATATTGCTTTTTGAAAGGTGCAACAAATGCGGAAACGAAAAGCCTGTGGCATACGAAGAAGCTACCCTCGATTTGAGTTGCAATGGTACTAAGCCTAGCAATAAACCGTATACCAAAGCATGACCAGCTTCGTGTACCGAAATATTAGCTATCATATCGGGCAAATTATTTTGTCGGATTTTGTCGATTTTACCAATATAAGGCAATGAAACTGTTTTTTTGTCAGCCAAAATGGCAGTAATCTGCTGTGTATCAAAGTTATAATCCATTTTGATGTGCATATAGTTGTTGGTAAATGCCTCAAACAAAATGGTAGATAAATTGGACTCAACAATATCGGTAATACTCGAAAAAACAGGCCTTACACCTTGTACAGGAAATACCCCATTTTGATAAATGAGTTGATTGATATTGGGCGAAATTTCAATATCTACACCAAAATGCTCCTTATTTTTTTGAATAATTTTTCTAATTTCTTGATTAATTAATTGATTAAAATCCTGCTTTTTCAAAGACCTATAAATCAAGTGAATATTACCAAATCGGGCTACTTGTTCGGGCTTGAATTTCTTTGACAAAGCATTTTTAATATCTACTATCGTGATTTTTTCGGTATAAGCCCTAAAAATATCGGCATCAACGTCTGCTTCTCCAGTTTCGTTGGCCATCGAGTAGGCATCGTCTAAGTTACCGCTTATTATTATCAACGTTTTAGAGTGGTCGAAGGGTTCATAAACCGTTTTTTTATCTCTTTTTTGTTGCATAATCTTCAGAATATCCTCTTCTTTCATTTCGGCAATGTCCAATACCGACCCTTCGAGGTCAAAGGCTTTTTTGAGGTTGTTGGCTTCCCAAATACCTACTGTCAAGTCTTCTTCGTCTTCTTGCTCTATTTCAGCGTTTACTGGTAATTCTTTAATTTTAGCACGACGTTTTTGACGTTGCATTGTAGCATACAAATAGCGTTGCATGTACTCGTCGATAGCCTCTTTACTATCTCTTTTCGACAGTTTTCCATCCGACAATAATTCCCAAAAATCTTGTGCACGAGAATTATTCATCGGTTTTCCTTCGGGGTCGATAGTATAGAATCGCTGAATTTCGTCGAAAAGTACTATTGCTGGCTGGCCATCGTTGATACAATTGGATTCGAACATTGTCGCAACATTATAATTCCATGAATGTTCGCTATTAGATAGTTCAATTTCAACAAAACGTTCTTGAAATTGAAGTTTAGTTACCAGTTTTCTGATTAGGTCAGTTTTGCCAACGCCAGTCATGCCCCAAAGGTTGATAATAATTGGGCGAGTCAATATGGCTGGCATAATAAACCAGATTTGGATATAATTAATTAATTCGTCAATGATATAATCTATACCGATAAACTCGTTTTTTAGCTCAGCTTTAATCGTGTCTAAGCGTTGTCTTTTTTGGTTAATTTCTTCGAGGTTTATCTGGATTTTGGGTTGTATGCTCATACTAGCTTAAATATCTTTAGTTGGTTGTATAGATGTTTGATGACTGTCTATAAAGACAAACAAACCAATAGGTTGTCCTTGGAATACTGAACAAAAAGTAATGCTATTACAAATATATGATGTTTGTACTTGAAAAAGTACAATATCCATGAAGGCAGGACTTTGCAGTACTGTGAAAGGAGTAATTAGGAGAAAATAAATATTAGCTTCATGGGAGTATGGATTCGGCAAGAATCTTTTACAAAAATCTATAATGGTGCAAAGGTAGATGTTTTTTTTGACAATAATAACTAAGATAGATAATAAAAAAGCCCTCCAAAGTAATAAATTGACTTAGGAGGACTTTGAAGAGTAATGTTTTTTATTTTAACGAAGCAATTAACTTTTCGTTTAGGGCTACATAATCATCATTTTTAGCTTCTTTAGATAGAGCAATCGACTGATTAGCAGTAGCTTTAGCACCAGCTTTGTCACCTAATTTAGCTTGAATTTTAGCTTTTAAGTGTACAATCCAGAACGCTTTTGGATTTGCTTCGATAGCTTTGTTGGCCCAAGCCAAAGCTTGATTAAGGTCTTTTCCTGTTTCAAAATAATAGCTTGCCGCTTGGAAATATGGACGGTTGTCGACATTCATAGCTGCATCAATGGCTTTTGAAATTTTTGAATCAATTTCGGCTGTTACAGGAATACTGATTTGGGTTTTTTCCCAAGCCACTACGATGTCGGCAGTTGCAGGTGTTACATTGGCCAATTGAATCGAGAATGTTTCTACAGGAGCCGAAAGATTTGTCGGTTTCACTTTAAACTTGGCAGCATCTTCCGAAGCTTTGTAGCCATCAACACCCCAGTTGTTGAGTCCTTTGTTGAAAATAACTTCCCATTCATCTTTGTTTGGAACGGTATACAACACATACGAGCCAGCTTTTAGGGCTACACTACCTACGGTTACATCTTCGCCAAAGGTTACTCGGGTAGCAGCGTTAGCCCCTGTTCTCCACAACTTTCCGTAAGGAGCAAGGTCACCAAAAACCGTTCTGCCTTTCATGTTGGGTCTTGAGTAAGTGATCTCAATCGAAGACAAAGCAAAATCTTGTTTGATTGTTTGGGTTGGGCTAGGAGCAGGGGTTTTGATAACTTGGGCTTGGGCTGTCACGATAGAAGCCATCGCGAACAATAATACTACAATTTTTTTCATGGTGTTTGTTTTGGAGAATTGTAAAAAACTTTAATCAATTAAAATACAAAAATAGGCATTATTATGTTTTTTTTATCAATATAAAAAACAAGCCTAATTTCTATTTAAGTAATCGTACAAAGCAAGTTTGCTTTTAATCATAATTATGTAATAGTTAAGGATTGAATCTCAAAATGCTATACTCACCAAGTACCTACGTGGTAGGTAAATGTTTAATCACAGAACCTACCATCCACCGTACACTTACGTCGAATGCCGTCATGATATTAATCCACGTTTTTTCTTTCAATTGCATTTTTTGAATAATCTCCACGGTATTGTATCCTTCCTGATGCCATTGTAAAACGGAGCCAGTAAAGTCTTCAAAATACTGAAGCTTCTGGCTAAGGGCTTGTTTTCCATGCTTGAGCTGAGGATTATGTGCACAAAAAAGCTGTTCAAAATCTTCTTGTAAAACCCTCTGAATAGAATGAATTTGTTGCCAAATATTCTCCCCTTTTCTGAATACTTTGATTTTTTGACTCACAAATAAATCACCTGAAAAAAGCCAGCCGTGTTGTTTTTCGATAAATACATGGTGGTCGACTGAGTGGCCAGGTGTATGGATTGTTTCTAGTTGATAATGAGGTGTTTGTATAAACTGAGGGATATTTTGAATAGGGAAAACATGAGGTCGAACCTTCCCGAAAAAGTATTTTTCGTAAAGCATAATATCGAAACCATGCCTGATTTTGTTAGCCGTAAAAGGGTGAGCCCAAACCCTTGGGTGATGTTTTTGGTACAACGATGCTACATTGCCGATATGGTCTTCATGCCAATGTGTTAAAGCAATTTGTTCGAGAGGTTTGTTGGCAAAAATATGGTTTACGTTGTGCCGGCAGTTGTACTGAGCTGTATCGATAAGTAGGCCATCGAGCCAATAAATATGAACCGTAAAAGTAGGAAAACCTGGCCAGTGATACCCCAGTTCATAACCTTCAACAGGGTGGTGTTTTTTGATGCTGAGCTGTTGCATAGTTCATACAGAATTTAGAGAGGTTCGTTTGTCGAAAAGTTGATGGAATTGTTTCAAAGATAAAACAATGACTCAGTAAAAATGCTTATCATTGAATGAATAGTAAACATGAACCTTTATTCTTTCCTTGATAGTATGAAAAGACGAGATTTCCTTCAAAATTCGGCCTTGGGGCTTGTTACATTGGGCATGAGTAAATCTTTATTTTTGCCCCAAAAGATAAATATACTTGATACCCCCTACAAGCTCAAAGAGTTGCGTAATGGTGTAGGTGTTTTTACAGAAAAGGGAGGTACAATTGCATATTTACAAACAGCTAAAGGCTTAGCTGTTGTGGACTCACAGTTTCCTGAGCAATCGACACACTTGATTGAAGAGCTAAAAAAGATGTCAGAAAAGCCTATTAAGCTTTTGATTAACACCCATCATCATGGCGACCATTCGGGGGGGAATATTTCGTTTAAAGGTATTGTTGAGCATGTAGTAGCTCATGAGAATTCTTTAAAAAATCAGCAAGTTACAGCCGAGAAGCAAAAAACAGTAGATAAACAGTTATTTCCCGACATTACTTATGCTACTCAGTGGAAGCAAAAGTTAGGCAAAGAAACTATCAAAATGCACTATTTTGGAGCGGGGCATACCAATGGCGATTCAATTGTACATTTTGAAGATGCTAATATTGCCCATCTTGGCGATTTGGTATTCAACCGTCGTTATCCATTTGTAGATAAAACAGCAGGAGCTAATATCAAAAGCTGGGTAAATGTGCTGGATTCAATAGATAAAACCTTTGATAAAGATACACTTTTTGTATTTGGGCATGCTTTTGACCCAGAAAAGATAACAGGAAATAAAGAAGATATAAAGGCATTTAAAGATTACCTCGAAAAGCTTCTAGTATACGTAGATACAGCAGCAAAAGCGGGTAAATCGAAAGATGAAATTTTGAAAGCAACCGCCATTCCTGGTGTTACCGAATGGAAAGGCGATGGTATACAGCGAAGTATTGGAGCTGCTTACGAAGAAATAGTAGAAGGTAAATAAAACCCTATTTGCGAGTACTGTCTTTTATTAGTACTATTACTCGACCTACAAGGCCAATGCTAATGATACCTCCAATGAGTACAATAAAAAACGTTTTTTCATTGAAGCCATTTGTGGTTTGAAAGAGGGTAATAGCTCCCCAAGTAATCAGGGCAACAGTTGCCACAATAGCAACAATGAGCAAAATATATGCTAAGTTTTTCATCAGAATGGTATTTTAAATAACAACTATTGTTTGCCGCGATTGTTTAGAATAGGAGCAGATAAAATAAAAAAGACTCATCCTTTGAGATGAGTCTTTTTGAGGATATATCAAAGACTAAGCAGATGCTAGAGCTTCGGCACCACCTACAATTTCGAGGATTTCCTTCGTAATTGCAGCCTGACGTGAGCGGTTGTAGATAAGTTTTAATTCTTTCAACAACTCCCCAGCATTATCGGTAGCCTTGTCCATGGCAGTCATACGGGCACCGTGTTCAGAAGCATTTGATTCTAAAACAGCTTTGAAGACTTGCAATTTTAAAGCTTTAGGAATCAATTCGCTGATAATTTCTTCTTCCGAAGGTTCAAAGATATAATCAACATTTGATTTCTTAGTTTGGTCGTCTTTTTTCTCAACAATAGGCAACATTTGTTCAGCTTTCAGAATCTGAGTTGCTACGTTTTTGAATTCGTTATAAACTACTTCAACAACATCGTACTTGCCATCAACAAACCCGTTCATAGCAAATTCGGCTGCTGTACGAACTGTTGCAAAGCTCAATTTGCTGAAAGTATCAACAAATTGGTTATTAACATTGTAACCACGACGGCTTAGGTATTCGCCACCTTTTTTACCGATAGCCAAGATTTCAACTTTACCAGCTTCAAATTGACTAGGATATTTTTCATTAATAAGGTTTACTACAGCCTTACCAACATTGGCATTGAATGCACCACAAAGACCACGGTCTGAAGTAACAACAATAATTAAAACACTCTGAATAGAACGAGCGTTTGTATATGGATTTGATTGAGCTCCCTCTGCATTGGCCGAAACAGTTGCAATCATTTCGGTCAATTTTTGCGAATAAGGTCGCATCTGTACAATAGCATCTGTTGCACGGCGAAGCTTAGCCGCCGATACCATTTTCATGGCTTTAGTAATCTGCTGAGTAGAGTTTACTGATACTATTCGGTTACGGACTTCTTTTAATGAAGGCATCTTCTGCTAATGATTGAAAGAGTGAATGATTGAAATTCGAGTGAAATTTCTGAACAGATTATATATTAATGAGAGAACAAGCACGTTGTGCCTATTCTCTCATCTAATCATTCAAAAACTATGCTTGATACTTAACTGCCACTTCTTTCGCCACTTTCTTCAACACATCAGTCAAAGAGTCATCGTATTTACCTGCTTTCAAGGCATCCATCGTAGATTTTTGTGTAGCATTCATTACACCGATGAAATCCTTTTCAAACTCACGAACTTTATTTACTACCACGTTGTCAATCAAACCGTTGGTAGAAACAAAAATCATAGCGATTTGTTCTTCAACACGTTGAGGATGACCGTTTGGTTGTTTCAACATTTCAAGGTTACGACGGCCACGCTCGATAGTCAATTTCGTAGCAGCATCCAAATCAGAGCCGAATTTAGCAAAGGCTTCCAATTCACGGAATTGAGCTTGGTCAAGCTTCAATGTACCTGCTACTTTCTTCATTGATTTGATTTGAGCATTACCACCCACACGAGATACCGAAATACCTACGTTGATTGCTGGACGAATACCTGCGTTGAACAAGTTGGTTTCCAAGAAAATCTGACCGTCAGTAATAGAGATTACGTTAGTTGGGATATAAGCAGAAACGTCACCAGCCTGAGTTTCGATAATTGGAAGAGCTGTTAATGAACCACCCCCTTTAACGATTCCTTTGATAGATTCAGGAAGGTCATTCATGTTTCTAGCAATTTCGTCAGAAGAGTTGATTTTTGCAGCACGCTCCAATAAACGTGAGTGAAGATAGAATACGTCACCTGGGTAAGCTTCACGTCCTGGAGGACGACGAAGAAGCAACGAAACTTCACGGTAAGATACAGCCTGTTTAGACAAATCGTCATAAACTACCAATGCAGCACGACCTGTATCACGGAAGAATTCGCCGATAGCAGCACCTGTAAATGGAGCAAAGAATTGCATCGGAGCTGGGTCAGAAGAACCTGCCGCTACAATTACAGTATAGTCCATAGCACCTGCTTTACGAAGGGCTTGTTCTACTTGCTTGATTGTTGACGATTTTTGTCCACAAGCTACATAGATACAGTAAACTGGATTACCTGCGTCGTAAAATTCTTTTTGGTTAATGATTGTGTCAATACAAACAGTTGTTTTACCTGTCTGACGGTCACCAATAACTAACTCACGTTGACCACGACCTACTGGAATCATTGCGTCAATTGCTTTGATACCTGTTTGAAGAGGTTCTGTTACTGGCTGACGATAAATTACCCCTGGAGCTTTACGCTCAAGTGGCATATCGTAAAGTTGTCCTTGCAAAGGACCGTTGCCGTCGATTGGCTCGCCAAGTGTGTTCACGACACGACCTAAGATACCGTCACCTACTTTGATTGAGGCGATTTCGTCTGTACGTTTTACGGTGTCGCCTTCTTTGATTTCAGATGATTCACCCAATAATACCGCACCTACGTTGTCTTCTTCGAGGTTAAGGGCTAGGGCTTTCAAGCCGTTTTCAAATACGAGCAATTCACCCGCTTGTACTTTCGATAGTCCGTAAATACGAGCTACACCATCACCGATTTGTAGCACGGTACCTACTTCTTGGAGTTCAGCCTCTGACTTTGCACCTGAGAGTTGCTCTCTCAAGATGGCTGACACTTCATCTGGTCTGACTGATGCCATTTTTTTATAGTTGGATTTGTGATTTTGGAATTCGATTTGAGAGGTTATTAGTTAGATGTTTCCCAAGTACTAGTGATTTACAAAATGGAAGAGATACTTCACTTATGTAATTGTTCGTACATCTTGAACTTATTAACTCTTTTTCGGGTGCAAAATTAGGGAAGAAATTTCACAATTCCACGACAATACTATTTTTTTCGTGCTAAACGTTATACTTTTTTGAGAGAAGGCAATTTTTTGAATTGTATTTTTTCTATATCAATATTCTGTGCTTTTGCGGTTTGGTATAATTTTTTATTTGAATTATTCTATTTTGCTTTCTGATTCTTTAAGCCTATGAATACATTATTTTGCCTTAATTTATTTGGTAAAATAGGGTAAAAAAAAAGTTTATCTGCTTTTTAGGAGTGATTTTAATAAAAATAGGGTATTAACAATACGATTCGGTCTTTTATAAAACTGAGTTTTTCAAAATAGAAGAGCCTGTATATACCCAAAGCTATTCTTAAAATCTTACAATATAGCATTTTATCCAAAAGTTATTAAGTGGTAGTTTTTTGTTATTTCTAATGTTTTTTTCATGATAAAATCTTGTAGAAAATAGGCAAAAATAAAGATTATGCTGTTAAAAAGTGTTAAAACACAACTATGCTATCTCAATATAGGTTATCATAGTGTATCATAGCATCATTGAAATAAAATATATATACGAACACAACCATAATTTATCGCTGTAACTTTTCGTTCTAAGCATCATATAAAATAGCCAAACTTCGGAAATAAGTAATTCAAATCCTTATTTTTGTATTTCGTTCCATAAGTGAATTGTCGCTTGAGCCAACGGTATCAGTAATTGAGGCAAGGAATACACATGATTTAGCAGGCTATAGTATAAACAAGCTTATCAATGGGGTAATTTGAATAACAATTGTTGGGTAGTTGAGATAGCGACAAGTAAATTGCTTATAATAATTTAGTAGTAAACATTAAAAAATTATCATGAATCTAAAACACATTTTATTATGTTCGGGCGTTGCCCTAACGTCTTTTGTTGCAGAAGCTCAAGTAAAAAAAGCTCCTGCTGCACAAAAAGCAAGCCCAGCATCTAAAACTCCAGTTGCGAAAACCTCTGCTACACCAGCTACTAGCGTTAAATTAACGAGTTTGGCCGATTCGGCAAGTTATTCTTTGGGCGTTTTGGTAGCTCAAAATTTTAAATCACAGGATATTGCTATCAATCCAGATTTATTAGCAAAAGCTTTTGGCGAGGTAATGAATGGTTCGGCAACTTTGCTAAGTGATATGCAAGCCAATCAGATTTTGCAAAAATTTATGCAAGCAAAACAAGCCGAACAATTTAAGCCTGTAAAAGAAGCAAGCGAGAAGTTTTTGGCAGAAAACAAAAAGAAAGAAGGTGTTGTTACTTTGCCAAGTGGTTTGCAGTACCAGATTCTCAAAGCTGGTGATGGCCCCAAACCAACTATCAACGATAAAGTAAAAACACATTATCATGGTACTTTAATCGACGGAACGGTGTTTGATAGCTCGGTTCAACGCAACGAACCTATTACTTTCCCTGTAAGCGGTGTAATTCAAGGCTGGATAGAAGCCCTTCAGTTGATGCCAGTAGGGTCAAAATGGAGATTGTTTGTGCCTCAGGATTTGGCTTATGGCCCTCGTGGTAGTGGCCCAACTATCAAGCCCTATTCTGCCTTAATTTTTGAAGTAGAATTATTAGGAATCGAAAAATAGGCTTTAAGCAATTATCTCCAAGGATTATTGAGCAAATAAAATAGGAATACGGCAAATAAGTAAGCCGTAAAAATACGAACTTAACAGGCAGGAAAATGGTTAAATAGTTGTAATTTAAGAACCAATACTGCATTCCGTATTCCTATAGAATATTAACTATTAAAATAATAACGTTATTGGTTTGTAAGCTCATCGTTACTCTTAATATCCTTACGGATTACAGCTTAAACAAATACCCCAAATTTATATGAAGAAATACCTCATCGCTCTTGTTCCTGTAACCCTACTTGCGGTATTAGGACTTCGCTCGACATCGCATAGTGCCGAGAAAAATATTGCTGTGGCCTATAAATACACTGAAGATGATATAAAACCCACCGAGACTCAGAAAAAAGTAGAAGAATTAGTGACGCAGATTTTGGGGAATTACCACTACCGTCGTGTGCCTCTCAATGATTCTTTATCTTCAAAAATCTTTGATAATTATATCAAAGAACTCGATGGTAATAAAATGAATTTTACCAAACAGGATATTGATGATTTTGAAAAATTCAGATATACTATAGATGACCAACTTCAATCAGGGGATTTAACGGCTGCTTATCAAATCTATAATGTTTATCGTAAGCGTGCCAAGGAGCGTTTTACGTTTGTGGCTTCGTTGCTCAACAAACCTATGGATTTTAAAATAGACGAGGTGTATTCTCCTGACCGTGAAAAATCCTCTTGGGCAAACAACAAGCAAGAGTTGGATGAGATTTGGAGAAAAGCCATTAAGAGTACTTTGTTAGATTGGAAAATTAGCGGAAAGGCTGATTCTTCGGCTGTCAAAGACCTCAAAGAACGTTATACAAGAAGCGAAAAGTATTTTGATAAAACCAAAAGTGAGGATGTGTTTCAGCAATTCATGAATTCGTTTACTGAAAGTGTTGATCCTCATACCAACTACATGATTCCAAAAGCCGCCGCTCAGTTCAACCAAGAGATGGCTCAATCGTTTGAAGGAATCGGTGCAACACTTCGTTTGGAAGGTGATTACGTAACTATCATGGAGTTGATTACTGGAGGGCCTGCCTACAAAAGCAAAGCCTTAAAACCCAAAGATAGAATCGTTGGCGTTGCACAGGGCGACAATGGTGCTTTTGTGGATATTGTAGGCTGGATGACCGACGATGCCGTAAAACTTATCAAAGGGCCAAAATCGACGGTAGTACGCTTGAAAATTTTGCCAGGTGATGCCGCTGTTGGAGCAATGCCTAAAGAAATACGTTTGGTTCGCGAAAAAATTAAACTGGAAGATGGAAGTGCCAAAAAAGATGTTTTGTTATTAAGCAACAACGGAAAACCTTATAAATTGGGTTTGATTACTTTGCCTGTTTTTTATCGTGATTTTGAGGGTGTTCGCAAAGGTGAAGGTGATTTTAAAAGTACCAGTGCCGATGTGAAAAAATTCTTGATAGAACTAAAAGCTGAGAAAGTTGATGGTGTTATCCTCGACCTTCGCAACAATGGTGGCGGTTCGTTGGTGGAAGCCGTAAGTCTGACAGGGCTGTTTATTCCTCAAGGCCCAGTAGTACAACGCAAACACGCCGATGGCGAGATTTCTGCTGAATACGACCGTGACCCAAGTGTAACCTACGACGGCCCATTAGGAGTATTAGTGAATCGCTTTAGTGCTTCGGCTTCTGAGATTTTTGCAGGAGCTATTCAAGACTACAAGCGTGGTATTATTATTGGCGAGCAAACCTACGGAAAAGGAACTGTACAAACATTGGTAGATTTGAGCCGCTTCTTGAAAAGCGAGCCTGATAATGTAGGTCAGTTAAAAATTACGATGGAAAAATTCTATCGTATCACAGGAAGTAGCACCCAACACAAAGGTGTAACACCTGATATTGAATTACCTTCTGGCTTTTCGGCAGCAGAATATGGCGAAAGCTCACAACCAAGTGCTTTGCCTTGGGACATGATTGCTTCGACCAAATATACCCCTTCGCAAGATGTAAACGAGCAAATTGTAAGTAAGTTAAAGAAAAAGTACGAAGAGCGTCTGAAGACTGAAGCCGATTTGAAAAAATTGGTGAGCGATTTTGATTATTGGAAAAAAGCCAAAGAACGCAAAACAATTTCATTGCAAGAAGACAAACGTCGCAAAGAAATTGACGAGCAGAAAAAACGCAATAGCCAAGAAATTAATAACGATTTGGGTGATGTAGATACCAAAGTAGAGGTTAAGACCGACTCGGTGAGTATTGCCAATGCCAAAGAAAAAGCCCTAAAAGAGCGTCGTGAAAAAGATGCGTATTTGAAAGAAACAGAGCGTATCTTAACCGATTATATTTTCTTGGCACCTTCTAATGGTATCAAGTTGACTCAAAATAACAATAAATAAGTAGAGGATAAATACCGCCTACTACTTTGTATATTCATCAAAGCCTGCGAGCTAGCTGCTCGTAGGCTTTTGTGTTTTATGAGCATTTGATTAGTTTTGAAAAAAATAAACCAGTTTGTTATGACACCCAAATTTATCCTGAAGCGAGTCTTGTTTGTGATGGTCGCTTTATTTATAATACTCAATTTTCTATTGGCTTTTCAGGCATATCGGTTTACCTATTTTTATGAGGCTAGTGAAGTTGCTTACAAAAAGCCTGAACAAATGACTTTAGGGGAAAAAATTTCAGGTGGATTGTTTGGTTTCAAATTTCCCAAACGGAAAATAGATACATTACCTAGTTTGCCCTTCAAGTCAGTTATTCTTACAACGGCTCAGTCATTGCACTTAAAATCATGGTTCGTAAAAGCCGATTCTGTGGCACTAGGCACTGTTATTTTATTTCACGGACATGCTTCTAACAAGCAGAAGGTGCTGGCCGAAGCCACTTATTTTCATGAATTAGGTTATAATACACTTTCGGTAGATTTAAGAGCACATGGCGAATCTGATGGCAATATTTGTACCATTGGCGTAAACGAGTCGGAAGATGTTGAAGTAGCATTCAACTATGTGAAAAATACGCTTCACGAAAAAAATATTATTTTTTGGGGAGTATCATTGGGAGCCGCCACGATATTGAAAGGCATTCATGATTTTGGCTTAACGCCTCAGAAAGTCATTTTAGAATGTCCCTTTGCCACAATGGAAGACGCAGTAAAAGGTAGATTACGTTCATTACATATACCTGCAACGCCTATTTCTCAGATTTTGATGTTTTGGGGAAGCCTCGAAAGAGGATTTTGGGCATTCTCTCATCGGCCTGTTGACTATGCTAAGGCCGTTAAAGTACCTGTGCTATTAAATTGGGGGAAGCATGACCCACGAGTTACTATGGCTGAAACAGAAGCTATTTTTGAGGCTCTACCAAGTAATAATAAGAAAATGGTGATTTACGAAAAATCGGCACATCAGTCGTTTTGTAGAAGTGAAACAGCCAAGTGGAAAAGTGAAATACAAGCTTTTGTCAAATAGAATAGTACTCAGAAAAGCATTGTTACCTTAGTTATTTGAAAGAAAAGTAGGATAATTAGAAGAATATTTAATTAGTGCCTGAATTAGCGATTGTTAAGATAATCGCTAATTCAGGCACTAACTATTTGGTATAAATAGCTGCTTCTTCGTCCAGGAATAAAAGAGCATTATGATGTTTCTGAAAAACGGTAGAAGGCAATACCTCGCTGATTTCTTCAGTAATAGTACGCTTAATAATATCAGCTTTCTTTGAACCACTTGCCAATAAAATCGCTATTTGGGCTTCTAACAAATGTTTGAGGCCAACAGTAATACCCTGTGTTAATGGCGTAGCTTGTGTAAAATATTTTTGCCCAACAGAAATTGTAATTTCTTCTAAATCAGATACATGGCAGTAGTTTTCAAAGCTTGAGTGAGGCTCGTTGAGCCCAATATGCCCATTCAAGCCTATTCCAACAATAATTAAATCCAAGCCACCTTTCTCAAAAATCAACTGGTCGATTCTTGTACATTCACTGGCCAAATTATCGGATAAACCATCAAAAAAAGTATAATTCTGACTAGGGATTTGAAGAGGTTTGAGCAAATTTTCTTCTACAATATATCGGCAACTTCCCTCGCTTTCAGGAGGAATGCCTATCCACTCATCTAAGCCAATAAAGGTTACCTGGCTAAAATCAAGATCTTTACCTAATACAGCCATTTTTTGGTAAGCTAATTTTGGGGTGTCGCCCGAGGTTAATACAAGGGTAGCATTGGGTTTGTTTTTAATAAAATCGACTAAATACTGGGCCGTAAAATCAGATAGTTCTTCGTGGTTTTTAGAAATATGTATTTGCATAGTGTAAATGAGTTTTTCGGTTTTGATACAATGTACAAAGTTATTGGAAAAAACTGAGATGGATGCACTGCTTTTTATGTTAGGCTCAAAGCCATAAAAAACGCCCTTGAGTTTTGTTCAAGAGCGTTTTGAATGAATATATCAATCCTATGTTATTGACTTGCTTGGCTTTCCATTTTGGCAATAATTTTATCGACATCAGCGGCAGCACATGAGCCACAACCTTTTGGGCAACCAGCTTTATTTTTAAGGCTAAAGTTTTTTATCACGATATTGCCTAAATAGGCTATTGCACCAACAAATATAAGTCCAATAATGAAGCTTTCCATAATAATATTGAAGGGTTTTGTATCCTTATTATTCTTGATTCCAGTGTGTTTCTATCACATCCTTCAATTCACTAAACATACCACAAGCAGCAATTAGTTCACGGCCAAAAACAAAATCATCACCTCCTTTAAAGTCCGATACAATGCCTCCTGCTTCTTGTACAATCAAAGTACCTGCTGCAACATCCCACGGTTTGAGGTTATATTCAAAAAAACCTTCAAATCGCCCACAAGCTGTATACGCCAAGTCTACAGCCGCCGACCCCATGCGTCTCAAGCCATGCGATTTTTGCATAAGCTCTTTTAAAATAGCTAAATATTGGTCTGTTTGCTTGAAATCATAATAAGGGAATCCTGTAGCCAAGAGGCTATCTTTCAGGTGTTTGGCCGATGAAACATAGATTCTTGTACCATTAAGGTACGCTCCACCGCCAAGCCATGCCGTAAAACTCTCTTCTCTGTTGATTTCAAAAACTACACCACTAACAATCCGATTGTGGTGCATTAGGGCAATCGAAATAGCAAAAACAGGTAGCCCGTGCATATAGTTGGTAGTACCATCTACAGGGTCGACAATCCAAGCAAACTCTTGGTCGTCTGTTTTTTGTGCTGTTCCTTCTTCTGCAATAAAGCCTGCTTCGGGCAAAATTTTGGATAACCCAGCCACAAGGCGTTCTTCTGCTTGTTTGTCAACATACGAAACCAAATCGTTTAAGCCTTTGTATTCGATGCTCTCTCTTTTAAACTCAGAGGCAGCTTGTTTGACAAAAATAGCTGTTTGACGTGCCAATAAAGCAACTTGCGAGGTGATATATTCTAAATTTATCATACTGTTTTTATGGTTTACGACACCCAACAATACATGGGGCATATTGGGGACATACACAAGGCTTAAAACGCTCTAAACAGATTTTGCCCTAGTGTAATGGCTTTATTTTTCTGCAAATCTAAACTAATTATGGGAAGGCGGTGTTAATTTTAAGCAGTTGTAAGGATAATTTTTGTAATTAATTTACCCAAAAAAACATTGAGACAGGAAGAAAAAAGCGGTCAAATATTTGATTTTCAGATTTTAAGGAGAATTTATGGATTCATTAAGCCCTACAAGTTACGTTTTTGGTCGTTGGTTCTACTAATAATGGTAATGGCTTGTGTAGTACCACTCAATCCATTATTGATTAGACAGACTATCGACAATGAAATAGCCAAAGGTGATTATAATGGCCTGACCATAATGCTTTTGGCCATGCTAGGTGTATTGCTGGTGCAGGGTTTATTACAATTTGTTACTTCTTATATGGCTGGTTGGCTTGGACAAACGGTAATTCGTGATATTAGGGTACAGCTTTATCAAAAGATTTTGTACTTGCGGTTAAAGTTTTTTGATGATACCCCAATTGGCCGATTGGTGACAAGAACCGTTTCAGACATCGAAACGCTCAATGATGTTTTTTCTGAGGGATTGGCCTCTATTGCTGGCGACATTCTACAGTTGGTTTTGATTACAGGAGTAATGTTTTATACTGACTGGCGGCTTTCTGTTATCTGTTTGCTAACAGTGCCATTTATGGTAGTGTCAACGTATATTTTTAAGGAATATATCAAAAAATCCTTCAATGAAGTACGTATGGCCGTTGCCAACCTAAACTCGTTTGTACAAGAGCATATCACAGGAATGAGTATTGTTCAGGCATTTAGTGCTGAAGATATGGAATACAAAAAGTTTGTGGCTATCAACAAAACCCACCGAGATGCCAATATTCGTTCTATTTGGGCATATTCTGTTTATTTTCCTGTAGCCGATGTCATATTGGCAGCAGGCACAGGGCTGATTGTTTGGTTTGGCTCAAAACAAATACTAAGCCATGATATAACATTGGGTACATTAACAGCCTTTATCATGTTTATGAACCTATTTTTTAGACCGATTCGTTTTTTGGCCGACCGTTTCAATACCTTACAGATGGGTATTGTGTCGACTGAAAGAATTTTGAAATTATTAGATTCCGACGAATATGTGGCCAATAACGGTTCGTATCGTGCCGACAACCTCAAGGGCGATGTGGTATTCGATAAAGTATGGTTTGCCTATAATGATGAAGAATATGTATTGAAAAATATTTCTTTTGAAGTAAAACAAGGCGAAACCATTGCTTTGGTTGGTGCAACTGGAGCAGGCAAATCCTCGACAATTAATCTGCTAAGTAGATTTTATGAAATTAATAAGGGAAGTATCTTTATTGATGGGCGTAACTTACATGATTATGAATTGAGTAGTCTGAGAAGTAAAATAGGCGTGGTGTTACAAGATGTGTTTTTGTTTTCGGACACCATCGAGAACAATATCACCTTGGGTGATAAATCTATTACAAGAGAAAAAATTGTAGAAGCCGCCAAGTTAGTAGGAGCTCATGAGTTTATCGAAAAACTTCCTGAAGGCTATATGTACAATGTCATGGAAAGGGGAGCAACGTTGTCGGTAGGACAGCGGCAGTTGATTTCGTTTGTGAGGGCTTTGGTGCATAATCCTAAAATAATAGTACTCGATGAAGCCACATCGTCGGTCGATACCGAAACCGAAGAGATGATTCAGAATGCAATTGCTAAATTGATGAAAGGGCGTACAGCCATTGTAATTGCTCACCGTTTATCGACTATTCAGAATGCTCATAAAATTTTGGTATTAGACAAAGGCGAAATAAAAGAAGAAGGTACTCATGAAACCTTACTGGAAAAAGACGGCTGGTATGCCCAATTGCATAAAATGCAATATAAATGACATGATATATTTTGAGAGTAGATAATTGATTCTTCAATTAAAGTAAACATGAGCCATCCCGAATTTTAGGTAATATTAAAATAGATCACCTCTTTGTGTCTGTTGGGATTCATAAGGTCGTTTGATAGAAAATTATTAGCTATTCATACAAAAGGCGTTCGAAAAACTAATTTCGAACGCCTTTTGTTACATAACAACACATCTTTAGCCGCAAAGCATTGCATCATTACTGGTGAAAATCATATCTAAAAATAATCACTCAATTGTAGATTTATCTTTGCAAAATAATATGTGATAGTGAATGACTTAAACCGAGCGCTCAATGGTACATAGATACTGAGGTGGTGTTTGGTGACACCTTCATCACCACTAACTTTGGTATGACACATGTTTGTTAGCTTATCATTGCTAGTTTATATGTAATTAACCCACATATCGTGTTTCTTTCAAACGCCCTGCAATAATAAAAAACAAAATAGTACTAGCAAACATTAAGCCCGTAAAGAACCAGAAATAAGAAGCTCCGCTTAGTTGTGCAAAGAATCCTCCATTGGCAATATTTTCATTAATCAACGATACAAACAAGTTACCAATAGATACGGTCGAAAACCAAATTGCCGACATCGTACTTTTCATTGATTTGGGAGAATTGGTATAAGCATATTCAAGCCCCGTAATAGACACCATAATTTCGCCCCAAGCCAAAATCAAATAAGCTAAAATTTGCCACCAAACAGATGGATGATTACCCGCATCAATACTGGTTTGAATCAACGAAATAATCACAAATGATACAGCCGTAAGGAAAAAACCAGCCCCCAAGCGACGTAATGGCGTAGTTTTAATACCTAATTTTTCAAAGAATGGATATATCACATAAGTAAATACAGGAATAAAACTTACCAAAAATAAAGGGTTGAGTACTTGTACTTGCTCTGGTAAAAATGCAAAGCCTAAGCCTGTGTTCAAATCTAATTTGGTAGCCTGTAATACCCATTCAGCCAAATTTTGATCCCATAATGCCCAGAAAATCGGAATAAAGGCAAATACCGCCAAAACACGATAAACGGCTTTTACACCTTCAACCTTTTCGGGGTCGTAGCTTGTTTTAGCAACATCTAGCCAGCTTTCACCCTTTTGTTTTTTATTTATATTCAAAAGTGCATGTACCGAAATAAACACAAAATTGTTGCGGTTGATACCCATCGGTGGTACTTTTACATACTTACCTCTTCCCAAATAGAAAATAATTGTAGCCAGAGCCATCAAAATACCAGGAACACCAAATGCCCAAGCAGCACCGTATTTGACATAAATAATAGGAATAAGGATATTGGATACTACCGAACCCGTATTAATTGAAAAATAAAACCAACCATATACCTTCGACATCAAATGCTCGTTTGAAGCATCGAACTGGTCGCCAACATTGGCCGAAACACATGACTTGATACCACCAGCACCGGCCGCAATTACAATAAGACCAATCGAAAACATACTAAGGTCTTTTTCAAAAGTAGCCAACATTAAGTGGCCAAAACAATACAGTATCGAAACGTATAAAATCACTTTGTATTTACCAAAAAACCAGTCGGCCAAAATCCCCCCTACCATAGGCATGATATATGCTAAGGCAACAAACATGTGAACTTTCTCGTTGGATTTTGCTTCGGCAACAGCCTGAAGGGCAGGAATAGCATTGGGATTGTAAAATTGGGCAACTAAGAAGGTTGATAGGATGGAACGCATTCCGTAAAAACTGAATCGTTCAGCGGCCTCATTGCCAAGAATGTACGGGATAGCTTTAGGAAACGAGCCCTTCTTTTCTTCGATTGCAGTTTCGGGCAAATTGTTTGATATCATATATTTTAAAGAATATAGTTTGTTATTTGTTAAGTGAATATAATGCTTTTGTTCAATACAGAATATGATTATGTTCAAAAATTAAATAAAGGTTAATTCGTTTAAAACTACGCCAATAAACCAGAATTAATCATATTTTATTGTAAAAAACATACTAAATTAACCTTATTAAGCCTTTGAAACAATTTTTTCCTATTTCTTCGTCAATTTTAATTTTAGAGGGAATCAAAAAATAAATCAAATAAGCCGTAAAAAAAGGTAAAATTCGTATAATTAATTGACTTTTGCTAATTCAAAAAGTACGCTAAAAATAAATAATTCAATAACCATAAAATTTACCATTCACTTAATGTCAGTATTCAATACTATATCATAGTGTATTTCTACAAAGATTTTTTATATTCGTGAAACATTTGTGGAACACTTTTTGTAAATCTGGCTTGAAACACTGATATTTGAAGACGGATTGAGTTATTCGTTATTTGTTATTCGTTATCCGTTGTTTGTTGGCATTGATATTTCACCAGATTCATGTACATATACAAATGACCTATAACTGGATAACTAATAATCAGTAACTGAAACAAGTAACTCAGAAAATCAAATGGGGAAAGTAATTGCGATTGCCAACCAAAAAGGAGGAGTTGGTAAAACTACTACCACTATCAACCTAGCAGCAAGCCTTGCGGCATTAGAATTCAGAACTTTAATTGTAGATGCCGACCCACAGGCCAATTCTACGTCTGGTTTGGGTTATAATCCAAAGGAAATTGAAAACTCAATTTATGAGTGTATGGTAGATGGAGTTCAGGTTCAAGATATTATCATTGAGACGGATTTGCCTTATTTGCACATGATTCCTTCTCATATTGATTTGGTAGGTGCCGAAATCGAAATGATTAATCTTCGTGACCGAGAACAAAGAATGAAAGAATGCCTACAAACCGTTCTTCATGAATATGACTTTGTAATTATTGACTGTTCACCGTCTTTGGGTTTAATAACTATTAATGCCCTCACTGCTGCCGATTCGGTAATTATTCCTGTTCAATGCGAATACTTTGCCTTGGAAGGGCTAGGAAAATTATTGAATACCATCAAAATTATTCAATCAAGACTGAATACTGCCTTGACAATTGAGGGTATTTTGTTGACAATGTACGACTTACGGGTACGTTTGTCTAATCAGGTGGTAGCCGAAGTAACTTCTCATTTCCAAAATATGGTATTCAATACCATTATTCCTCGAAATATTAGGTTGTCTGAATCGCCAAGTTTTGGCGTACCTGCTATTGCACATGATTCAGAAAGTAAAGGAGCGATTAGTTATCTTAATTTGGCCAGAGAAATTTTGGCAAAAAACGGATACGTAACTCAGGAATAGGGTAGCTGTTGAAGAAAACAAGACTACAAAAACATTATAAATGCTTAAAAGATGAGTAAAGTGGAAATACCTGCAAAAAAACGTGTTGGACTTGGCAGAGGCTTAGGGGCTTTGTTACAGGACTCCGACTCAGTAAATGGAACTACCAATGCACGCCCAGCCAATCCAACGCCAATCGAGCGCCCGCAAAGGCTTGAGCAGATTAGTTCGATGAATGAGATTTCGGTGGATTTGATTGAAACCAATCCTTTCCAGCCTCGTACACACTTCGACGAGGAGGCTCTTAATGAATTAGCCGACTCGATTCGTGTGCAAGGTATCATTCAGCCTATCACAGTGCGTCAAATTGGTGCTAATAAATACCAGCTAATCTCGGGTGAGCGTCGTTTACAGGCTTCTAAAAGAGCAGGTTTGCGTACTATTCCAGCTTATATTCGCACCGCCGATGACCAACAAATGCTAGAAATGGCATTGATTGAAAACATTCAGCGTGAAAATTTGAATGCTATTGAAATAGCTTTGAGTTACCAGCGTTTGATTACCGAATGTAGCCTGAAACAAGAGGAATTAGGCGACCGTGTCGGTAAAAATCGTACAACTGTCAATAATTATATTCGTTTGCTGAAATTGCCCGATGTTATTCAGGTAGCTTTAAGAGACAATAAAATATCAATGGGACACGCTCGTGCGATTATTAATATCGACAATCGTGAACACCAGCTGGCAATTTTCAACAAAACAATTGCCGAGGAATGGTCGGTAAGAAAAGTAGAAGAAGCTGTTCGTGAGCTTTCTAATGCAAGCTTGATGGCGGCAGGGTTAGATAAAAAAGGTGGTATTAAGCAAGAAATCAGAAGCTTACAGTTTCGCTTACAAGCCTACTTTGGCTCGAAAGTTACTGTGAAAGCAGATGATAAAGGCAAAGGTGAAATAAAAATTCCATTTAGTTCACAAGAAGAATTAGATAAGATTTTGTTGTCGATAAAAGCCTAGTCTTGTCTAATACAGTTGTATGGTATTAGGCCTTAATCATGTTAAATCTTGTTAAAGCGTTGATGCTTCGCATATTTTCAGTCAACTTTGCAAGAATTTTAAGACTAGAAAAGGATGAAAAAATCATTTTTGGCTCGAATAGTATTCATTAATTTATTCGTATTGAGTGGATTAATAGGCAACGCCCAAATTCTTCGAGCCGATACTAATCAAATTAAAAACTCGGAACTAGCAAAAGTGCTAGAACCCAAAGATACCACAAAAGCTAAGTACAAGATTATTCCACATGTGGCTACTATTCGCTCGGCAATGGTACCCGGCTGGGGACAAATCTATAATCGTCAATATTGGAAAGTGCCTTTGGTGGCTGCTGCTTTTGGGGTAAATATCTATTTTATCGTAGATAACAACCAAAAATATGTGAGGTTTTTGTCTAGTTACAAAACAGCCTATAATCTAAGCTCAACTGCAACAGTTCCTGTTGTAGATTTTGATGGAACAACACGAGAATTAACAGCAGCTCAGTTGAAAAAACGAGTAGATGTTTATCGACGCTACCGTGATGGCTCATACCTAATTTTATTGGTGGTTTGGGCTGCTAATATCGTAGATGCTAACGTAACGGCTCATTTAAAGACTTTCGACCTAACTGACGACATTTCGCTAAAGGTGCAACCTTCATTGAGTAGCCCCAATGTAATGTCGCCTGTGTTTGGAGCAAAATTGACCTTGGCTTTTAAATAATATCTGGTAAAATCGTAGGATTAATATTCCTTTTCACACAAATACATAATTATTTAAGTATGAATATTGTACTTCTCGGCTATGGCAAGATGGGTAAGGTTATCGAAAAAATCGCCCTGAGTCGAGGTCATAACATTGTAGCTCGAATCGACGTAAATAACCGTAGCGAATTCGATGCCCTAAGTGCTTCTCAAGTTGACGCTGTCATTGAATTTAGTCATCCGCTTTCTGCTTTCGACAATGTAAAGTCTTGTATCGAAAAAGGTATTCCTGTGGTTTGTGGCACAACAGGCTGGCTCGAAAAAAAGCCTGAAATAGAAGCCCTAACACTTGAAAAACAAGGAGCGTTTTTCTGGTCATCTAATTATTCAATTGGGGTAAATATCTTCTTTCAACTCAATAAAATGTTGGCAAGATTGATGAGCCCACAAAAACAATATACTGTATCAACCACCGAAATCCATCATACCGAAAAGAAAGATTCGCCAAGTGGTACAGCTATCACTATAGCCGAAGGTTTGATTGAAAATTTGGAAGGTAAAGATAAATGGATTAACAACGAAATCCCTGCCCAAAATGAAGTGGCTATTTGGTCGGCTCGTGAAGGAAAAGTACCCGGAACACATATTGTGAAATATATTTCGGATATTGACCAAATCGAAATTTTACATCAAGCACACGGCCGTGAGGGGTTTGCCCTTGGTGCTGTAATAGCCGCCGAATGGATTGTAGGTAAAAAAGGTATTTTTGGTATGAACGAGCTTTTGGCGAATTAAAAATAGATTGGTTGTAATTCTTCGTACCATCTTTCGACTTATTATTTGTACTTAGTAAAGCCTCAGTTTTGTACTAAAACCAATGGCTTAGAGCTGTTTGGTTATCATAAATTAAAGAAATTTTATTCATACAAAATGTCCGAAAAAAAGCCTGTTAAAAAATCACCCCTTCGTGAGTGGGTCGATTCTGTAGTTTTTGCGGTAGTTGCTGCCACATTAATTCGTTTCTTTTTCTTTGAAGCCTACACCATTCCCACTTCTTCTATGGAAAGTAGTTTGATGGTCGGTGACTTCCTATTTGTAAGTAAGTTACATTATGGTGTAAGAACCCCAAAAACACCTCTACAAGTGCCGCTTACTCACCAAAAGATTTGGGGTACTAATATTCCTTCTTACCTTTCTTGGTTAGATCTGCCTATTTATCGTTTGCCGGGCTTTTCGGAAGTAAAACGTGGCGATGCTGTGGTATTTAACGTACCTAACTTTGCACCCGACGAAAATGCCCCTGTCGATTTACGTACTTATTATATCAAACGTTGTGTAGCTGTAGCTGGCGATGTAATTGAAATTAAAAATACTCAGTTGTATTTAGACGGAAAGCCCGCTGTGAACCCTCCGAAAATGCAACATGGCTTTTTGATAAAATCAACCAAAGAAATTACCGATATTACTCCGTTTGAAGAACTCGGTATATTTAATGGTATTGATGCAATGGGGCATGAAAACAATAACTTGGTAGGCCCATATCAGGGCGACTCGACCGATATGAAAAAAGGATACTTTATTTATGTTGTCAATACAAGCCAAGATAATATTGCTAAGTTGAAGCAAATTGACGGGATCAAACAAATTGAGCCAATTATCTCGCCAAAAGGTGAAAGAATGGAAGTAGGCCCTAATATTATTCACCAAGAGGACGCACCAATGAGTTCAACACTTTATAATTGGAATCGTGATAATTTTGGCCCAATTCAAGTGCCTAAAGAAGGATTAACGATTAAGTTGGATTCTGTCAATATTGATAAATATAAATACGTTATCAAATATTATGAAGGGAATAAGAATGTAGAAATCAAGGATTATAAGGTATCTATTGACGGAAAGCCTGTAACTTCTTACACATTCAAACAAGACTACTATTTTATGATGGGTGATAATCGCCATAATTCTGAAGATTCTCGATTCTTTGGCTTTGTACCAGCCGACCATATTGTAGGAAAAGCTGTATTCGTTTGGATGTCGCTCGACCCTAATAAGTCGTTCTTGAGCAAAATCAGATGGAATAGAATATTTAGATTTGTCGATTAATATTACTTTTTATTCATCAAACATGAGTCAGCCAAATTCTGGGACTAGGATTATTCTCCAACTGTTTATCAAAAAAGCGGTCGAAAAACAATTTTCGATCGCTTTTTTGATATTAATCTATTGAATGACATTCGGCTTTATGATTAGCAGGGATTATCTTATTACTCTACATAAAGGACAAGCCCTTTTAAGTAACTTCCTTCTGGATGAAAGAAATTAACAGGGTGGTCGGATGGCTGGGTAAGATGATGCAATACCTTTACTTGACGACCCGCCTCTAAAGCAGCAGATACTACAGTATTGTAGAAAAGCTCACGGTCAACAACCTGTGAACAAGAAAAAGTAAACATAATACCGCCTTTGGCCAGCCGTTTAAAACCTTCCGTATTGAGTCGTTTATAACCCTGAATAGCACGATGACGAGCGTCCATACTTTTGGCGTATGCAGGAGGGTCTAGTATGATTAAATCATAAAATTGGTCATTAGCCTTTAAATATTTCATCACATCTTCGGCATAAGCTTCATGATTAAGAGCGTTTTTGTCACCAAAGTTTGCTATAACGTTTTGATTAACAAGGTCGATAGCTTTTTGTGAAACATCTACCGAATGTACCAACGCCGCTTCAGCTTGAAGGGCATAAATAGAAAACCCTCCCGAATAACAGAATGAATTAAGAACTTTTTTGCCTTTGGCATATTTGGCTAATAACGAGCGGTTGTCACGTTGGTCAAGGAAAAAGCCTGTTTTTTGTCCTGTTTCCCAGTTGATAAGAAACTGATGACCATTTTCTTTGGCAGGGTGTGGCACAGTACAAGTACCCCACAAATAGCCATTTTTGATACCAGAGGCATACTGAGGAGGAAGTGTTTCTACACTTTTGTCATAAATTGCCAGAAGATTTTCACCCAAAACACGTTGAATAGCCCTCGCGATTTTGTCTTTTTCTAAGTGCATACCTATGCTGTGAGCCTGCAAAACAGCCACACCATTGTAAATATCAACAATCAGTCCTGGGCATCCATCGCCTTCGCCATGAATTAATCTGAAACAGTTAGTTTGTTCAAAATCAATAAGTTTACGTACTTGAAATGCCTGGTCGATTTTTTGAAACCAAAAATTTTCATCTGCAACCGTTGGTTCAAACGAGAATAGCTTTACAGCAATACTTCCTTCATGATAATGGCCTGTAGCTAAAAAGTTATGGCCAAAGTCAAGTACATCCACCACTTGTCCATCGGTAGGTTGTCCATAAATTTGAGCAATTGCTCCCGAAAATACCCAAGGGTGAAAGCGTTTGAGGGGTAACTCTTTGCCTGCATGGAGTACAATAGTTGGTTTGTCAAAGGCATGGTCGGCTATGTCTAAATGAGCAATAGCCTTGGCTGGCTTGTGACCACTGTTATTTTTTCTTCTGTAATCTGTATTTTTTCTAAATTGATTTTTCATATTACAAAGGTATAGATAATTTGAATTCAATCTCTTGCCATGTATGGCCAAGGCATGAATTAAAGTTTAGTTTTCATCTCGGGCTTGAAAAATCCGTAGGAGCCAGTTTTTTTGTTCAATATCTTCTCCTTTTTTGATAGAATCTAATAATGGCTGGCTACCTAGTGTATTTAGGTCGGGTTGGCCAGCATCTACCCAACAAGTAAACCAGAAATCGCCCACCATTTTTACTGCATTTCGCATTTGTCGTTCTACCTGATTATTGAGTAAGGTATGATATTGAGTGGCATAACCTACCGAATAGCTTTTTACATTGATATTATTGCGTTCGTCGATACTGTATTTCTGTCCCAAAGGTGTTTGTTGATGAAGAGCTTTTTCAAAAATAAAAACAGAGTCGAGACACCGATTGGCAGTACGGATATTTTGCCAAATTCTACTTTGAGTATGCGGAATATACCGAGCTTTACCCACAAAAAAATCATATTGATGAGCAAATAGCTCTGGTAGCCGAGATTCCCAAAAACCATGAATACCAATTTGGTTAGTTTTTTGTCCATTATAATTAGATGTTGTATGTAAAGGAACATTGGCATCGGCAATATAATGACCAATCTCAGCCGAAATTTTAAGAATTCGACCTAGGTTTTTCTCGGTAAATGCCGATGTAAGCTGAAATTTCATTAGCTGAATATGCCAAGGTACAATACCGTGCTGCAAAAGTGTATCTTCTGGATACACCAGAACAATTTCAGGCCAAGGTTTGGCTAGGCGGTAAGTGGCACTATCGCCATAATAGTCCAAGTCAATAAAATGTCGTGGAGCTTCTTCTTTAATAGCATAGCGTCGTTTGTCGGGGTCAACAGCATGTTCGGCGAGGTAAGGTAGGTGTTTTTTATAAAAAACAATCATTTCAGGAGGAAGCGTAAAAATAGCTAGTCTATTAATAAGCTGATGTCCATAAAACCCCCATTGGGTTGACTGATTATTGAGCGAGGGGCTATTGATAGATACCAGCAAAAATACTAGCAAATAAAGGTATTGACCAGAGCGTAGGTGCATAGTTGTATACAGATATGTGTGAAAAGATACCTCAAAAATGAATAGAACTGATTAAAGTTATAAACTGATGATAGGAATTCCAACATATTTGTTAGACCTTTGCATAGCAAAAGAACGTTTTTTATCAATTAAAAGGATATTATTGCTTATCTCAGAAGAAATTACAAGAAATTGATTGTTTAACTACAACTTTTTCTGTACCTTTGCACTTCAATTTAGAAAACCAATATTATTCGGGAAATAAAAATGGCAAATCACAAATCAGCGTTAAAGAGAATCAGATCGAACGAAGCTAAGAGATTACGTAACCGTTATCAGCACAAAACTACACGTACAATGGTAAAACGTTTGCGTGAAACTCATGATAAAGCAGTAGCTTCTGACCTCTATCAAAAAGTTTCTTCTGCCCTTGACAAATTGGCAAAGAAGAACATTATTCACAAAAATAAAGCTTCTAACTTGAAGTCAAAGTTAGCTAAGTTAGTGAATAAAATTGCTGCTTAATCAGCTCTAAGATACTAAGTCTACAGAAGGTCTCATTTAATTATGAGGCCTTTTTTGTTGTATTAAAAATAATACACTAATTTAGGATATACTCCTTGATATTCAAGTGTATCAAAGGAATGCCTAATTATGTAAGGGTGCAGAATGGTATGGTATTTTTAGACTAATTAATTACCTAGTAGTAGACGAATGAAGGAGAATTTTAGGTATCAGATATTTGACTGATTGTGTAAAAATGGAGCAAATAACTATTTGAGCGATATTCAAAAATCCCTAATCTGATATAAAGTCTAAACTTTCGTACATGATTAATTAATGATTAAATTCCGAAGCCAAGCTTATTTTGTACGATTACTTATGTCTTATAATTAATACAGCCATGAGCTTATATTCTACAGAACACCTCAATATCAAAGAATGGGCAGAAGAAGATCGCCCACGTGAAAAACTCTTACTCAAAGGAAAGGCAGCCCTTTCCGATGCCGAATTACTTGGTATTCTCATTGCTTCGGGTATTCAAAAACTTACAGCCGTAGATATTGGTAAAATTATTCTACAGAGTGTCGATGGCGACCTTAATCGACTGGCTCGGCTAACGGTAAAAGATTTGGCCAAATTTAAAGGAATAGGAGATGCCAAGGCTATTACTATTGTAAGTGCTTTGGAGCTTGGTCGAAGACGAAAAGAAGCTGAAATACCCGAACGCCCACGCATTACTTGCTCAAAAGACTGCTATGAAGTCCTAAAACCCTATTTAATGGATTTGCCCCATGAAGAATTCTGGGTTATATTACTGAATCGAGGCAATCAGGTATTGCGTTGTGAACGCATTAGCAGCGGAGGGGTTTCGGGTACGGTAGCCGACCCCAAAATGATTTTTAAAGCTGCTCTTGAGTATTTAGCCAGTGCTATCATCTTGTCGCACAATCATCCTTCGGGCAATCTGACACCAAGTCAAGCCGACAAAGATTTGACGAAAAAAATGCGAGAGGCAGGACGTTTTTTGGAGATACCTGTACTCGATCATTTAATTTTTACGGATAAAAAATACCTGAGCTTTGCCGATGAAGGTTTGATATAAAAAAAGGCGGTTGTCTTCTTGAAGATAACTGCCTTTTTTATGAGTAGAATTAAAAAGCTACGAAATAAATAGTTTAGACCACCAAGAGCCTAGCTATTTTTCATGCTTATTTACCTCTTTCGTTATAGATATTTTGCAATTTAGTGCCAACAATTGCAGCTAATACGAAAAGAACTGTAAAAAATAATGCTCCTGAAACGCCCATTGTATTGGTATTTTAGATTTAAAATATTGAATTGTCGAATATTGATGCCACAAAGATAAAATTCAAAAGCGAAAACTACATACTTTGTGTGCTAAACTTTGGATAGTTCTTGATTTTATAACACACCTTTGGTAGAAGGTAGGTTATCCAAGTCTTTGATATCTCTTTTTACAGCCATTTTAATAGCCTTGGCAAAAGCCTTGAATATCGCCTCAATTTTGTGGTGTTCGTTATCGGCATCGGCTTTAATATTCAAGTTGCATTTAGCAGTATCTGTAAACGATTTGAAGAAATGGAAAAACATTTCGGTAGGCATTTCTCCAATTTTCTCACGGTTAAATTTGGCATCCCATACCATCCAATTTCTTCCAGAAAAATCAATAGCTGCATGCACAAGAGCTTCGTCCATAGGTAAAAGGAAATAGCCGTAACGAGTTATTCCTTTTTTATCGCCCAAAGCTTTCCAATACGCTTCACCTAATGCCAAAGCCGTATCTTCGATAGTATGGTGCTCGTCGATATGTAAATCGCCCTGTACTTTTACGGTAAGGTCTGCACCCGAGTGTTTGGCTAGTTGGTCGAGCATGTGGTCAAAAAAGCCCAAGCCTGTTTCTATATTCGACTTACCTTTACCGTCCAAATTCAATTCTACCAAGATTTGGGTTTCTTTGGTATTTCTTTCTACAGTAGCTTTGCGTTCGGGCAAGCGAAGAAATTCATAAATTACATCCCAATCGTTTGTTTCTAAAACTGTTGCGTTTTGTAATGCTTCATCTGCTACGGCATTTTCGCCCATATAAATAGCTTTTGCTCCCAAATTAATAGCCAACTGAATATCGGTATGGCGGTCGCCAAGTACGAACGAATTTTTGAGGTCATATTTCGATTCATCAAAATATGCGGTAAGCATTCCCGTTCTAGGCTTGCGAGTAGGTGCGTTTTCGTGTTCAAAAGAGCGGTCGATATGCACTTGAGCAAAGAGGATATTTTCGCCTTCAAGGGTTTGCATCATTTTGTTATGAGCAGGCCAAAAAGTATCTTCAGGGAAAGACTCAGTCCCGAGGCCGTCTTGGTTGGTAACCATGACCAATTCGTAATCAGATTCTTCGGCTATTTTACGGAGGTTAGAGATAGCTTTAGGCAAAAAGGCTAGTTTTTCTAAAGAATCTACTTGAAAATCAACAGGAGGTTCTTGGATAATGGTTCCGTCTCGGTCGATAAATAAAACTTTTTTCATTGCGTTTTGTGATTGCGTCCTTGCGTAGCAAATTTTAGCGGGAAAAGCACAATAGTTGTTACTACCCAAATCGTTAGAATCACAAAGTTAGTGTTCGGTAGGTTGTATTTTATTATTTTTTCCAAAATTGATACAGATTTTCGATTTTTAAGGCCAAAACAGGATTTATTAAAGAACTTCCTGTAAGCAAAGAATTCATTTAATAAGATATTATCCAACTTTGCGGTATAATTCGGGGAGAGGTTGTATTTTTGAGCCAAAATATTGAGTCATGCAGTTTTCTCGCCTAGTATGCTGTATAACACGAGGCAATTAAGACAAAAAGGTTAATCAAAAGAATAGATATGAATTTAATAGTAGAGTTGAAAGAGCTATTGGGAGGTGAAGTAAGTCAGAAAGCAGCCTTCATAGTTGGAGAAAAAGAAGACAAAGTAAAGTTGGCTCTTGAAGGGCTTGTTCCTACAATTATTGGGGGTGTAATGAAGAGGGCTTCAAATGAAGCAGGTGCAACTACCCTCATGAATGCCATTCAAAAAGGCAATCATGACGGAAGTATTTTAACGCAGTTACCTAGTTTTTTACAGGATAAAGAAAGTTTTACGGTTTTGACAGACAAAGGACACAGCTTGGTAAGTATGCTTTTGCCTGATAAAAAAAGTTCTATTGCTACTTTGATTTCGCAGTATGCAGGTGTTAGAAACTCGTCGGCTACTTCATTATTGGCATTTGCTATGCCTGTTGTGATTGGGCGTTTTGGCAAAATTGTAGCTATTCAAGGTGCCGACAAAGTGGCACTGGCCAATGCTGTATTGGATTTGAAGAGTAGTTTAATCGGTGAAACCCCTGAAAAGCTACAAGTACGCATGATTGATGTGTTGGGGTTGAGCGTTTTTATGAGCCAAGAAATCAAGCCAATACAATTTGCTTCGGCGGCTCCTATCAAATCGCAGTCGATTCAAGCACCTGCCGCTCCAAAGCCTATTGAAGATAACTATGTGACATATTCAAATAAAGATTATGATAATGCTTCAAGAGAACGAGAACCTATGCCAAAATGGGTGATTCCTGCTGCATTAATTGCTGTGGTGTTGGGTGGTTTGGGCTATTTTTTGTTGAATTATGATTGGAAATCGGCTTTTGGTAATTCCGACGAGGCTAGTGATAGCTTGCAAGTAGAGCAGGTAACAGGAGCTCAGATAGATACTACGGCTTTACCCAAAGACACTACCTTGTCGAAAGTTGATTCTACTTCAATTCCTGAAATCAAGCCTGTCAATATTACATTGCCCAATGGACAAGCTTTGGATGTGATTTCGGGGTCTTTTTCTGATAGATTCACCAAATATTTGAGCGATTCAAGTGCAAAAGCATCACAATTGTTTACACTCGATAACGTAAATTTTGAAGGAAATACTTCAACTCTTGTTGCTGGTGGCGATAAAACTGTTCAGGACTTAGTAAAAATTATGACGGCTTATCCACGTGTTCAAATTAAGTTGATTGGTCATACCGACAACACGGGCGATACGCTTCAAAGCAAAAAATTGTCACTGAAAAGAGCATTTGCTGTAAGAAATTTGTTGGTAGCAGGTGGTATTAGTGCTATCCGTATAGATTTTGATGGTAAAGGACCATTTGTTCCGTTGACAAGCAATGCTACAGAAGAAGGCAAAGCTAGAAATAGAAGAATTGAAATAAAAGTGGTACGAAAATAGATACCAGTGTTAACATAAGCATGTAGTATCCCGAGCTTAGTGAATTGTGATTGAGCAATTAATCTTATATGTTGCAGCAATAGAGACGTAATATTTTGTGTCTAAAAATGAGTCCTCCCGAATTTTAGATAATATTAAAAGAGATCTCCTATTGATGTTTGTTGGGATTCACGAGATAAACCATAGTGCTTTTCCCAATAGGGTGCGATTGTACCCTATTGGGAAAAAAAATACGCAAATCTTAGGTATTTATTGACTATTAATCAAAAAAGGCGAGATTTTCATCTGTAGAGATGCAATACATTGCATCTCTACAGATGAAAATCATATTCAACAATAATCACGCATTCGCTCAATCACAATTCACTAAATTAGGGACTATTAATATTTATGTTAAATTTAAAAATTTATATACACTATTTATCGTAATGCTGTTCTATTGGTTTTCCATTGGCTTTTGGCTATGGCGGTACCAGTACTTGAAGTAGATTTCACCTCTTTTTTGTTATTGACCAAATACCCTGCTAAAGCGGCTGCAATAATCTCTTCGTCGGCATCAGGAAGGCTATCCAATACTTCAGGAGTATAGTAAAGGCTGATAAAACGTGTATCGAAATTACCAGAAAGGAAAGCTTCGTGCTGTAGCACAAATTTACAGAAAGGTAAGGTTGTTTGGATACCCGATATTTTGTATTCGTCAATGGCACGAATCATTTTATCGATAGCCTCTTGGCGATCTTTGCCATAAGTAATAAGTTTGGCAATCATTGGGTCATAATAAATAGGAATAGCCATACCTTGTTCCATTCCATCATCTACTCTCACCCCATTACCTTGTGGCCTTACATAAGTATGCAAAGTACCAACATCGGGTAAGAAGTTATTGCGAGGGTCTTCGGCACAAACACGACACTCTACTGCATGGCCATGAATTTGTAAATCCTCTTGCTTAAACGAAATCGGGTGTCCCTCAGCTATGCGAATCATCTCTTTTACTAAATCTACACCAGTGATAAGTTCAGTAACAGGGTGTTCAACTTGCAAACGGGTATTCATTTCTAGGAAATAAAAGTCCAATTTTTCATCTACAATAAACTCGACCGTACCAGCTCCATAATAGTTACAAGCACGAGCTACGTTTACGGCACATTGCCCCATTGCTTCACGGATTTCGGGTGTTAATACAGCCGAGGGGGCTTCTTCAACTACCTTTTGGTGACGACGTTGTACCGAGCATTCACGCTCGAATAAATGAACGATATTGCCATGTTTGTCGCCCAATACCTGAATTTCGATATGTTTTGGCGAAGTAATGTATTTTTCAACAAATACCGCTCCATTCCCAAAAGATGTAATTGCTTCAGAAACGGCACGGTCCATTTGTTCGTCAAATTCCTCTTCATTCTCAACAACCCTCATACCTTTTCCACCACCACCTGCCGATGCTTTGATTAAAACAGGATAGCCAATTTCTTTTGATTTTTGCTTGGCTACCTCACGGTCGGTAACGGCATCTGGTGTACCTGGCACCATCGGAATATTGTATTTGGCTACCGTGTGTTTCGACGAGAGTTTGTCGCCCATCACCTCGATACTTTCGGGCGAAGGGCCAATAAATAGTAAGCCAGCATCAGTGACTTTTTTACAAAAGGCTGCATTTTCAGACAAAAAACCATAGCCAGGGTGAATAGCATCGACGTTGAGGTCTTTACAAATCTGAATAATTTTGTCGCCTAACAAATAAGATTGATTGGAAGGAGGAGGTCCAACACATACGGCTTCATCGGCAAATTTTACGTGTGGAGCCAGTCTGTCAGCTTCCGAGTAAATAGCTACAGTTTTGATACCCATTTCACGTGCTGTTCTCATAACACGCAAAGCTATTTCGCCACGATTGGCTACTAGGAGTTTATGGATTTTTCTCATTAATTATTGGTTTCTTCGATTTTGTTTTGTGAAAAAATTAAATACTTAATTGATGAGTGCAAAGTTAAAATGTTAAATAATTGATTATCATACTAATAAATACAATTAAATACCTAAACTTGCACGATTACTTAATATATTGATAGAAAATAACTAGCGATTTTTGTTAAAAATAGCTTTCATCGTTTCTGACATAGCAATTAGGTCATGAATTTTGTTTCTAGCCAAACGCATAACATGAATGTCGTTTTGATGACTAACCTCAAGGTCGAAGTACCGCCACAAATAAATCATATCGTTGATATGATTGGGAAAATCTTGTATATAATACATCACAAACTGTTTTTCCTGTGCTTGTGCTGTAAAAATAATCAAATACAAATCTTCGTCTTTGAGAATAGCCTTGAGTTGACTTTTAGAAAACTCTCTTGGCATTTCATTATTATCGACTAAAAAATCGATGATAAAACCTTGGTCGTGACACACAAATAGGTTTGTTGTTAAGCCCATAATTCATTTTGTATTTTTCTAAGAAGTAGATAACTTGAAATCTTACAATTGAATAAAAGTACGCCAAAATCTAATTTTTATACAAGTTATAAAACGATTCTTAAATTATACATTTAGCGTAAAAACTTCTTGAAATATTGCAAGCAATAGGCAAAAGTAGACTTGTTATTCTTTGTTTAGTGCAATATTTGGCAGATACAAAATAATACCTTAACTTTGAGATTATTTTAAGATTTTCATGGCAAGATTACTTTATCAAGTTTGATGAAAAACAATAAATGCTGTGAAGATTTTTGGCATTATTCATAAATCTAAAACAAAGATATAAAGTGGATATTTTTGAGAAAGTCGTTAACAACATGGGGCCGCTTGGTTCTTACCACAAGATTGGTCACCACTATTTTTCATTTCCTAAGTTGACAGGAGAACTAGGACCTTATATGAATTTCAATGGCAAGCGTATGCTTAACTGGTCGTTGAATAACTATTTAGGCTTAGCCAATCATCCAGAGGTTCGTGAGGCCGACGCTCAAGCAAGTGCTGACTACGGTTTGGCGTATCCAATGGGTGCAAGAATGATGTCGGGTAACTCTGATTTACACGAAGAGTTTGAGCGTCAATTGGCCGAATTTGTAGGAAAAGAAGATGCCTTTTTATTGAACTATGGGTATCAAGGGGTTATGTCAATTATCGAATGTATGGTTGACCACCGCGATGTCATTGTTTATGATGCCGAATGTCATGCTTGTTTGATTGATGGTATTCGTTTGCACAAAGCCAAAATGGGAACTTATTACAAGTTTAACCATAATGATATGGCTTCGTTACGCAAAAACTTGGAGCGTGCTACTAAAAAAGTAGCCGAAACGGGTGGTGGTATCTTAGTTATTACTGAAGGCGTTTTTGGTATGTCGGGCAAAGTAGGTTCGTTGGACGAAATCGTGGCAATGAAGCAAGATTTTAATTTTAGAATCTTGGTTGACGATGCTCATGGATTTGGTACAATGGGGGCTAATGGCCGTGGAGTACACGAACACCTTAATTGTATTGAAGGTATTGATTTATACTTCTCTACTTTTGCCAAATCAATGGCTGCTATTGGTGCATTTGTAGCTGCTCCAAAAGAAATTATCATGTTTTTGAAATACAATATGCGTTCACAAACTTATGCTAAGGCTCTTCCTATGCCTTATGTAATTGGTGGAATGAAGCGTTTGGAATTGATTAAAAAACACCCTGAATTGCGTGAAAAATTGTGGGAAAATGTACGTGCCTTACAAGATGGATTCCGTAAAAGAGGTTTTGATATTGGAGACACCACTTCGCCAGTAACACCAGTGTTTTTACATGGTGAATATGATGTTCTTATTGCTACTTCATTAATTAGAGATTTACGTGAAAATATGGGTATATTCTGCTCTATCGTGGTTTATCCAGTAGTTCCAAAAGGACAAATCATGTTGCGTATCATTCCTACAGCGTCACATTCACTTGAAGATGTAGAGTATACAATGGACCAGTTTGAGGTTATCCAAAAGCGTTTAGCTGAAGGGGTTTATAAAGCTCAAGCTGAAGAATATAAAGCTGTATTAGCATAATTTTAATACGTTTTTGTGCTATTTCCTTCTTTTTTTCTAAAAAGAATTTGCAACATCTTGGAAATTGACTATATTTCGGCTGTAAAAAATGCGTACAGGACTCGTATGAGCCATTTTAACCATTTATCCAACCTAAATCCAATTACAAATATGAGCAGATTCTCAGAAGTAAAAGACTTGATTTTGTCCTTAGAGGGTGACTTTGAAAAATTCTATGAAAAAGGAAATCAAGCAGCAGGAACTCGTGTAAGAGGTGGTATGCAAGCATTAAAAACTTTGGCACAAGAAATTCGTACTGAAGTTCAGAACTTGAAAAACGAAACTAAATAATTTTTTAAGTCAAAAAAAAGGCTAGAGATATTCTAGCCTTTTTTTATGCTTTATTGCCTAGAAATGGTCTTTATTCATAATAGTAGCAAGGCCATCGGTAGTTTTTTTGCCAGTGGCTACATCCATTATTTCGCATTTAATATCGGCAATGTGTTTGGCTTCGTCGATATTGATTACCGTAAAAACTGCTTCGTAATCGGTATCTACAAACATTGGCCGTTTATATTCTGATACTTGCTTGAGGTAAACACTTCCATAACCAGGAAATTCAGTACCCATTATTTTTGAAAAAATACTAGAAGCCAATGCTCCATGAATAATCGGACGTTTGAATTGGGTTGTAGCAGCAAATTCGGCATCGAGGTGCAATGGATTGTTGTCGCCTGATACTTTTGCGAATAAAATTACGTCATCTTGGGTAAATGAAAACTTATGACGATAAACTGTGTTAAGAGCAATCATGTAAATGGAATTAATAGTTGAGTTTGCAAAGATACTTTTCTAGCCAATAACCTGCTAACGAAATTAAGAAGAATGGTCGGCCACAATCACCCATTGTTTATTGATTTTTCGCCAAAGTAAGGTATAATGCCCTCCAATATCACCTTTTTCGGGTCTGGTAAGTGCCCATTTCCCTACAAGAAAACATACAGTTGGTGACTGAAATTCTACTTTAATAATGGTGAATTTTAGCGTACCCATTGCCGATTTGTCGGGATAATTTTTTTTGTAACTCTCCAACGTTTTTTGATAACCATACGTCACCCCCGATTTGCCAATGTACATTAGCGAGTCGGATTCCCAATAGCCTTTCATAAAGGTAGTTACGTCGCCGTTATTCCAAGCTTGGGTTTGTCGCTCAAGAATATCCAGAATTGTTTTTTTATCTTGATTGGTTTGAGATAAAGCATTCAAACTCATTAGTAAAAGGATAAAAGAGAGAAATCGTTTTTTCATAAGAAGAATCTGTAATTGTGATGAAAGAATAATGTATAACACCGATAATAATTATAAGAATAGACCAATACATCCCTCAAAATTTAGTAGTTTTGGGAATATATATTTGACTTTACCTAAAGGTAATTATTTTTATGAAATTCAAAGAATTTGTAGAGAAATACAAGGATTATTATTTGGTAGATGGATTGATGTACTTATCGTTTATCTTGATGATAGTAATAATGTTTATTTTTTTTAGTTAATATCGCCCTTAATTACTTCCGAGTTTTCAGAAGAATAGAGCTATTTCTAAGAAATTATGGATGAAATAGACAACAAAATGAATAACGGAGAACTGCTTATATGATTTGGTTTGTATTGAATCCTAAGTCTGGCACTACGACCCCAGCACGAAAAAATAAAATTATACAGAGTATCAACAAACAGGCAAATTGTCAATTAATATTAACGGAGTATCCAGGCCATGCTACCGAAATTGCAACTCGGGCTGTACAACAGGGTATAGAAAAAGTTGTGGCAGTAGGAGGTGATGGTACTGTTAATGAAGTAGCTCGTGGTTTGATAGGCTCTGAAACGGCTTTGGGTATCATTCCAATTGGTTCTGGAAACGGATTGGCACGACACCTGAATATTCCCTTGAAATTAGATAAGGCGATTTCATTTGCTATTCAGCAAGGTACTACTCGTATTGACTCGTGTTTTGTTAATGATATTCCCTTCTTTTGTACAGCAGGAGTAGGCTTTGATGCTTTTGTAGCCAATGAGTTTGCTCAACAAGATTCGAGAGGCTTAAAAACCTATGCCAAAATGTCGTTGAAGTCGTTTCGGACTTATAAACCCGAATCTTACCGAATAGCTCATCAAGGTCATGAATATGCTAAAATGGCATTTTCAATTACCTTTGCCAATGCTACACAATATGGTAACAACGCTATGATTTCGCCCAAATCGCAAATTGATGATGGTTTGATTGATTTGGTGGTTTTGAAACCCTTTCCATTTGGAGCAGCTCCAATAATTGGTGTTAGGTTGTTTAGAGGTACTTTGCCCAATTCTAGGTATATTGATATGGAGGTGTCGGAGGAATATAGTCTAAAATCTGAAAAGCCATTATTGATTCATTTTGATGGCGAACCTTTACAATTAGATACCAATGAAATAAAAATTTCAGTTAAGCCAAAATCGCTCAAAGTTGTTGGCGGCTTGATATAATACGATTAATAGTATGTCAAAAAATAAGAAAATCCCTTTGGGGGTGGTATATTCTACTAATCCTGAGTTTGAATATGCTTTTGAAGAAAAAGAAGCTGTAGCTACTTTGCCTGCAAATCAGCAAAATTTGAAGGTTTTGTTAGATAAAAAAGCTAGAGCAGGAAAACAGGTAACGCTTATTACGGGTTTTGTAGGAAGTGACGACGACTTGGAAGCACTTGGCAAGAAACTCAAAAACCTATGTGGTTGTGGTGGCTCTGTGAAAGATGGAGAAGCTATTCTACAAGGCGATTTTAGAGAAAAAGTATTGAACTGGTTACTCCAACAAGGTTATAAAGCTAAGAAAGTCGGTTAATAAAAACATAAGTTATCTCGAATTTTAGATCAAATAGGGCGGTCAAAATTAGTTTTTCGACCGCCCTATTTGGTTAATAGCACGATAGTCCACCTCTTGAATCTCAATAAATACAATTAAGAGGTCTCTATTGTAAATTATCCCAAAATTCAGGATGACTCATGTTTACTACTCCATTAGTTCTTTCAAGATTTTTTGTGCTGCAATCGAAATAATTGTACCCGGTCCAAAAACACCTTTTACACCTGCATTGTATAGATAGTCATAATCTTGAGCAGGAATTACCCCACCCGCTACTACCATAATGTCGTCTCTACCTAATTTTTTGAGTTCGGCAATTAGTTCTGGAATTAAGGTTTTATGACCTGCTGCCAAGCTTGATGCTCCTACGATATGTACATCGTTTTCGGCAGCTTGTTTGGCTACTTCTTCGGGCGTTTGGAAAAGAGGCGTAATATCTACATCAAAGCCCAAGTCGGCAAAACTGGTTGCAATTACTTTTGCCCCACGGTCATGGCCATCTTGTCCCATTTTGGCCACCATAATACGAGGTCTGCGACCTTCCTGTTTCGCAAACGCATCTGCCATTTCTTTGGCAATTCTAAAGTTTTCGTCGTCTGTCACTTCTGCTGAATATACTCCTGAAATTGAACGAATAATAGCCTTATGACGGCCATATACTTTCTCTAAGGCCATCGAAATCTCACCTAAAGTAGCACGTTCGCGGGCTGCATCAACGGCCAAGGCTAGTAAGTTGTCATTTTGTTGTTGGGCTGCATTGGTGAGTTTTTCAAGAGCGGCGGCTACTTTTTCCGAATTTCGTTGGGCTTTTATATGCTCTAATCGTTCTATTTGTGAAAGCCTAACCGCTTGGTTATCTACTTCCAAAATCTCAATAGCTGTTTCTTCTTTCAGTTTATATTTATTAACCCCAACAATAATATCTTTTCCCGAATCAATCCTTGCTTGTTTACGAGCTGCAGCCTCTTCGATTCTCATTTTAGGCAAACCTGTTTCAATAGCTTTAGCCATTCCGCCCAAACTTTCTACTTCCTCAATCAAACTCCATGCTTTATTAACTAACTCTTTGGTAAGGTATTCTATATAATATGAACCACCCCAAGGGTCAACGACACGGGTAATATTAGTTTCATTTTGAAGAAACAGTTGTGTATTGCGGGCAATTCTAGCTGAAAAATCGGTTGGGAGAGCAATAGCTTCATCTAGCGAATTGGTATGTAAGCTTTGGGTATGCCCCAAAGCCGCTGCCATGGCCTCTACGCAAGTTCGGGTTACGTTGTTGAAAGGGTCTTGTTCGGTAAGCGACCATCCCGAAGTTTGGCAGTGAGTTCTCAATGCCAATGATTTAGCATTTTTAGGATTAAATTGTTTGACAATTTTAGCCCAAAGCAACCTGCCAGCACGCATTTTGGCAATTTCCATAAAATGGTTCATGCCTATAGCCCAGAAAAACGATAAACGAGGGGCAAAGTTATCGACATCTAAGCCTGCCGCAATACCTGTACGAAGGTATTCGAGGCCATCGGCAAGGGTATAGGCCAATTCTAAGTCGGCAGTAGCACCAGCTTCTTGCATGTGGTAGCCAGAAATAGAAATAGAATTGAATTTTGGCATATTCTGAGCCGTATATTCAAAAATATCGGCAATAATACGCATCGAAGGAATGGGCGGATAGATATAGGTATTCCGCACCATAAATTCTTTTAGAATATCATTTTGAATTGTTCCTGATAGTTTGTCAGCAGCAACGCCCTGTTCTTGGGCTGCTACAATATAAAAAGCCATGATAGGCAATACTGCCCCGTTCATGGTCATAGATACCGACATTTGGTCGAGGGGAATTTGGTCGAAGAGTATTTTCATATCTTCAACCGAATCGATGGCTACACCAGCTTTTCCAACATCGCCAGTTACACGTGGGTGGTCAGAGTCGTAGCCTCGGTGAGTGGCCAAGTCGAAGGCTACCGAAAGCCCTTTTTGACCTGCTGCTAAGTTGCGTCGATAAAAAGCATTAGATTCTTCGGCCGTCGAGAATCCTGCATATTGGCGAACGGTCCAAGGCTGTTGTACATACATGGTCGAATAAGGACCACGCAAATAGGGGGGAAGCCCTGCCGCAAAACCAAGATGTTGAGCATCGTTCAAATCAACTTGGGTAAAATACGGTTTTACAGGAATTCCTTCGGGAGCTTTCCAAAATTTTGCTGAAGTTGGCTGAATATCCTGAACAGTTCCTTCCTGAAGGCGAATATTTGAAAGATTAGGTTTCATAAAATCAACAAATTGAATACTTGGTTTTAGTCATGAATAGTACCTTTTGAGGAGCTATTCTCTTTTGTTTTGTTATGGAGAAATATACTAAGCTTGCTCAATCACTTCGGACAAGCGAAGGTTGGGCAATAAGGCAAAATTGCTAGCCGATACCTGAGTTTTGGGTTGATAAATAAAAGGTTTTTCGTCGGCTCTAAACTTGTTTACACCAATCATAATGGCTTTTCCTAGCTGAATATTACTAGCTCTACGTTCTTGATTAGTAGCAATTTGCTTTTGTATCCATTCCTGCTCGAAAGCCTTAATAGAACCACCAAGTTGGCTAATTTCTTGTAATAAAGCAAACGATTTTTCGGCAATAGCAAAAGTGAGGTTTTCGAGATAATAGCTGCCTGCCGAAGGGTCAATCACTTTGTCGAGGTATGATTCCTCTTTTAGAATAGTTGAAATATTGCGGGCAATTCGTTGTCCAAAATCATCATCTTGCTCGTAAGTAGCATTATAAGCATGTATACTTAGGGCATCGCAGCCACCAATAATTGCCGACATCGCCTCGGTGGTAGCTCGTAGCATATTGGTGTTGGGGGTAAGAGCCGCATCGAAATACGCCGATGTTTTGCACTGAATTGAAATCGGTAAAGGACTATTTTCGTATCCATAGCCTTCCGACAACACCTTGCTCCAAAGGTATTTGAATGCCCGTATTTTGGCAATTTCAGCAAAATAATCAGTCCCAACAGCCAACGAAAATTCTAGCTTTTGTACAATTTGGCTTAATTCCAAGCCCAGATTGGTAAGTTGGTCGATAGCTTCAATAGTATTGGCCAATGTAAATGCTACCTCCTGTATGATATTGGCTCCAGCGTTGTGAAACACTTCGCTTGAAAGATGCACCACCTTAAATTGAGGGTGATTTTGTACTTTTCTAATAGAGTCGGCCAAACGACCCCATGCCAAATCATCTATTTTACCCGATTGCATCCAGTGAGACAGTAAATCATCTTGTACGCCTCCTTTCATAAGATAAGGGATGAGTTTTTCTAAAGTATCGATCACTTCATGGCCTTGCGATTGTACTTTGAAATAAATTGGCGTATCGGAAAGTTTGATATGATTGAGTAATATTTTGAAATCAACAGCTGTTACTAATCGGCTACCAAAGTCGATAATAAGGCTATTTGCCCCCTGATTAAGGGCATTGATACAGCGTAAATTTGTGCTTTTTTCGTCAGATAATGCAATTGTTTCTCGATTTTGCCAAGCTCGGGTTAGTTGTGTTACTTGGGCTTTTTGGATGTTACCGAGAGGTAAATCTGTAATGTCTTCTTGGCTATAATAGGATTCAATATGCAAGTCGCCTTCGGCTTGCCATAAAAGGGTTTCTTCAAAGTCTTTACCCTTTAGGTCTTTGATCGCTTGGTTTTTCCAGATAGCCTTTGTGTGAGTCTGAAAATCATTGAAGAGTGAATTTGCCATATTGAAATAGAAAATAATTAATTTAATTTTTCAAAGTTGAACAAATGTACATGCTTAGAATTTTTTAACCAAAAAATCTCAAAAACTTGATATACTAAGGGAAATACTTGTATTTTTTGTAGAAGCTACTCCGTTATAAATACAGATATTATGATTTTCTTTGGCTATAGCGTTC